>JAKJGV010000100.1:0-7384 GCA_022704185.1 Verrucomicrobiota bacterium
CGACGGGCCGCGCGGCCGTGTCGCCGGGGTAGTTGTTCAGCACGATGACACCGAGGCCGCGCCCGGGGATGACTTCGAGCAGGCCGCCGAAGGTTTCCCCGCCGCCGTTCTTGTTGTGAGCGACCCCGGCATAGTCGAATTCGGGATCGGCAATGCAGTCCCAGCCGAGCCCCGGCTTGAAGTATCTTTCCGTGAAGCGGAAAGACACATTCGTCGTCTCGTCCCGCCACAGCGCCGCCACGGAGTTGGATTCCAACACGGCAAACTGCATCGGGCTCACGCCCCACGCCAGCAGGGTCTGGATGTACTGTCCCATGTCCAGGACCGACGAGTACACCCCGCCCCCGCCCGCGGCGTTGATGATCTCGTTCGGGTAGCGGATGCCCCCGACGTACGACCGCGCGACCGGCTCCGTGCCGTGGTAAGTCGAACTGAGCATCCCCATCGGCTCGAACAGATTCTCGGTCACAAACGCCGGATAGTTCGTGCCCGACAGCGCCTCGACGATATCCTCGACCACGGCGAACCCGTTGTTGTTGTACGCGTTGTTCTCACCCGGCGCGAAGTTCGGGCAGTCCCGCGCCAGCGTATCCAGCACGAACGCGTGGTAGTCCGTGTCGGGGACAAGCGTGACGGCCCGATTGAAATAGGTGCCGGGCAAACCGGAGCGGTGGTTCAGCAGTTGCCGGACGGTGATCGCATTGGTCATGCCGTCGCGAGGCAGGACCGCGAAGGACGGAACGTAATTGGTCACCGGATCGTCGAGGTCGAGCAGCGCATCCTCCTGCAGTTGAAGGACGGCCGCTCCGGCGAAGGTCTTGGATATGGAGCAGATGCCGTACATCGTGTCCGAGTGCGCCGCAAGGCCTTCTTCCGCATCAGCCAAACCGAACCCGCGCGCCCAGACGATCCGGTTGCTGTCCACCAGCGCGATGGACATCGCCGGCACACCCACCTGCGCCATGACATTGGTGGCAAACGCGGCAACCTGCGCCATCGTGTTGGAGTAGCGGAGGTCCTCGATGTCGTCATAGCCCAGCATCCACTTGGACTCGACGAGCGCGCGTACGATTAGTCCGCCGAAGACGAGATCCGGGTCGAGAAGGCTGACGACATCCGCGTAGGCGGTCCGCCGGACCGGGTCGTACGACATGCGCGAGAGGTAGCCCGCCGTGCCGCCGCTGTGACCGTACCCGATGACCGGCGAGACAACCGTCCCCATGCCGTACGGTTCGACCGCCCGAAGGGACTGCAAGGTCGTCGCCTTCATCAGCTCCAGCGACGCGGGGCTCAGCACGGAGCCGCCGTAGAGGGCGCGCACCCAGACCGCGAGGTCGCGGAGGGACGACACCATGCCGCCGCAGCCGAGGTCCCACGACTGCCCGACGTCGGTGACGTCGCGCAACGCGCCGGTCGTCTCGTTGGTCACCATGTAGCCGCGGATATGGTCGCCGGGGACGAAACGAAGGTAGCCGTTGCCCGCGTCGGGCACAAACGTGTCGTTCAAACCGAGCGGTTCGATCAGCCGATGACGGATAAAGTCGGCATAGCTCCAGCCGTTGGTGTTCACCTTCTGGATGATGAGGTGGAGGATGTAGAAGCCCGTGTCGCAGTACCTGTACTCGGCTCCCGGGGCGAAATGCGACGGCAGCGAACGCACGACCTCGAATACTTCCTCGGGGCTGAAGTTCGTCACGGGGTTTTCGAAACTGCGCGTGTCGAAATAGTCCGTGTCGTTGTTGTGATCCGGCAATCCGCTCGTGTGCGTCAGCAGGTTCGAGACGGTAATGACGGTGTTGCTGGGAACATCGTGCTCGGGCAGAATTTCGGCGACGGTATTGGTCAGGCTGAGGAGCCCCTCCTCGCAAAGCAGGAGCGTGGCCGCGGCGGTGAAGGTCTTGCTGTTGCTCGCGATGCGGAACCGGTCGGTCGGCTGCGCAGCCGTCATCGTGTTCCTGTTGCGGACGCCCGCCGCCAGCGCGTTCGTGCCCTGAACAGGATCCTCCACGTACAGCAGCGCAGCGGGGCTGCCTTGCTCGACCAGTGCATCCGTGATCGCCTGCAGTTCGGACAGCATGTCGGCCGAGGTTTCCAATGTCAGGAGGATTGAGGCGAAAACGAGAAGGCGAAAACGCGAAGAAACAGGACCTGCGAAAGTTCGCATGCAGACCTCCTGGGGAGCTACGAAACGCGATTATTGTACCGAAATGCGCCGGGTTGATAAAGACAATCCGAACAAAGAAACGCCTGTGCTCTTTATGGAGGGCGAGCGTCTCGCGAGCCGAGGCTTCTGTCCTCAACAGGCTTTGAAGGTCACTCCGGATAGGGGTCCAGCATGCGGCGCCGATCCAGCTTGCCGGTAGGCGTCAGTGGAAGACGCGACCGGAACACGATTCGCTCCGGGACCATGTAAGCCGGCAGGTGCTGGTCGCAGTAACTCCGGATCCGGGCCTCGTCGGGCGCGCAACCCGCCCGCATCACAACCGCGGCACAGACCCGCATTCCAGCCTCGACATCGGGCAGACCCATCGCCGCCGCATCTTCCACATCCGGACAAGCCCTGAGCACGTGCTCGATCTCGCCCGGCTCGATGCGATAACCGCGGCTCTTGATCATGTGATCGCACCGCCCGTGAAACTCAAGCAAGCCGTCTTCCCGCCGGCGCACCATGTCCCCGGTCTTGAAAAGCAAGGGCACGCCGGCGGACGGATTCGGCCGCATGCGTTCACGCGTACGATCCAGATCGTTCCAATATCCCGACATCAGGGTCGGCCCGCCGATCCACAATTCACCGGGCGTTCCGTCGGGCACCGGGCGACCGCTCTCGTCCACCACCAGCGCTTCCTGCCCCGGGCAGGGAATCCCGATCGGCAACTCCTCATCCGCGGACGGTACAGCCGGCACCCGATGGAACGTGCATACGTTTGTCTCCGTGGGCCCGTAGAGGTTGAAGAAACCCGCCCCCGGCAGATCCTGCATCAGCAGCCTCAGAAACCGTGCCGGAAACACATCGCCCGCAAAAAGAACGAGTCGCACGCGCGACAGGTTTCTTTCCCCCAGCCCTCCGTGCCGCGCAAGCTGAATCAGCACCGAGGGGACTGAATACCATACGCTGATCCCTTCCCTCTCGATGAACTCGGCGAGCGACCTCGGGAACGCGGATAGGCCGCCCGGCACCAGGCAGAGCGTGGCCCCCGCCTCCGCGGTGGCGTACAGGTCGAAGATGGAGAGATCGAAGTAGAACGGCGCGTGCGACGCCACCACATCGTCGGGTCGCAGCTCGAAAGTCCGCGCCGCCCAATGCACGAACGCCATGGCGGCGCGATGAGAAATCATCACGCCTTTCGGCACCCCGGTCGAGCCGGAGGTATAAAGGATGTAGGCAAGGTCTTCATCCCCAACCGGCGGCTCCGGAGACGAGGCACCGCTTTCCGCCGGTTCGATCATCCCCCCTCCTTCGCCAATCACCACGACGGTCCCGGAGTTCAGAGCCGGTGCGGCGGCGCGGCGGTCTTCTGAAACGAGCAGGCAGCCCAATCGGGCGTCCTTGACCACTGCCGAAACGCGCGACGCGGGACTTCTCACATCTATCGGAACATAGCAGCCGCCGACCCGAAGAACCGCGTAAAGCGCCGTCACCGCTTCGTAGCTCTTGTCCATGAAAACACCAGCACGCATGCCGGGACGGAAACCGGCGCGCGCGAGGGCCGCGGCAATTCTACCGCTGGCCTCGTCGAGTTGCCGGTACGTGAACGTCCTTGTTCCGTCACGCACCGCCGGGCGATCCGGAAAGCGGGCGGCCGACAGACGCAATACGTCCGCAACATTCGCGCCCGAACTGCGCGCTTCGTTGGGTCCGGTTTTCATTGGCGCCACCCTATGGACCGACGAACGTGTGGCGGCAGAACGAGTAGTCGTTGTTGAACGTCGCCTGGTACGCCTTTCGATACCCGTCGTCCGCGTCTTCGGTCCGGTTGTAGTAGGAACGAGGTCCAAGCACGTCCTTCAGGATGTCCCATCGCCGGGCCACCAGGAGAGGATTCAATTTGCCGTCGAACTCGAAAGACGGCGCGCCTTTCACATCGCTGAACCCGAAATGCGACACGCTGTCGAAAAGCGTATCCTTCTTCATGAACTCGACGAGCTCCGCGAACTTCTCGTCCGTTTCCCCGTGGAACCCGACGATCACGTCGGCGGAGAGCACCACGGCGGGGCTCGCTTCCTTGATCCGGCGAAGCACCGCGCAGATCTCCGCGATGCGCGCGGGGCGCCCCATTCTCGAAAGGATATCCTCGTTCACATGCTGCAGGCCGACATGGAGATGTCGCACGACCCCCCTGCGACACCATTCGACCAGGCTGTCACCGTACGCCACGAGCCAGCGGCTGTGGAGACTACCGAAATGCAGTTCGACGTCGGAATCCATTGCCAGCAGCGACGAGACCAGCTCGGGCATCGTGGTCCCGATATCCAATCCATAGGCGAACGTGTCCTCCGCCATCAGGAATATCCGCCGGTATCCCTGCGCCAACGCATCGCGGTACTGGCGCTGAACCTCTTTGGACGGCGTGCTTCGCAGCGCGCCTTTCGCCTTGTTGATGACGCAGAACGTGCACTGCCTGAGGCAGCCTTCGGCAATCCGGATGTGAAAGAAAGCCTTGGACGCGGGTTCCGCGGGCCGTTCCTCCTGTGGCCTGAATACATGCGGGGCCTGCACTTCCGAGAACGGAACGCGGGCTCCGATCAAGCGATCCAGAGCCTCCTCCTGTCCGTAGGGGATCACGGGGCCCCGGAACGAATCGGCCAGATCCTTCGCGTGGGTTTTCGGCAGGCACCCGAGGATGACGACGGAAGCTTCGCGTTGCCCTGACTCCCGGATGCCGGCGAGGGTATGGCACACCTTATTGTACATCGCATCGTGAAAGCCGCACGCGCACACCACGACGAGGTCGGCGCGGAAATCGGTCACGACCTTCCAGCCGTTCGCGATGAAATAGCGTTCGATCGTTGAGAAGTACTGAATGTGCCGCTCGCACTCGAGGTTGTTCGTGGCGATGGCGACCGACCGCGAAGGAGCGGAATCCGCGGTCATGCCGTCCCCCCGCCCTTCCGTCCGGCAAGGCCGGCGGATCCCGCGAGCAGCAGCATCGCCACGGCATCCTTGAGCACCTCGGTAGCGCCCGAGTGGATCGTACTACCCAAGGCATCGCGAAGCTCGCGCTCGAGCCCGGCTTCCGACATGTATCCGTAGCCGCCGTGAATCTGCATCGCGTCGCGCGCGTTGGCCACGCCCGCCTCGCTCAGCGCGATCTTGGCCAGCATGGATTCCATGAAGGCGCTTTTCCCCGCGCGCTTGAGTTCGACCGCGCGGTACAGCAGGCCGCGCCCGGCTTCGAGCCGCAGCTTCATCTCCGCGAGTTTCTGGGTGACCGCCTGCCGCTGTCGCAACGGGTGATTGCCCGCCACGCGCCGGGCCACCTGTTCTGCGCACTGCTCCAACTGGTATTCCATTCCCCCGACCGCCACCGCCAGCACGAGACTGCGTTCCCATTCCATGGTGCTCATCAGCATCATCGCGCCGGACCCTTCCGCTCCGAGCCGCGCGCTCGACGGCACGCGGCATTCCGAGAAGAAGACATCCGACATCGGGCTTGTCCGAAGCCCCATCTTGCTCGCGGGCGGCGCTACTGAGAGACCCGGGGTCCCCGCGCGGACCGCGAAGCAGGAGAGCGATGAGAACGCGGGCCCGTCCCCGGTTCTCGCGTACACGATGAACACTTCCGCCGCCGGCGCGTTCGTTACGAAGCATTTCCTCCCGTCGAGCACGTAACCATCGTCCGTCCGGCGCGCGCGCGTCCGGAGCGCCAGCGCGTCCGATCCGCTCTCCGGTTCGGTCATCGCGTTCGCCCCGATCCACCGGCCGTCCACCAAACCGGGCAGCAGTTCGACCTTCTGCCCGGCCGAGCCGAAATCGTTCAGCGTCTGCACACAACCCCACAGATGCGCGTTCAGCGAGCTGACAAGCCCGCGATCGCGGCAGCCGTACCCGAGGCCCTCCAAGGTCGCCACTACCGCGCGCAGATCCATCCCCGCCCCGCCGTATTCGGGCGCGACCAGCATGCCCTGCAATCCGAACTCCGCGCACGCCTTCCAACCCGGCAGCGACACATCCTCTTCGCGGTCACGCCGCGCCACGTCGTCGTTCAGGGTGCGCGCGGCAAACGCCGCGGCCGCGCGCTTCAGCTCATCGTGCTCTGCCTCGTGCCCTCTCATGTCCGGCGACTGGCCTCCACCACGCGCGCGATCCGCTCGACGGTATCGAAGTTCTCAATCGTGATCTGGCTCACATCAATGCTGACCTCGAACGTCTTCTCCAGGAAAGACATCAGCCGGATGAACCCGAGGGAGTCAATGATCCCGCTCGTGAACAACGGCTGTGCGTCGGACGGGGCTCCCTTCCCCCCCATGAACGCGGCCCCGATGTGCTCCCGTATCTGTTCCTTCATGCCACTCTCCCGTTCAGCGCCGCGTCACCACCGACTCCGCAAGACGGATGCAATGCCCGCAGTCACGGCATATCTTCGAACAACCCCACTTTTTCTCAATCAAGCCGTCCAGCGCCCGGTTCGGAATATCCAGCGCTGGCGCAAGCCCGGAATGAACAAGCCGCACGAAGTTCCCCTCGAACCGCCCCTCGGTGTAAGCCTTGAGACGGACCTCCATGTCCTCGATCGTCGCGTTGCGCCCGAGCACCTTGAAGTCGGTTGTGATATCCTCGTAGTGGTGCAGGTCTTCGGGCCGGATCGTGTTGTTGGCCAGCAGCAGGTACGGCTGCTCGTACATCAGTTTTGTGCAATTCGTGAAATACGGATCCGCTTCGTGCCCGATGCTGGTCGTCTTGCTGGCGTTCCAATCGAAGTGAAACCGCCGCCACGGGCAATCGCCCAGGCACCGCTCGTTCAGCATGATGCGTATTCGCGCGCGCTTCAACGCGCGGGACATGCGCTTCAGCTCCGCGCGGTTCATGTTGAGGTTCATGGAAGGGACGATGACATCGGCGCCCATGGCCTCGTAGTACAGCGCCGTCCGCGTGGTCATGGTCTCGTTGATCGTGGAGACCGATATCTTGAGCCGGGTATTCGCGCGGACGGCTTCGATCAGGAACGGGTGGCTCACGATCACCCCGTCCACGCGCAGCGCCTCCAGGTCGCGCAAGTACTGTATCGTGTCATCCCACCACGACCGGTCCTGTGTCGCCGGAACCTGGACCGGCGCGTTCAGCGCGACGTCGAACGTGACATCCCGCGCGTGGGCGAAATCCACCTGTTCCCGAAGGACCTCCATGGACTCGACATACTGCGGCCGGCCTCCCGCGATACGGCGG
>JAKJGV010000100.1:7394-8078 GCA_022704185.1 Verrucomicrobiota bacterium
CCCGTGTAGACATTCCGGACCGCGGCTGACGCGGCAAGGATCCGTTCCAGTTGATCCAGCCGACCTGCGTAACCAACACTGAACGACACGCTCATTTCCGATTTCCAGCCCTCATGACCCCGGCGACGGCACCGATTCCCATTCGAGGAACTGCCTGACCTGACGCGGGCACGTGTTCCACGGCTCTTTCCCCCATCTTTCCGCGAGAAGGGTCGCATAACGCGTCACCAACCGCGTTACCGCTTCCTCGTGAGCCGAGGTTGCGGCATCATACGTCAGCGGCTCCAGAAACTCCACGACAACCTTCCCGTCCGGATACAGCGGGGCGAAGACCGGCACCACATCGGCGCCCGTACCCAGAGCCAGTTCGGCAAAGCCGGTGCGGAAATGCACCTGTTTGCCGTGATACTCGAACGGCACGCGGCCGGCGCCCCGGCAACCGTCCCCCGCCACAACGTCTGCCTGGCCAACGCCATGAGCCGAAGACCATCCTCCATCGCGAGGGCATTGGCGTCGTGGGGCACCACTTCATCGTGCCGCCGCACGCCCATGCGCCAGGAAAGCTCGGGCCTCCCACGGATCCCGAGCAGATCGTGTATGCCCATTTCCTGCAGCAGGAGCAGAACCAACGTGGCGGCCGGGTAGTGGTTGTTGACCACCACGACCCCCTTGCCTTTCTCAAGC
>JAKJGV010000101.1 GCA_022704185.1 Verrucomicrobiota bacterium
GACAACACGTTCGCAACGCCCTATCACCAGAATCCGCTGGCCCTGGGCGCCGACCTCGTCGTCCATAGCGCAACCAAGGCCCTGGGCGGCCACAACGACCTCATGGCCGGCGCCATCGCCGGATCCAAGGAGGACTACGACAAGCTGTGGTTCACGCGGCAGGCGATCGGGACCACGCTGGACGCGTATTCGGCCTCGCTGCTTGAACGAGGACTGAAGACCTTCAACCTTCGCGCCGAACGGATGGCCTCAAACGCGATGGCGGTGGCGCGGCATCTGCTCAAGTGTCCGGGCGTCTCCAATGTGCGCTATCCCGGTTTGAAGAGCTTCCCGGGTCATGCGCTTGCGGCGCGGCAGATGAAGCACGGCTTCGGTGGCATGCTTGCGTTCGACGTGGGGAAGACCCAGGAGGATGCGAAGCGTTTCATCTCCGCGCTTCACGTCATCTATCACGCGGTGAGCCTGGGCGCCACGGAGTCGCTGATCTGCATCCCGTTCCTGACCACCATGCTCTACATGCCGCCCGAACGGCGCACGGTGTTCGGGGTCAAGCCGAATACGGTCCGGCTGTCCATCGGGATCGAGCCGGTGCAGGAACTCGTCGGCGATCTGGATCAGGCGCTGGCGCCCTTCAAGAAGAGGAAGCGATCATGAGCGGAGCGCCCGGCGAAGAGACGTCACATGAAGATCCCTTCTTCGGGCGCATGAACGACCCGACCGCTTCCGCCGCGATCAAGGGGTTGTGCGGCGACGAGATGGAGTTCTATCTCGTCATCCGAGACGGACGGATCGAGGACGTCCGCTACCACACGAACGGTTGCGCGCACACGCGAATGTGCGGGTCGGCGGTGGCGCGCCGGGCGAAGGGCCGGAACATTTCGGACGCGCTCGCGATCAACCCGCGGGAGATCATAGACGCGCAGGAGTGCCTGCCGGAGGAAGGGAAGCATTGCGCGATCCTCGCCGTCACAACGCTGTACCGGGCGATCGCGGATTACCTGCTCGCTCCTTGAGGAGAAACGGAACATGAAGACCCTGATCGTATTCAACCGGCCGCCCTACGACGGCACGGACGTGACGTGGAACGGACTGCGGCTCGCCGGCAGGCTCGCGGAGGCCGGTCACGAGATCAGGCTCTTCCTGATGAACGATTCCGTGGACATGGCGCGCGAGAGCTGCAAGGCGCCAGAGGGTTACGACCAGGAACTCGTCCCCATGGTCAAGGATCTGATCGCCCGGGGCGTGGTCGTGAAGGTGTGCGGCACCTGCATGGCGCGTTGCGGCATACACAAGAACGAGCCGTATTACGCCGGCGCGCACAAGGCCTCCATGGCCGAACTGGCGGAATGGGTCGCGGACAGTGACCGGGTGATGACGTTTTAGGTCGAGGATGAAGACCACCTTCGAGTGGTTTCCGTTCCTGCTGTGCGGCAAGAGAAGAACTCTCTTCCTGCGATGCCCCTGATCATCTGCGCGACAAGGGGGAATCGGAGGACGGTAGTGTGAGGTTGAGAAGAAAATGAACTGCCATGATTTCAATCCGGAGCGTTTTGTGTTGGCGGTGGCCAGCGGCAAGGGCGGGACGGGCAAGACGACGGTCGCGGTGAACCTCGCGGCTGCGCTTGCGCAAATGGGGCGCGCCGTCCAATACCTGGACTGCGACGTGGAGGAACCCAACGGGCACATCTTCCTGAAGCCCGCGATCGAGAACACCCAGCCGGTCGGCATTCCCGTGCCGGTCATTGATGCCGCGAAGTGCACCGCCTGCGGCAAGTGCGCGGAGGTCTGCGAATTCAACGCCATCGCGGTGCTGAAGAAGGCGATGGTTTTTCCGGAGCTCTGTCATGGTTGCGGCGGCTGTCTTCCTGTTTGCCCCGAGGGCGCGATCCGGGAGGAACCGCGGAAGATCGGAGTGGTCGAGACCGGGCGGTCCGGGGCTGTTGGGTTCGTGCAAGGGCGGCTGAACGTCGGGGAGCCGATGTCGCCGCCGTTGATCCGGGCGGTCAACCGTGCGCGGGCACGCGGGGCGATAACCATCCTCGACGCGCCGCCGGGAACTTCGTGTCCCGTGGTGGCCACTGTGCGCGATGCGGATTACGTGCTGCTCGTGACCGAGCCGACTCCGTTCGGCTTGAACGATTTGCGGTTGGCCGTGGAATTGATGCGACAGCTCGAGAAGGACTTCGGCGTGATCATCAATCGCGCGGGAATCGGAGACGACGGCGTTCGCACCTATTGCGCGGAAGAGCGCGTTCCGGTGTTGGCGGAAATACCGGATGACCGGAAAGTGGCCGAGGCGTATTCACGCGGCGAGCTGCTCGTCAGAATCCCGGCTTTCAGGGATGCCGTGCCGAAACTTGCAAAAGCGCTGGAGAGCAAGATCGGAAGGAAACCGCGAATTGACGCGAATTTGGAGAATAGGAAGAAAACGGTTCTTCCTCTTTAAGCATGAAAGAACTTGTCATAATCAGCGGCAAGGGCGGCACGGGGAAGACCAGTGTGACCGCCGCGTTTGCCGCGCTGGCCGGTGAAGCCGTGATCGTGGACTGCGACGTGGATGCGGCGGATCTCCATCTGCTGCTGCAGCCGCGGACTCTGCGGCGCGAGGAATTCCGCAGCGGGCATGAAGCGGTTATTCGTCGGCGGGATTGCACGGGATGCGGCGTATGTTTTGAGATTTGCCGTTTCGAAGCGATCCGGAGGGATGGCGATGTGTATTGCGTGGAGCCGGCCGCTTGCGAAGGTTGCGGCGTTTGCGTGCGCGCCTGCCCGGCGCAGGCGATTGACTTCCCGGAACGGATCTCCGGCGAGTGGTACGTTTCCGAGACCCGCTGCGGCCCGATGGTTCACGCGCGGCTCAATCCGGGCGGCGAGAACTCGGGAAAGCTGGTCGCCCGCGTGCGCGAAGAGGCGCGACGAATCGGCGGAGAAAGAGGGCTGGATAGGGTCATCGTGGACGGCCCGCCGGGCATCGGATGCCCGGTGATCGCGTCGCTGACCGGCGCGACGCAGGTCCTGGTGGTGACCGAGCCCACGCTTTCGGGGTTGCACGATCTGGAGCGCGTGCTGGGGCTTGCGCGCCACTTCAGGATCCCGGCGGCGATTTGTGTGAACAAGTGGGACATCAATCCCGCGCAGGCCTTGGCCATTGAATGTCGGGCCGCGGAACTGGGCGCGCGCCTGGCGGGCCGGATCCGATATGATCGGAGCATTACCGATGCGCAGGTGGCGGGGTGTTCGGTCGTGGAACTGCCCGGAGCCCAAGCGGGCGAAGAGATCCGGAAGTTGTGGAATGTTGTTTGTTAGAAATAAGGAGAGATCAGTGAAGATAGCAATACCGATAGTAGATGGAAGAATGTGCATGCATTTTGGGCATTGCGAACAATTCGCGTTGCTTGACGTTGATGAAAAAGGAGGGAAAGTGAGGCGCAAGGAGATGCTGACCCCTCCGCCCCATGAACCGGGTGTGCTGCCCCGTTGGCTGCATGAGCAGGGCGCCGACCTGATCATTGCGGGCGGCATGGGACAGCGGGCGCAGGCGTTGTTCGACCAGAACGGGATCAAGGTCGTGGTCGGTGCCCCGCCCGAGGATCCGGAGACGCTGGCGGCCTCGTACCTCGCGGGGACGCTGCAAGCGGGCCCGAACGTGTGCGATCACTGAAGAAACAGAAAGGAGACGGCAAGATGACAGAGCAAGCAGTAACGAGCCTTCCGTTGATCGGCGAGAAAGCGCCGAGCTTCAAGGCCAAAACGACGCAGGGGGAAATCGAATTCCCCAAGCACTTCGAGGGGAAGTGGGTGATCTTCTTCTCGCACCCGGCGGACTTCACGCCGGTTTGCACGACGGAATTCATGACCTTCGCGGCCATGCAGCCCGAGTTTGAGAAACTCAACTGCAAGCTGCTGGGCCTCTCCATCGACAGCATCTACGCGCACATCGCGTGGCTGCGGACGATCAAGGAGAAGATCCAGTACAAGGATATGAAGGGAATCGAAGTCACCTTCCCGGTGATCGAAGACCTCAAGATGGACGTCTCGAAGGCCTTCGGGATGCTCCAGCCGGGCGCGAGCAGCACGCAGGCGGTCCGCGCGGTGTTCATCATTGACCCGAAAGGCATCGTTCGGGCGATCCTGTATTACCCGCTGTCGAACGGCCGGAACATGGAGGAGGTCAAGCGCCTCCTGATCGCCATGCAGACCTCGGACAAGCATGGCATTGCCACGCCGGCGAACTGGCAGCCGGGCGACGACGTGATCGTGCCGCCGCCGGGATCCTGCGGGGTTGCCAAGGATCGCACGGAGAAGCCGGATCCGGACGTCAGGTGCCTGGATTGGTTCATGTGCCTGAAGAAATGTCCGAAATGAGTTGAACCTCGTGTGCCGGCTGGCGGGAACGCCAGCCGGCACGCAACGAGCTGTGAAAGAGAAAGCGAACAGGAAACTCTTATCTGAAGCCCGCAATCTGCTGGCCTCGGAAATCGTTCAGGTCACGGGTTGCACGGAGCCGGCAAGCGTGGCTTTTGCGTTCATGCTGGCGAGCCGGCAACTGCGTGTTCCCTTCGATCCCAGAACGGGGAAAGCCATCCTCCATGGTTCTCCGGAAGTGCTTCGCAATGCATCCACGGCCGTTGTGCCGTTCCTCAATCGCAGGGGCTTGCGCGCGGTGGTTGCGGCGGGGTTGTCTTCGAAAGCGCGGTCCTTTGACTTGTTTCCGGGTGTGAACCTCTATTCGGCGCGGAGACTCTTGAAGCTGCGCGGCTGGCTTGCGGTTCACCGTGCGTCGCAAGGAGGTGTCTACGTCAGGGCGGTGCTTCGTATGCCGGGCGAGTCGGCAGAAGTGGTGATCAACGGCCATCACGACGAGGTCCGGTCCGTTTCGCGGAATGGCCGCCCTGTGCTCCGGCGCCGGGCGCGCCGGAACAACATGATCGGCATGCGGGACATCATGGCCGTGGTGGCCGCGCGGGACCGCCGGCTCGAGGCGGTGGCGCGGGAATTCATCTGCCGCCAGGTGCGGGGTGATTCGAAGTTGCCGGTGGCGGAGCGTATCCCGGTGCTTATTCGCGAGCGGATGTGTGGTTCGTCGGATCCTGTTATGACGATCACCGGTTCGGGCAATCACGGTATCTATCTCGGCGTCCCATTTTATGAACTCTATAGGAAACAGGGCTCGAGGATCCTGCCTGCGGCGTTGCTGGCTCTCCTGGCCGGCATTCACATGACGGCGAAGAGAACCCGCATTTCGGAAGAGTGCGGTCTGGGGACGAAGGCTTCTCCGGCCCTTGCGGCCGGCCTGGCGTACGCGCGAGGCGCGGACTGCGCGCAAATCATGAGGCTGATGCGCTCGGTATCGAGGGCGCTGCGACAACTCGAGTGTCATGGCGCAAAGGCCACTTGCGCCGGGAAAGCCCGCAAAGCGCTGAAAGTGGTCATGCGGAAAGTGGATACGACGGTGGCATCGCGATGAGTGGTTCGGAAAGACTTCTCGAGAACGCTGAAGCGGTCATTTCGGTTCTCGTCGAGAACACCGCTGCGCGGAACGGTCTGGAAGCCGAACACGGTCTTTCTTTCTGGATTCAGACGCCTCGCGCGCGGGTGCTCTTCGATACGGGGCAGGGCGCTGCGTTTTCTCACAACGTTGCGGCGCTGGGCATTCCGCTGGAGGAAGCGGAGGCCTTTGTGCTGAGTCACGGACATTACGATCATACGGGGGGGCTGGCCCATGCCCTCGATCGCAACAAGGCGGCGCGCGTATTTCTGCATCCGGGCGCAACGATTGCGAGGTACAGCAAACACGCGGACGGGACGGTACACTCCATCGGCATGCCTAAGCCTGTCCGGAACGCCTTGGACGCGGCGGCGGGACGAATCGCCTGGACCCGTGGCCCGGTTGAAGTCGCGGCAGGCATGTGGGCGACGGGCTCCATCCCCCGCGAAACGGCTTTCGAGGATACCGGCGGCGACTTCTTCCTGGATGCGCAGGCGCGCGAGCCGGACTTGATTCCCGACGACCAGGCGTTGTGGTTCGAGACCTCGAAGGGCATCGTCGTCGTACTCGGTTGCGCACATTCGGGTGTGGTCAACACGCTGAATCACATCGCGGCGTTGACCGGCGTTCGGGATTTCCATGCCGTGATCGGCGGGATGCACCTGCGGCGGGCGAGTGCGGCACGATTGGCCGCCACGGTGGAGGCGCTTGAAGGATTTCATGTATCGGCTGTTCATCCCGCGCATTGCACGGGGGGGGACGCCGTGCGCTACATGACGGAACGAATGGGCGTTCGCGTGAAGTCCTGCTCGGCGGGAGTGCGGATCGCAATTTGAGGAAGGATCGGCATGCGTTTCTCGAAGAAGGAACTGGCTGAGAACCACGCGCGTTTGATCGCGCGAAACGACGTCTATCGCCGGGCGGGCTACGATACCGGGAAAGATATGCGGTTTGTGGTCTCGAAAACGCTTCCGCTGAAAGGCCGGATCCTTGAAGTTGGCACCGGCAAGGGGCGCTTTCTCACGGCGTTGCTGGGTCGCGTGCCGTTTGTCACGACGGTTGATCTGAACGCGGAAGAGCAACGCTTTGCGCGCATAAACGTGGCGTATCGGAAACCGGGAGGCCGGGCGCGGTTTGTCGTCGCGGACGCCCGCCGTCTTCCCTGGCGCGATGGATCATTCGATGCCGTGGTCTCGATGAACGCGTTGCATCACATGCCGCAACTGGCGCGGGTTCTCGGCGAAATCCGGCGCGTGGTCCGGTCGGGCGGAAAGGTCGTGTTGGCCGACTTCAACCGGCGCGGGTTCGCGGTGTTCGATCGGATTCATCGCCGGGAAGGACGTGTTCACGAGCGCTCGAAGTACAAGCTCGCGGATGTTGTAAAGTACTTCGAAGAGTCGGGCTGGCGCGTCGCTTCCTTCAAGGGCGATTGCCAGGACGTGGTTGTCGCGCGAAAGAGGGCTTCATGAACTATCGCAAGATCGGGACGACGGATGTGGAGGTTTCGGAGATCGGGTTCGGCTGCTGGACCATGGGCGGGCCGAACTGGTCGAGGGGTACACCCGTCGGGTGGGGCGATGTGAACGAAGACGAGGTGGCGGCGGGGATCAAGGTGGGTCTCGACGCCGGAGTAAACCACTTCGACAACGCCGATGTGTATGGGAACGGCAAGGCCGAGCGAATGCTGGCGCGCGTGTTGCGGCGCCTAGGCGTGAAATCCGAAAGCCTGGTCATCGCGACGAAAGTTGGGCATTTCGCCGGCACGGCGGAACACGCGTACGAACCGGCGCACATCCGGCACCAGTTGGAACAATCCCTCGTCAATCTCCAGCGGAACTACGTGGACATCTACTACTTCCATCACGGCAACTTCGGGGAGAACGACCGCTACCTTGCCGGGGCGGTCGAGGCGATGAACGCATTGGTGCGCGAAGGCAAGGTGCGGATGGCCGGGTTGTCGGCGTATTCGGAGAACGATTTCGAGCGGCTCGTTCCGGTTATCCGGCCGAAGGTCCTTCAGAGTTGGGCACATGCGCTGGACGATCACTTCATACGCCCGGGTTCGCGCGTGGACCGCTTGATGGAGCGGCACGGACTTTCGTTCGTGGCGTTCAGTCCGCTCGCGCAGGGGCGGTTGCTGGACAAGTTCGATCCGGAACGTCCGCCGGTTTTCGAGCCCGGCGATCACCGCGCGAACAGCGACGAGTTCAAGAAAGAGGCGTTGGCCGCGTTGAAGCCAAAACTGGAGAGGCTGAAGCAAAGGTTCGGTTCCACGACGGAGGATCTCGCGGCGGTGGCGCTGAACTACGTGCTGAGCCATCCGCGCGTCTGCAGCGCCATCCCCGGCTTTCGCAACGAGCGGCAGGCCCGGTGCAATGTCGCCGCTGCCTCGCGCAAGTGGACTGCCGAAGACGGCGCATTTGTGCGCGCCAGCATGGGTTGACGTATTT
>JAKJGV010000102.1 GCA_022704185.1 Verrucomicrobiota bacterium
CCACCGCCGTGGATCGCAGTCACGGGATGGTGAGAACGGAAGTGCTTTGCTCCGGCTGCGACTCGCATCTCGGCCACGTTTTCGAGGACGGGCCGCCGCCCTCGGGTCTGCGCTACTGCATCAACTCGGTCGCGCTGCTTTTTGAAGAGTCTGCCGCTTCGAATGAAGGAGGGCCTTGACGCCCGCTTGATTCGAGTTCCCGCATCACTTAGGGTATCCATCGTCTGCGAACCGGAATGGAGGAACACATGAGTCATCCCCGCGTTTTGTTTGTGTCCATCATGCTGAGCGCAACCCTCGCGTTCGGGGGCTGGGAATACAGCGCATACACAAAGGCCGACGGGGGCGCGAACAGCGAGATGTTTCGCAGTTCGGTAAAGGGCTGGGCGAACGGCTCCATGTCCCGCGTGGAGCTGGTGGAAAGCGGGAATCCCCTGTTGCCGGCCGGTTCGTATCTTCTTTCGCGCGACGGCGGGCGCACCCTGCATATCGTGAACCCGCAGCACAAGACCTACTCCATCCTGGACTTGGACAACATGATGGGGCTTGCGGGCGGCGCGATGGAGATGATGGGAATAGAGTTCTCCACCCCCAAGGTCGAGAAGCTCCTCGAAGAGAAAGGCTCCGAGATCCAGGGGTTCCCCACGACACACTACCGCTTCCGAAACGCCTACACGATGGACATGAACTTCATGGGCATGCAGCGATCCACTGAAACGGTCTCGGAGGAGGATGTCTGGGCGTCACAGGATCTGCAGGACGAGGGGCTCGGCGTCTGGCTGAACCAGAGGAACATGAAGACCGGGAACGCCGAGGTGGACAAGGTTTTGCAGGCCGAGATGGGCAAAGTGAAAGGGTTCCCGCTCAAGCGCGTTGCAACCACGACCACGAAACAACAGGACGGCTCGGCAGAAACGGTCCGCGTGACCTCCGAGGTCACCGCCATCCGCGAAACGGACGTCCCCGCGTCACTGTTCGAGCTGCCGGCGGACTACACGGAAAAGCGTCTCTTGCCGGGCGGCGGATTCCCGATGGGCGCGGGTGACGGCGGTTCCGGCGGCGCGGACAATCCCTTCCTGAAGCTGATGCAGCAGAGAAAATAGCCCGGAAACAGAGGCTTTCTACTTACCCGCCTTCTTTTCCTTGGGCGGCGCGGCGACGCGCGGTTTCGCATGCCTCTCCCGGCGGAGGCGCGCGAGTTCGCGAAATCCGTACGCCAGCAACTCCTCGGCCTTGCGGTTCCGCGCAACGCGGTCCTTGCTGTCCAACACGATGGCGATAATGCGATTGCCCTGCCGCTCCGCCGTGGCCGCGATGGAGTAACCTGCCTTGCGGAAGTAACCGGTCTTCAGTCCATCGCATCCGGGAACCTTCAGAAGCAGGGAATTGTGTGTTCGCATGATGAACTCGCCATCACGGAACGGCCGCTCCTGGGTAGCTGTATATTCCAGCGCGCGCGGATGCTTCATGAGCTCGCGACACAGGATGGAAAGGTCACGCGCGGTAGTCACGTCGGGCTGCTGCCCCACGGCGGGAGGCAATCCGTGCACCGAGTGGATCTCCGTCGAATCCATGCCGAGTGCCGACGCCCGCGCGGCCATGAGTTCGACAAACGCATCCCGGCTGCCGGAAACGCGCTCGGCCAGCGCCGCCGCGGCGTCGTTGGCAGATTGCACGACAAGCGCGTAGAGCAGCTCGTCCACGCTAAAGGACTCGTGCTCCTTCAGGTACACCTGCGATCCGCCCATGCGCGAGGCGTCGGCGCTCACCAGCACCGCATCGTCCAGCGAAAGCGCGCCGGCGTCCACCTGCTCCAGCACCAGGAGCAGTGTCATGAGCTTGATCACGCTGGCGGGATATCCCTGCTCGTCTGCGCGATCCTCGAAGAGAACCTCCCCGGTACTCGCCTCCACCACAATCGCGCCAAGATACGGGTCCGCAGCCTTTTCGGGAAGATCCTGGGCCCATCCCAAGACAGCGGAAGCCAGAAGCAGTCCCAGACTCGTTCCGATTTGCAGTTTGCGCATCGCGTCCTCTCTTTGCGGTGACCTTCGTCCAGGGATGTTTACCTGTAACGCCACAGGAAAAAAAGCCTCGAAAAGCCGTTGACAAATGTAAGCGCTTACATCAATATATGTAACCGGTTACATTGGATGTTGGTCTTTGTGATTAACCAGGAAAAAAAACATGGAGGACTCGGTCATGACGCGCTCAAGTAGATTGGCTCTCGCTTGCTCTCTTGTCATCGCCCTTGCGGCAACGTCTTCTGCAAATCTGCTCGTGGACCCCGGCTTCGAAGGTGGCGGCGGAGCGGCATGGAACCCCTATCGCTCCACCACCGCGTTCGAGTTTGATTTCGACAACACGGACGAGGTCCAGGATGGCCTGCAATCCTTGCGAGTGGATTTCAGCCCGATGAGTTCCTGGCAGATCTTCGCGGCCGAACAGGACATCACCGTCCTCGGCGGCGAGGACTGGTACGCATCCGTCTTCGCCATGACCGATATCTCCGGCGCGCCGGCAATGCAGGTCTACCTCGAAACGATCTTCTTCTCAAACAGCGTCGAGATGGTGGGCATGAACCTGCAGAGCGCATCGCTTACGGAAGCCACCCCGCAAGATGTGTGGCAGCAGTTGTCCGTGGCGGGGACCACCCCCATCGGCGCGGATTCCGCGCGGTATCGCCTCATCATCTTCAACACCGGGGAAGCCGTGACCGGATCCGGCTCGGTCTGGTTCGATCAGGCGTTCGCCGCGGTGCCTGAGCCCGCCACACTCTCGCTGCTGGGCCTGTCCTCGGCGCTGCTGCTGCTGTTGCGGAGGAAGACCCGCAGCCACTGATGCGGAGCGCTACAGCAGATTTGCCGCAAGCTCCGCGATTTCGGACCGCACGCCCTTGGAGAGATGGATGTGCGCCGCGATCGGGTAAGGCCTGAATTTCTCGACCACGGCCGACAACCCGTTCGACATGCTGTCCACGTAGGGATTGTCTATCTGGTAGATGTCCCCCGTCAGCACGATCTTCGCGCCGTGCCCCACGCGCGTGATCACGGTCTTGACCTCGAGCGGCGTCAGGTTCTGCGCTTCGTCCACAACGATGAACTGGTTCGGGATGCTGCGCCCGCGGATATACGTCAGCGGCTCCACGGCGATCAGGCCCGCCGCCTCCAGCGCATCGCGGTTCCTTTGCGAATGATCGCGCCGGCCGTTCGACAGCAGGTCCAGCGCGTCGTAAACAGGCTGCATCCAAGGGTTTAGCTTCTCCTCGACCGTGCCGGGCAGGTATCCGATATCCTTGCCCATCGGGAACGTCGGCCGGCAAACCAGCATCTTGCGATACACCTTGTCCCACAGCGTCTTGTGCAGCCCGGCCGCGATCGCCAGCAGCGTCTTTCCCGTGCCGGCCTTGCCGATGATCGTGACGATCTTGATGCGATCGTCCAGCAACGCGTCCACGGCGTAATGCTGTTCCTTGTTGCGGGGCTGGATCGGCCGCATTTCCTCCGGGGCGCGTATCAGGGACACCACCGAGCGCTGCTCCCCGTCATACCGGCCCATCACCGTGTGCGATGCGTTGGCGGAATTCTTGAGCAGCACGTATTCGTTCGGCGACTCGTTCCCGGCATCCAGCGAGATCTTCCCCTTCGCCACGAACTCCTCGATGACCTCGGAAGGCACATCCCGCTCGCAATGCCCCATGTAAATTTCTTCGACGTCGGTCTGCCCGTACTCGTAGTTCTCCGCGTCGAGCCCCATCGCGTCGGCCTTGAGGCGCAGATTCACGTCCATGCTGACCACGATGCAGCCGCGGTCCGTCTCCCGGGCCCGCAGGTCCATCGCCAGCTTGAGGATCTGGTAATCGGCGCTGCCGTTGCCGTTTCCGTGGCCGTTCGTGTGGCCGTCGAACGCGATCCGAAGGCTGCCGCCGCGATCCAGCACGACGCCGTCCGACAGCTTCCCGCGGGAGCGCAACTCGTCCAGCATCCGCGAAACCAGCCGCGCGCTGCGGCCGCGCTCGCTCAGCTCGCGCTTGAAGTTGTCGATCTCTTCGATCACCCGAATGGGTATGATAACGTGATGCTCACCGTATTTGTGGATCGCCGTGGGATCATGCAGCAGTACGTTGGTGTCAATGATGTAGTTGTTTTTCATCCGTGTGGTGGGAATCCGATCCTCGGGTTGGCCGGTTGATACGCACTCATCCTGTACTTAAACACTACACCTGGCTGGGCTCGGAGTTGAGTCCTTCTCCCCGCCCGGTGAAGAAAGCGGGCCACCCCGTAGAAGAGGTGACCCGTTCCACTTTCATTCGGGTTCCGCCCGGGATCCAGGCCCCCGCGAAACCCGGTATGTTCCGTTTGCCACAACCGCGCGCTTACCAGCGGTTGTTTTTGGGTCCGCGATCGGCGCGAGGTGCACGTTCCTCGCGAGCTCTCGCTTCATTCACTCGGATCTGACGCCCGACCAAGTCGCTGTTGTTCAGCGCCTCGATCGCCGCCTTGGCTTCCGCCTCGTTCGGCATCTCGACGAAACCGAATCCGCGAGACTTGCCGGTGAACTTGTCCATGATCACGCTGGCCGAAGACACCTGGCCATGTGCCTCGAATGCCTGCCGCAAGTCACTATCCGCTGCCTTGAACGACAGATTCCCAACGAATATGTTCATCTCTTGCTCTTCCTACAGGTCGCCTGTTTCTGTTCCCATTCACGCGACGAGCCCGCGACCGCCACTCCCGAGTGAATTCACCGGCGCACATACCCTATAGCGCCTCCGGAATGCAAGAGAAATCGGTGCGATAGAGACGGTTGCGACAACATCCGAAGAATCGCGGGGAGCGCCTACTTGATGCGCTTCCACAGTTTCGCGGCGCGCTCGATGCCCGTGCGCCGCAACGCGGCCTCGTCCACCCTGCTCAACGCGCCGTTCTCCATCAACACGCGCCCGCGGCACACGGTCGCCGACACGGGCGCGTAGTTGAGCCCGAAAAGGAGATGCCCGTAGAAGTTGCCCGCGTCCATCGGCGTCAACGGGACGTAGTCCACGACGATGACATCCGCCAGGGCGCCGGGTTGGAGCACCCCGCGCGGATCCTTGAACAGGCGTCCGCAGATCGCCGCGTTGTTCCGCAACAGCAGCTCGCAGGACTCGCCGAACGCCACGCGGGGATCGTGCAGCGCGTGACGCTGAAGCAGGTACGCGGTTCGCGCGGAGGCGATCATCGCCGACGCCATCCCGTCGGTCCCCAGCCCGACCAGCACGCCGCGCTTCAGCGCATCCAGCCAGCGCGCCGCGCCCACCGCATTGTTCATGTTGGATTCCGGATTGTGCAGCAGGATGGAGTCCGTTTCCTTCAGGATGTCCAGCTCGCGGTCGTCCAGGTGGATGCCGTGGACGAAGATCGTCTTCGGCCCGGTCACGCCGGCGGCCCGGAACCGCTCCATCACGCGCATTCCGAACTCCTTCAGCGTCACCTGCTCGTCAATCGCATCCTCCGCCGCGTGGACATGGAAGCCGGTGCCCGTGCGGCGGGCGATTTCGACGCACCGGTCCAGCGTCTCGCGCCCGATCGTCATCGAGGCGTGCAAACCGAACAGCGCGGCGACCTGGTCATCGCCCGACGCCCGGCACTTGTTGATGAAGCGCTCGTTCTCCTCCACGCCGCCGCCGATCACGTTGCGGTCGGATACCTCGTAGCAAAGGCACCCGTTGAGTCCCGCGTCGCGGAACGCCCTCTCGATCTGGTCCAGGCTTCCGTCGCGGCACATCGGCGAGGCGTGGTGGTCAATGACGGTCGTGCAGCCCTGTTTCACGCAGTCGAGCAGGACCAGCAGGGCCGAGTAGTAGACGTCTTCCGCGTCGAGCGCGTAATCCAGTTTCCACCACAATTGCTCAAGGATCTCCTTGAAGTTGACGGCGGGACGGCCGGGCGGGACGAAGCCGCGGGCGAACGTGGAGTACAGGTGGTGGTGCGCGTTGATCAGGCCCGGCATGATCACGCCCCCCTTCGCGTCCAGCACCCGGTCCGCATGATGGCGGTTGTCCGGAAACTTCCCGGCGTCCACGATCTTCGTGCCCTCGATGTAGACGCTGCCGCCCTCCACCACTTCTTGCTTCGCGTTCAGCGTGACCAGCGTTCCGTTACGGATCAGCAAGGAACTCATACCGGGCCTCCTCCGCGCGTTTTTCCAATGTCTGGAAAACTACCCCGAATTTTTTCCAATGTCTGGAAAAATCTGGCGAATCGGTCGCTTGGGGCCCGCGGGCCGATTTGAAGCTTGTACTGCGGGGGCGCGTTTCTATATTACGGTCTGACCCGCCGGCTGTGCGGCGGGGCGGTCCGCGGTATTTAACAAAAAGGAAGGGAGCACTACGATGGCTGCCGAAGCCTCCATGTCCGTTATCACTTCAGAAGTAGAAATCAAGGGTTCCATCAAGAGCGCGGGTTCCGTGCAACTTGACGGCAAGCTCGAGGGCGATCTCACCTGCGAAGGCGATGCCGTACTCGGCAAGACGGCGAGCCTCAAGGGGACGATCGTGGCCAACTCCGTCACAATCGAGGGCACGGTGAACGGCTCGATCACGGCGAAGGACAAGATCGCGATGAAGGCCACGGCCAACATCCACGGCGATATCAAATCCAAGCGCCTGTCGGTCGAAGACGGCGTGACCTTCATCGGCAAGTCCGACGTCAACCCGGCCGGCTCCTCGGGCGCCGCGCGGGCCGATTCGGACCTCGGCGACACGAAGCCTTCATTCCTGGGCAAGAGCAAGTCGTTCGGAGCGTAAGGCTCCAACCGCCTGCGCAGCCCGGAAGTAATCCTTTCCGGGCCGGAGCACAGGCGCACCAGGATTGCGGAGCTTTATCGTGGTCGAGCAACCGAGACAACCCAGATTCCGGAGCAGCTACTCGCCGGGCGGCGAGGGCCCTCAAGGGTCCACGCCCAGGAAGACCGAGTCCGGCGCCGTGCCTCCGCGCGATACCTTGCCCGGTCCGTCCGGACCGCACGGACCGAGGCCACCCGCGCAGAAGCCGCCTGCCCCGGCCGATCCGGGCGCATCCACGATCAGCCGCACCACGCTGCCGCCGCGGCAGCACATCCGGTGCTTCGAGTGCGGATACGAGTTCAACCTCGCCGGCCGCATGCACAGCACGTACTGCCCGAAATGCCGGACCACGCTCGACCTCGCGGGCTACACGATTGACAGCGCGAGCAGCGAGCCGCTCAAGACGCTCGGCTCCATCCGCATCACGCGCCGCGGTATCGTTACCGCGGCGCATCTCCTGGCGACGGACGTCGAACTGGCGGGCCGCATCAAGGACAGCCTCGTCCAGGCGTTCAACGCGCTGGTGATCCATCCCGGCGCCGATTTCGTCCGGAAGGAAATCAACTCAAACGACCTGCGCATCGAGCCGGGCGCGCAGGTCCGGCTGAAGGACGAAGCCGCGTACCGTCACGTGGACATCGCCGGGAGCCTGCACACCGAGCTGTACGCGACCGGACTGGTGACCCTTCGATCCACGGCGACCTTCACCGGCAAGATTCACGCGGGCCGGTTGGTGGTCGAGGACGGCGCCACGGTGCTCGCGGACATGGACATCGGCCCGGACGGGCTCGCCGCCGCCGACAAGAAACTGGCGGCCTTCAAGGAAGGCGCCCCGCCCGGCTTCGCTTCCGAACGGATCATCGTTCCGCCCCTGCCCGAACCCGACGAAACGGCCGGCCCCGGCTGATTGCCCGGCGCCTCCCGATGAAGGTCCTGCTTGCGAAAGTATATCAATTGTGTAGATTCAGGCTGATCGCAGCGGATGTAACGGTATGAAGCAGGACATCGCAGAGCGCAGGACACCGGCCGGGAACGGAGCCTCCATCTACGATGTCGCCCGGCAGGCGGACGTTTCGATCGTGACCGTATCCCGGGTGTTCAACGA
>JAKJGV010000103.1 GCA_022704185.1 Verrucomicrobiota bacterium
CTTCCGTTGTGTGGTTCCGTCGTGATCTCAGATTGGCCGACAACGCGGCCCTGCTCGACGCCGCACAGAACGACGCCGTTATTCCGCTATTCGTGTGGTCGCCCGAAGATGAGGCGGACGCCGGGCACGGGGCAGCCTCGCGCTGGTGGCTGCACCACTCCCTGCTCAGTCTCCAGGCCGCCCTCGAAGCAAAGGGTTCAAGACTGATCGTGAGATGCGGAGACCCCGTGGCAGAAATCCTTGAGGTGATCCGTCAAACGCGCGCAACGGCCGTTCACTTCAATCGCCTCTATGAGCCCGTCTGGCGGGCGATCGATGCGCGGCTCGCGCGCCACTTGCGGTCCGAACGCGTGGAGCTGAAGACGCGTAACGCATCGCTGCTCCTTGAGCCGCGGGAAGTCTCCAATCGCAGCGGCGGGCCCCGGCCCCACCCGCCCCTCCCCCGTCCACGCTGCACCCACCCACGCGGTGGCCGCGATCCCTCCGCGTCGAGGACCTGGACCTCCTGCCGAAGGTGGATTGGGCGACGGGATTCAGACCAACATGGCAGCCCGGCGAGGCCCAGGCGCTTTCACGCCTGAAGCGTTTCATGGCACAGCGCGTCGCGCGTTACGAAAAGGACCGTGATTTTCCAGCCGAACCCGGGACATCCCGGCTTTCGCCCCATCTGCACTTCGGGGAGATCAGCCCGCGCCAGATTCTGCATGCGGCGCGCAAGCATGGGAAGATGGCGGATGCCTTTGTGCGGCAACTGGGCTGGCGGGAATTCGCCCACCATCTCCTTCATCATTTTCCCCGAACGCCGCACCGCCCGCTCCGCGGCGAGTTCGAAGCCTTTCCCTGGGCGCGCGACCGGCAGCGGCTGAAAGCCTGGCAGAAAGGCCTGACCGGATATCCGATCGTGGATGCCGGAATGCGCGAGCTCTGGACAACCGGATGGATGCACAACCGCGTCCGGATGATCGCGGCGTCCTTCCTCGTCAAGGACCTGCTGATCCCTTGGCAGGACGGAGCCGCATGGTTCCGGGACACCCTCGTCGACGGCGACCTGGCGAACAATACGTTCGGGTGGCAGTGGTCTGCCGGTTGCGGCGCGGACGCCGCGCCTTACTTCCGCATCTTCAATCCGGTTCTGCAGGGCCGCAAGTTCGACCCTGGCGGGAAATACGTCCGGCGCTGGATTCCCGAACTGGCCGCATTGCCCGATCGATGGCTTCACGAGCCCTTCGAGGCTCCGTCCGGCACGCTGCAGCAGGCCGGGATCAAACTGGGTGAAACGTATCCGAAGCCGATCGTGAACCACGACGAGGCGCGGGACCGAGCGCTTGAGGCGTATGCCTTCACCCGAAATCGCAGCGCCCGTCTCTAGTGCGGGAACACGCCCAGGATGAGATTCTGAATCCCCCCCGCGCGCGCGGCAACGAACAGGACAATCGTCAACAGTGACGCAACCGGCACCGTCACGAGCCACGACCCGAAGATGTCGCGCGTGACGCTGCGGTTCACGGCGCCAAGGCCGCGCGCAAAGCCCACGCCGATGATCGCCCCGACGATCGTGTGGGTTGTGGACACCGGCAGCTTCATGCGGGAACACACCAGCACGGTCGCCACCGTGGCGATATCCGCCGCCGTGCCGCGCGAAGGAGTCAGTTGCGTGATCTTCGTGCCCAGCGTCCGCATCACGCGATACCCCTGGGTCGCCAACCCGAGAACAATGCCCACTCCGCCGAGACACAACACCCAGAACGGGACCAGCACGCTCATGTTGATCGTTCCGCTTTTCAAAATGTCCATCACCGCGGCCACCGGCCCGACCGCGTTGGCCACATCGTTCGCACCGTGCGCGAAGGCCACGCTGCAGGAGGTGAGGATCACCAGGGGGCAGAATATCCCCTCGACCAGCCGCAGTTGCTCCGCGAGCGGCAGTCGGTCCCGGGACCCGACATACCGGATGAGGATCATCCGCGCGACCGTTGCGGCAACCAACGCGAGCCCAACCGAGAGGTAGGTCGCGCGGGCGCCCGTCAGTTCGATGTGGTGTTTCTCCAAAAAATGGCCCAGCCCCTTGTAGAGAATGGACATCGCCACGATGAACACCGTGATGAAGACGAACAGCGGCGCGAAGTACACAGCCGCGCGCAGCGGACGATCCCGGCCCAGGATCAGGCCTTTGATCAGTTTGAACATCACATACCCGAGCACACCGCCCGCGACCGGCGAGATAATCCAGCTCAGGATGATGCCCCCGAATTTCCCCCACTCCACGCTGTTCACGCCTGCGGCGACCATGCCGAACCCCGCCACCGCGCCGACGATTGCGTGCGTTGTGGAAACCGGCATCCCCACCCATGTTGCGAGATGAAGGAAGAGCGCGGTTGCGAGAAGCGCACAGACCATGCCGAGGACGAGCATCTCCGGCATGCCCTCGAAGTGATGCGGTGCGACGATGCCTTTGCGAACCGTATCGGTCACGCTGCTGCCGACGAGCACGGAACCCGCGAATTCGCAAATCGCCCCGAGGATGATGGCCCCTCGAATGCTGAGCGCACCCGAACCCACGGCGTCGCTCATCGAGTTCGCGAAGTCGTTCGCACCGATGGTCCACGCCAGGTATAGCCCCAGCAGAACGGTTGTGCCGACGATATAAAGCTCCATCATGCCTCCGGCGGGCTCAGCGTTTCACGATCATCTGGCGCAACAGGTCGCCGGTATTCTCCGCGGAGTTTGCAATCCCACTCAATGCGTGCAGCATCTTCTCGTAGAAGAGGATCGTAATCGGATCGAGTTCCTTCTCGATCTCGTAGATGCTCATGCACAGCTTGCGCTGCATGCGGTCCGCCTTCCATTCCCCTTCGTTCAACCCGCTGACCTTCTTCAGCACCTGTTCCGCCTCGGCCCCTCCGAACGATGCCTCCGCCAGGTTGTCTATGTCCTCGGCGGCCGCCATCAGCAGGTCGCTCACGCTCAGAACCTGATCCACGAAGGCCCTGAACGAGTCTGTCAGACGCGGGTGTATCGGGGTTTTCCGGATGAGAAGCACAACGGCGAAATCCTGTACGTAATCCGCTATCTCGTCCTGGCTATGGAGGAAATGCTCGAGGTCGCCGCGATCCACCGGCAGGAAATAGCGGCGGGGCAGATGCTCGCGAATCTGGTGCTTGATCGTGTCCGCCTCGTACTCGAGCTTCGACACCTGGTCCTGCAGACGGTGGATATCGTCGGCTTTCCCCGCGATGCACGCTTCCAGCAGCGGTTTGACCAGCTTCACGCATTCATGAACCTTGCGCGTGTGCTCCAGTAACGGGCCGAACGGCGAGCGGCCGAAAAGTTCCCCGATAAGACTTCTGTTCATGCATCACCTCTTTGTTGCCGACACGATGGACCAAGGCAAATCGGTTGGAGACTAACGAAATCCAAACATTCGGGTCAACGGTCAAAGATGCCGGCGCGCGCATCCGCTACTGCAGGGCCTGGTTGAGGCTCATGATCGGCATGAGAATGGCAAGAGCGATCACCAGTACCAGCGCGCTCACAAGGAGGATCAGCACCGGCTCCGTCACGCTGAGCGCGCGCGTTACGCCGCGTTCCCACTGCTGCTGGTAGCGGTTCGCGGCGTTGTCCAGCAAATCCGGCAGGCGTCCGCTCGCTTCTCCGGCCTGGATCCAACCCGGCAGCGATTCGCCGAGAACCGGCGCAGACCGGATCGCGTCCGCCAGGCTCGACCCGTGTTTCACGGCGGCACTCGCGCGGAGCGAGGCCACCACGATTTCCTCGTGCCCCGTGGCGCGCCCCGCCAGCGTGACGGCCTCAACCATCCCCACCCCGCCGCGCACCAGCATCGCCAGCGTTCGCGCGAAACGCAGGCGGATCAACGCGGCCCGCGCGGCGGCAATCACCGGTACGCGGCGTACGAGCATCGCGGCCTTCAGCCGGATCCACTGCTTCAGGTCGTTTCTCCTGTGCGCAACCGCAGCCAGTCCGAGCACGGCCGCCAGGAGCGCGCCTCCCGCCCACGGAAGCGCGCGAGCCGTGGTCATCACCGCGCGTGTGAGGGCCGGCAGCGGGATCGCCGCCGCCTCCAGCATGCCGCCGATCCGCGGAACCAGGATGCCGAGGGTCAACACGCCGATCACGATTGTGGCGGCCACGACGATGGTCGGGTAGACAAGCGCGGTGACGATCCGGTCGCGTACGCGTTCCTGCTCCTCCATGAACCCGGCGAGCCGCTCCAGCACGACATCCAGCGTGCCCGCTTTCTCGCCGGCCTCGATCACGGCGGTTTCGAACGCGGCCACGCCCGGCGCGCAATCGGACAAAGCCTGGGCCAGTGCGGAACCGTCGCGAACCCGGTCGCGTACCCCGGCGAGATGCCGGCGGGCCTCCCCCAGCTCCGGAGAGTCAATGAGAACCTGCATCGCCGCGGCGAGAGGCAACCCCGCCTGCACCAGCGCAGCCATTTCCCGATAAAGCAGGGCGCGCATCTCGATCCCCATCGCCCCGCGCCGCAGCGTACGCCCGCGCCCCGGCGTCCCACCGGCGGCCCGCAGATCTTCGGGATAAACGCCGCGCTCCGCGAGCCGCTCGCGCGCATCCTTGATATCGAGAGCCTCGACCAGGCCGCGAGAGGAACGGCCCTCCGCATCGAATCCCCTGTATTCGAAGGTCCTCATCGGCTGGAAGCCTCAAGCGCGCCCTGCCGCGCGCAGGATTTCGGCGATGCTGGTCAGCCCCTGGGCCATCTTCGCGATGCCGTCGTCCAGGAGCGTCCGCGTCCCCTGCCCCAGCGCGGTCGAGCGAAGCTCCTGGGGCCCGCCGCCTTTCCGAATGCACTCGGCCACGGCATCGTTGATTTCCATGAATTCGTAAAGGCCCGTTCTCCCGCGATACCCGCCGAGACACTGAGGACAACCGACGGGCTTCATGGCCTTGCCCCGCAGCAACTCGCGGGCCGCCTCGCCCAGCACCGCCGACTCGTCGTCCGCCAATTCGCCGGGCTTCCTGCACACGGGACAAAGCCGGCGCACGAGCCGCTGCGCCAGGCATGCCTTCAGCGCCGCGGAAAGCAGGTACGGCGGTATCCCGAGGTCAATCAGCCGGATCGCCGCGCCGGCGGCGTCGTTCGTGTGGACCGTCGTGAAAACCAGGTGGCCCGTAAGTGAAGCGCGCACCGCGATCTCCGCGGTTTCCAGGTCCCGCGTTTCGCCCACGAGAATCACGTCCGGGTCTTGCCTCAGGATGTGCCGCAACCCCGCGGAGAACGTCAGACCGATCTTGGGCTTCACCTGGATCTGCCCGATGTTCGGCATCTGGTATTCGATCGGATCCTCCACCGTGAGGACGTTGATGTGCGCGGTGTCCAACTCCTTCAGCGCGGCATAGAGGGTCGTCGTTTTCCCGCTGCCCGTCGGTCCCGTGACAAGAATGATCCCGTTCGGCTCGTGGATGGCCGAACGAAAGCGGACAAGAATCTCCTCGGGCATCCCGAGGGCTTCGAGCGGAAGAAGCGCCGATTCGCGGCTGAGCAGCCGGAGCACGACCCGTTCACCCTCGGCGACCGGAACCGTGGAGACACGGATATCCACTTCGCGCTCCCCCACCCGCACGCGCGCCGTTCCGTCCTGCGGCAACCGCCGTTCGGCAATATCCAGGTGCGCCATCACCTTGAGGCGCGAAACCAACGCCGCCTGCAAGTGCTTTGGCGGGGACGCCTGCTCGTAGAGCAACCCGTCAATCCGGTAGCGCACGCGGAGGCTCTTCTCGAACGGCTCCACATGCACGTCCGACGCATCCGCCTTCAGCGCCTCCAGCAGGATGGAATTGACGACCTGCGTGACCGGCGCCTGGTCCGCCATGCGCAGCAGATCATCGCCCGCCGGAGCCGCCCCTCCCGCGGGCGCCGATTCCTGCGCGAGATTAGACAACACGTCGGAAGCGGCGCCTCCGCGCTGGTAGTAGCACCGCTCGATCGCGCGCCCGATTTCGGCGCGCGGCGCGAGGACAAAGGCCACGTCCTGCTGGAGAAGCAGCGAAACGTAGTCGAGGTCGTGCACGCGCGAAGGGTCCGCCGAAAGCACCGCCGGACCGCCCTTCCAGCGGATCGGGAGCATGCAGCGGCTGCGCGCCCACTCCACCGGCAGCAACGCCACCAGCTCGACATCCAGAAGCTCGTCGCCCACTTCGGCGATCGCGTCACATCCATACTCGAGGGCCAGCGCCTTGACCGCATCCGCTTCGCCCAGGAGCCCGTCCGCCACGGCGGCTTCGGCCACGGCCGCCGCGCTTGCCGGGTCCACGCCGCGGGAAATCAAGGCATCCAGCTGATCCCGCGTGATCGTGCCCTGCTGAAGAAGGATCTCTGCCAGCGACATGTTCTACTTCTTCTCTGTTTGCCCCGCCTGACGCAGGGCATTCGTCACGGAAAGGTTCACGCCGGAACGCTCGATGATTTCACGTTCCACCTGTGCGACCTCGTGCTCCTCGGTAACAATGTGGGGAGTGACGAAGACGAGGAGATTCGTGCGCTGCCGCGAGTCCGTCGTGCTCCGAAAGAGCCATCCGATGAGCGGGATATCGCCCAGCAGCGGCACCTTGCGCACCGTCCGGATGCGGTCCTCGCGAATGAGGCCGCTGATGATGATCGTGGAGCGATCCGGCACGGTGACCGTCGTGGACACCTCGCGCTTCGCAATGCTCGGCGCGAACTGCGTATCCGGCGGGCCCTCGTCCACGATCGCCTCGATACTGGGATTCAACTGCATCGTGATCTCGCGCTGCGGATTCACGTGCGGCGTGAGCTTGAGCTTGATTCCCACGTCGAGGCGGTCGATGTTCTGGATGATGTCCCGCGCCGTGCCGGAGCCGCCTTCGATCGTGGAGCGCAGGATCGGGATGTTCTCCACGACGCTCACACTGGCTTCGGTGTTGTTCTGCGCCCGCAGCGGGATGCCCGCAAGGATGTTCACATCGCGGTTCTGCGCGAGCGCCCGCAACAACACCGGGATTCGGGGCCGCAGCACGCCGCTGGCGTCCGTGTACGTCCCCCTCGCCACGCCCACCGAGAGCCCCTGCGGAAACACCGTTTCCTTGACGAGGTTCATGATGTCGTCCTGCTCGCCGGGACGGGACCGGCCGATGGCCGTCGTCTTGCCATCCTCGGGAAGATCAATCGTGGACCATTCCACGCCCAGGTCCAGGTTCTTGCCCATCGCGACCTCGGCGATCAGGATTTCAACCATGACCTGCTGCGGCACCTGGTCGAGCTGCGCAACCAGCGAACGCACGTACTCGAAATCCTGCGGCGAGGCATCCACCAGCAACGCGTTGTTCGGCGTGTTGGGCTCGATGGCGATCCGCGCGCGCTGCTCCTTCTCCGCGGTCTTCGCAAGCAGTCCGTTCAGGCTTTTCGCCGCCTCCTCGGCCGGCATGTACTTGAGGAATATCGCGTTCAGCCGCCCGTATCCCGAATCGCTCTCTACATCCATCATCTGCACCACGCGCCGCAATTCCCCGAGCTGCACCTTCGTGCCCAGCACCACCAGCCCCTTCGCCTGCGGAGCCGGAACGACCACCACGTCCACGGGCAACTCGCCCGTCCCCCCGGCCAGCCGGTCCATGTGCTTGCCCACCGCGCGCGCCGACGTCTCGCCCCCGCGCATCGCTTCCAGCAACTGGCTCGCCACGTCCTCGGCCGAGGCGTTCTGCAACTTGATGAATTCCACCACTCGCGCGGCGCCGACCTTGTCGAGCTCGGCAATGATCTGCTCGATGCGCCGCACGTTCTCCGCGGCGTCGGTAATGATCAGGTGGTTCGTCGGCCCGAACGCCTCCAGCGCCCCCGACTTCCCGCCGCGCACCATCGGCTCGAGCGTCTTCTTCAATTCAATGGCGCTGATG
>JAKJGV010000104.1:0-7547 GCA_022704185.1 Verrucomicrobiota bacterium
CTGACCAGCCTTCAGAACGCGCGTGTCAAGGCCGTGGTCGCGCTGCGCCAGCGGTCGGACCGCGATGAACACGGCGAGATGATCATCGAGGGGTATCGCGAGCTGAAACGCGCCCTCGACAACCGACACCTCCCGAAAGCCCTCTTCCACTGCCCGGATCTCTTCATGGGGTCAAACGAACCGGCCCTCATCGAGCAGGCCCGGCAGGCCGGCGCCGAGATCTTCGAATGCACCGCGCCGGTGTTCGAGAAGATGTCGTACCGCGACCGCCCCGAAGGGCTCCTGGCCGTCGCGCCGCAGGTCCGCCACACCCTCGCCGGCCTGCAGGTGCCCGACCAGCCGCTCCTGGTGGTCGCGGAAGCGATCGAGAAGCCCGGCAACCTGGGCACCATCCTGCGCACGGCCGATGCCGCCGGTGTGCATGCGCTGATCGTGTGCGACCGCTGCACGGACATCAGCAATCCGAACGTGGTCCGCGCCAGCATCGGGACCCTGTTCTCCGTGAAGGTGGTCGAAGCGTCCACGGAAGACGCGATGGCCTGGCTGCGCGAGAGGGGCATCCGGGTGGCGGCCGCCTCGCCGCACGCGGAACAACTGTATACGGGGGCCGACTTCACGGGCGGAGTGGCGGTGGTGGTGGGGTCTGAGCAGTACGGCTTGAGCAGCCGGTGGATGACCGAGGCGGACATCCAGGTCCGCATCCCGATGGAAGGCCAGGCGGATTCGCTGAACGTGGCCTCCGCCACGACGATCCTGCTTTACGAGGTGGTCCGCCAGCGGGCTGGAGCGAGTTGAACGTAACCCTTCACATTGAATCCACCGGCGAACGCCGGCGGCGACGGCATTACCCAAGCTGCTCTACCGCTCAGGCTTGGGGATGGTGACCTGGTCCTCGAACTCGGCGGGGCCGAGGAACGGGCCGAGATCAATGGAGGCCTTCAGGGTGTAGGCGACCTCGGGTTGGGCTTTCCTCACTTCGGATACGATCCCGTATGGCGAGACGAAAGACGCGGTGTCGAGCCGGACGGACTCCTTGTGCGCCGTCGCGCCGTTCTCGTCGGTCAGCGTGATGACCACGCGGTTGTCCATTCCGTCGCGCGGAGCCATTTTCATATTGGACATGTTGAGATTGCCGGCAAGCCGCGGCGTGCCTTCGGCGGAGTCGAGAGCGAGCCACAACATAGGGAGATCAAGCACGCCTTTGACGGGGATCAACCCGGCGCCGTGCAGCAGGTCGCTGAACTTCTGGTTGAGCGTGAAGCGGCTCCGCGTTTTTTCCCGCGACAACTCCACGGTGAGAGTCAGGGTGAGCTCGTTGGTCATAAGGCCCACGGTTTCCACGTCGAACTCCATGTTGGCCGTGATGTTTCCGAAGGCCGCGGATGTCTTCAGCTTGCGATAGCTGACCACGCGCGCGCTGCCCGAGCCTTTTTTGAAACCGGTGATTCGCTGGGTGCTCTTGAATTCCGCCGCGCCGGGACTGTACACGAACAGCACGTCGCTCAGCTCCGTGGGCCCCTTGGTGTCGAACGCGAGGTAGAGCACGTCATCGCGTCCGGGTCCGTACTGAAAGCCGATGTAGGATGCGTACGCGGCGCTTCGCAAGTCCACGCCGGGGAATGCCCCCGATTGAATGGGAGTGATGTGCTGATACTCGAACTGGTCGAAAAGCAGCGAGGTATCCGGTCCCGCGGCGGTCTCGGGCGTGACGCCGGCCGCCTCGGGTTCCTGTGCGGGCTCGGGCGTTTCGATGACCGCTTCGGTATCGGGCTCGTTTGTGCGCATATGCGCCGGAAGCCCGCGCAGCACGGAGCTGTAGTTGGCGCGGAACACCGGCTGGTAACGGTAGCGTGTGGAGGGAGACAGCGTTTCCCAGGAATAGGTCTTCGGGCCCAGCGGCGTTTTGATTTGCAGGCCGTCGCTCCCCGAGCCGACCACTTCGCCTTTGACCACCATGCCGTTTGCGAGGCGTACTTCCTGGGCGATTGCGGGTGCTTGCGCGGCCAGCGCGATGACGGCCGTCAACGCCGCTATGTGAAGCTTTGCTCGCATAGGCTCCCCTGAAAACCGGACGCCATCATAGCCGGGAAACGCGGTCTTTGACAACCCTCGATATGCGACCATAAACCGGCAGCGCGAGGCTCTGGTGACTGGTACACCCGGAGGGATTTGAACCCCCAACCCCCAGATCCGAAGTCTGGTGCTCTGTCCAGTTGAGCTACGGGTGCCCGAAGAGGGGATAATAAAGCATAATCGCGGCCCTGCCTTCAATCCGCAAAAGAGTGGAAGAGGGGTGTTGGGGCAATGGGGTGATGGGGTGATGGAGTGGTGGGGCAAAATCCACAGTGTAAAACAATTTCAAATCAACCAATCCCCAATAAACCAAGCCTCCTCGTCTCCATTGCGCTGCATGCCGGGAGCGGTTACAGTCGTCCGGACGAACATGGGTAACAGACGCTTCAGCGCTTGCCTGGTCGGATCGGCCTTCGCCGTCCTGTGCGCTTTGCCCGCTGTCGGCGGCTGGATCGAATCGCGGGACGACCGGACGATCATTCACGTGAAGGTTTTCGCGCTCCCCGATCGAAGCCGTACCGATACGCCGACCCGCGCGGACGCCGCCGCGGTCCGCGAGTTCGTCCGGCAGTTTCCCACGATCTTTGCCGAACGCTACCGGGATCGCTACAAGTCCGACCCGGAACGTTACGGCGACCACAACTGGGACAAGGTGGAGATCGAACTGCACCCCTTCACCGGCATCACGATCCAGAACCTCAGCATGGACGCGCGCCCGCTGATGGCCATCGCGGGCGGGGTCTCGCCCGATGTGCTGTACGTCAATTTTCGGCAGTCCGACACGTACATCCAGCAGGGCTTTCTTCATCCGCTCGACCGTCCGGAAGACGGCTATCTTGCCTCGATGACCCCCGAAGACATCGCGTTTCGCGTGCATCCCAAGATCCGTCCGGTGATCGAGCGCAAGGGCCCGGAAGGGCAAGAGCACGTCTGGGCCCTGCCGTACGGCGGCGCGCTCGGCAAGGTGGTGATCTATCGCAAGGACCTTTTCGACGCAGCCGGGGTTGCTTACCCGCGCAACGACTGGACGTGGGACGAGTTCCTGGACGCGTGCCGCCGCATCACCGATCCCGCGCGCGGCCTCTACGGGCTCGGCATGGGCCGCGGCCTGCACGAGTCGTGGTACTGGGTCACCTTCCTGTGGTCCGCGGGCGGCGAGGTGCTGGAATACGACGAGGCCCGGGACGAGTGGCGCGCCGTGTTCGACACCCCCGAGGCCGCCGTCGCGCTGGACTTCTACACCCGGCTCTGCGCGGAGCCGTGGACCGATGCGGAAGGCCGCCGCCGCTACGGATATGCCTACAAGGAAACCGACAAGAACCTGAAGTGGGAGCGCGGCGAAATCGGCATGGTGTTCGAGTACGTGGACGAGAAGCTCTTTGCCACCATCAATCCGGACGTCACGGGCATGGTGCCGGTGCCGCGCGGGCCGGACGGGTTGCGCGGCGCGGAGCTGAACAGCCGGATGATGGGCCTCTTTTCCGGGATCGAGGAGCCGGCGGTGCGCGACGCGGCCTGGGAGTACATGCGGTTCTTCGACAGCGAGGAGGCCGTGCGGATCAAGACCCGGGTCATGGTCGAAGGCGGACTCGGGCGCTTCATCAACCCGCGCTACCTGGAACTGTTCGGGTACCCCGAGATGATCCGCTTCGCGCCGCGCGGCTGGAAGGAGTGTTTCGACATCGCCATCGAGACGGGGCGCCCCGAGCCGTACGGAAGGAACTGCCAACTGGTCTACAACCTGATGACGCGCCCGCTCCAGATCGCGGAGGACCTTGCGATCCGCGGCGCGCTCCCGGCGCAGCCCGAGGCGCGACGAGCGGCGCTGGAGTCGCTGCTCAAGGATGCCGTGGAACTGACGAATCGGAAAATGATCGGCATCCTCACCCCGCGCGAGCGCCTGTTGCGCCGGGCGTCGGCTTTCGCCGTGCTGCTCTGCATTGTGCTTGCGTTCACGCTGACCCTGAAGCGCGTGGTCCGCGCGTTCGCGCCGCCGGGAACGTCGCTCGTCGAATCGGAGTCCGCCACCCGCGCCCCGCGCAGGCACACCTATGCCTGGCTGCTTCTGCTGCCCGCGCTGCTGACGATCCTGTTCTGGAAGTATCTTCCCATCGCGCAGGGCTCGGTGATCGCGTTCATGGACTACCGCATCATGGGCGGCTCGACGTTTGTCTGGCTGGACAACTTCGGCAGCGTGTTGTGGGACGCCGAGTGGTGGCAGACGGTATGGAACTCGCTGCGCTACACCCTGCTGGTGCTCGCGCTGACCTTCCTTCCGCCGGTGCTGCTGGCGATCCTGCTCCAGGAGGTGCCGCGCGGCAAGGTGCTGTTCCGCGTCATCTTCTACCTGCCCGCCGTCATGACCGGCCTCGTGGTGATGCTGCTGTGGAAGTCGTTCTACGATCCCACGGAGACCGGCGTGCTGAATGCGCTGGTGCTCCGGATCCCCGCGGGCGGGTTCCTCCTCGCGGGGCTGGTGCTGTTCGCGATCGCGGCCCAGTTCGGGCGGCGGCTGATCCATCATCATCTGCGTCCGCTGGCGCTGCTGTCGTTCGCCGTGGGCTCGGCGCTCTTCTACACCTGCTATTCCGTCGCCCGGCCGGCGCTGCACATGATGCACGTTCCGCTGCTGGAGCGTCTGCTGATGACGATGCCGGAGCCGTACCGCTGGCTTCAGAATCCGGACACCGCAATGTTCGCCTGCGTATTGCCCATGGTGTGGGCGGGCGTGGGGCCCGGCTGCCTCATCTACCTCGCCGCGCTGAAGGGGGTTCCCGACGAGTTGTACGAGGCGGCCGACATGGATGGCGCGACGTTTTCGGACAAGATCCTCTTCATCGTGTTCCCGATGCTGAAGGTGCTGCTCATCATCAATTTCGTGGGCGTCTTCATCGGCTCGTGGCTCCACGCGAGCGGGAACATCCTTGCGATGACCGGCGGCGCGGCGAACACCGAGGTCGCGGACCTGCACATCTTCTACCAGGCGTTCATGTTCCTGCGGTTCGGTCCGGCCACGGCGATGGCCTGGATCCTCGGGCTCATGCTGATCGGGTTCACCGTCTACCAGTTGCAGATCCTGTCGAAGATCGAGTTCAGAACCACGGAAGAGAAAAAGTGAAGATGATCAATACTCAGGTTTCAGGTTTCAGGTTTCAGGTTTTCTGATCGTGCCCATCATCTCAGAAATAGGCCGCAGGCATCCGGGGGTGCGAATCCTGATCGGGTGCATCTATGCCGCGCTCATCGCCGGGGCGGTGACGATGATCTACCCGTTTCTGCTGATGGCGTCCGGCAGCATGAAGAGCGCCGTGGATTCCCGGACGCTGGACGTGGTGCCGGCGTTCCTGCTCGACGACACGGTGCTCTACCGCAAGCACATCGAGGGGTTGTTCAACGAATCGCTGGACGCGCTGCGCTGCGCGTACGACATCGAAGCCGTCTCTTTCGAATTGCTGGATCCGCCGGAGGCGGCGGACGCGCGCTGGGTGGACGAATGGCGGAAGTTCCTCTCGACCGGCTCGTTGCCGTCCCATGCCCTTGCGTGCGGGTATGTCTGGGCGCCGGTCTCGCGAACCGTGCCCTCGGAGTTGCGCGCGTTTCGGCGGTTTGCCGCGGAGCGGTTCGGCTCCGCGATCGGGGACGCGAACCGGGCGTGGGGCACGGAATTCGTGAACTGGAACGCGGTGTTCGTTTTGCCCGAGAACTACCTGCAGCGTGTTCGGATGCCGCCGACCGGGCCGTTCGGGCAATCGCTGGAAGAGTTCAAGGCCGGGCGGAGGGCCGGGGACCTGTACAGCCTTCTGCCGGGCGCCTTCTACCGGCGGCAGTACCTGCGGGCGCTCTACACGCCGGACATCGCGGAGTACAACCGCACGCACGGAGCGGCGCACGCGGATTACAGCGAGGTGCTTCTGCCCGAAACGGCGCCCTCCATGCCGGGGCCGGAGCGCGATGACTGGGAGCGGTTCGTCCGGCACACCCTGAACCCACTCTGGATTCGGGTGGAGCTGTCCGGCGCCGATTCGTATCGCCGTTTCCTGCGCGCGAAGTACGGCAAGATCGCCGTGCTCAACCGGCGCTACGAATCGAAGTTCCGGTCGTTTTCAGAAGTGCCTCTCCTGGAACAGGTTCCGTTCGAGGGCTTGGTGTTGAGCGACTGGACCTCCTGGCTCGAGGGTTGGCGCGATCCCCGCACGCAGGTCGAGCATCGCGCTCCGCTGGAAAGCCTGCGGATCCACAGCGTCGAAGGCTTGTTCCGCGGGCGGCTCGCGAAGGAATTCGGCAGCGTGGAGGTTATGAACGAGCGTCTCGGAACGCGGTTTGCCGCGTTCGAGCAGGTGATGCCGCCGCAGCGCGAGGCGCATTATGCGGATTTCCTTTCGCGCCGCGCCGCGCTGCGCCGCGAGTTCGCGACGCGGAATTTCCGGACCGTCGCCGACCACATTCTCGTGCATGGCCGCGGCGTGCTGAACACCGTCATCTACTGTTCCCTCTCCGTCCTGTTCGCGCTGCTGGTGAATCCGCTCGCGGCATACGCATTGAGCCGCTACCGCATGCGGTCGAACTACAAAATCCTGCTCTTTCTGATGCTCACGATGGCCTTCCCCCCGATGGTGACCCAGATCCCGGTGTTCCTGATGCTTCGCCGGCTGCACCTGCTGAACACCTTCGCGGCGTTGATCCTGCCGGCGCTGGCGAACGGCTACTCGATTTTCCTGCTCAAGGGATTCTTCGATTCGCTGCCGCGCGAGCTCTACGAGAACGCGCAGCTCGACGGGGCGGGAGAGTGGACGATGTTCTGGCGCATCACGATGGCCCTGTCGAAACCGATCCTCGCGGTCATTGCGCTGCAGGCGTTCACCCTGGCCTACGCGAACTTCATGTACGCCCTGCTGATCTGCCAGGACGAGAAGATGTGGACGCTGATGGTCTGGCTGTACCAGTTGCAGGAGCGCAGCGGGCCGGGGGTGATCCACGCGTCGCTGCTGATCGCGGCGATCCCGACGTTCGTCGTTTTCGTGCTGTGCCAGAAGATCATCCTGCGCGGCATCGTCGTGCCGGTGGAGAGGTAAGGGGAGATTGGGGATTGGAGATTGGGCACCGAATAGGCTCCCGAGATTCACTTGGAGGGCTCGTCCCGAGAGACGCACGCCTTCTGGAACCCTTGGTAAATGCATGCGCTTTCGATGGAGGGCGAGACTCTGTCGAGCTGCGTCAGCGGGTTTTTCTACTGCCACTTAATCATGTGCCTGCCTTTGGAACTCTGGCGGGTGGTTGCTGGGGCTTGCACCGTTTGGGTTTCCTTGCGGCGGGTGGGCGGGTATAATCGTTTTACGGCACACGCACAAAAGGAGGGGGCGTGAAGAAAAAAACTATTTTACAGTCCATAAACTCTATAACCGAGCAGACCAATCTTCTTGCACTAAATGCTGCAATTGAAGCAGCCAGAGCAGGAGAAGCAGGAAAAGGCTTTG
>JAKJGV010000104.1:7557-7851 GCA_022704185.1 Verrucomicrobiota bacterium
CCCCCGCCGTGCGTGGTGTTGCTGCTGTTTCTCACATCCGCTTCGTTTGCAGCAACGCGTTATGTGTCGTTGTCGGGATCTCATACGCTTCCTTTCATCAGCTGGGAGACGGCGGCGACGAATATTCAAGAGGCCATTGATGCATCTGAAGGCGGTGACACCATCCTGGTTACAAATGGGGTCTACAATACCGGTGGAAAGGTTGTGCGTGGAGCTCTCACCAATCGCGTTGCGGTTGACAAGCCGATTACAGTGCAAAGCGTCAATGGGCCCGAGGAGACGTCTATTGTTGGG
>JAKJGV010000105.1 GCA_022704185.1 Verrucomicrobiota bacterium
CAGGATGAACTCGGCCGACGTGATAATGCCGTCGGTCCCTTCCTTCTGCAGGCCGGGCAGGCCGCTCAGCGCCTTGTTCGTCACATCCTTCCAGAGCCCGGGCTTGCGAATCTCCGAACCCTTGAGCGCGAAAGCCTGCAAGACGCGCCCGCCTTCGTCCGCCATCTCGAATTCCACCAAATCCTCGGGACGGATCTTGCGGCCCGGATGCCGCAGGCGCCGGACCTCGATGTTCGTCCCGTTCGAGAGCGCCATCCGGTAGCGCAGCACGTTGTCTATCGCCGTCCCCCACAGCACGGCCATCTTGCCGCCCGCGTTCTCGGCGATGTTGCCGCCGATCGTGGAAGCCCACGCGCTGGTCGGGTCGGTGGCGAAAACCTTTCCGCGATGCAGCGCGTACTCGATCGCGTCATCGGTGACGACGCCCGCCTCCACGCTCAACGCGTTGCCGTCGATGCCGCGAATGCGATTGAGTTTTTCCGTGTTGACTATCACGCAGCCTTCGCGAAGCGGCACCGCGCCGCCGGTCAGGCCCGTGCCCGCGCCGCGCGGTATGGCGTAGAGGCCGAGTTCGCGGATCGCGGCGAGAAGCGGCGCGACCTGTTCCTCGCGTTCCGGAAGAACGACGGCGGCCGGCAGGCAGAGCCGCCAGTCCGTGGCGTCGGTCGCGTGGCTCACGAGCGCAAACGGGTCGAACAGCACGTTTTCCTCGCCGACGACGGCGCCAAGCTTCCGGCGCAGCAGCGCGCGGCGGGCGGGCGCGTCCGCGAACGAAGCCGCGAACTCGCCGGCCACCTTCTCGCACTGATCCACCACTCGCAGGACCTCCTCGTTGTTCCCCGCGCCGGCGCGGACGGTCTTCAACTCGTTGCGCATCTCGGCGAAGAAGGCGGACTGGCGGCGCGGGTTGTCGAGCAGGTCCTGGATCATGAACGGGTTGCGCTTGAGGACGAAGAGGTCGCCGATGATCCGCATGAGCAGGCGCGCCGAGCGGCCGGTGACGCGCCGCGTCCGGAGCCCCTCGAGCCGCCCCCACGTCTCGTCACCGAACAGGAAGCGGATGACCTGCCGGTCCTCGGCCGATGTGTAGTTGTACGGTATCTCGCGCATTCGCGCTATGAAGCCGAAAAAAAGTCTTCCCCACAAGGACGAAACGAGCGGTGTTGCTGTTGACAAGATCGGCCCCATTTCCCTATATGTGTCCCGGTCTTGTCGTCCCGGCGGCGGAGTAGCTCAGTTGGTAGAGCAGAGGACTCATAAGCCTTTGGTCGGGGGTTCAAATCCCTCCTCCGCCACCAACGCGCTTTGAGGAGAGTCCCCGGATGGCCTCCACGGAATCATCGCGCCCTTCGGCGCTTGGCCCCGCCCTGATCAGCCTCGGCGTGCCCGTGCTGTTCTGGTCCATCCTGCCCGTCCTGCTGAAGTACTTCACGCGGACGTTTGACTCGTGGACGGTCAACGGCGCGCGCTATCTCTTCGCGTTGCTCTTCTGGCTGCCGCACGTGATCGCGCACCGGCGCGACACGCTTCCGGGCCGCAACATCTGGAAGGATGCACTCCCCCCGGCGCTCGTGCACCTGGTCGGCCAGATCCTTTTTGCGATGACCCCGTATTACAACGACGCGACCGTCATCAACTTCGTCAGCCGCAGCGGGTTCGTCTTTGCCACCGCGTTCGGGTTCGCTCTCCTGAAAGAGGAGCGGGTCCTCGCGCGTTCGCGTCTCTTCTGGTCCGGCTTCGCGGGCACGCTGATCGGGCTGTGGATCATGTACGTCGGCGGGGTCGGCACGCCGACCACGTCGCTCGCCGGCATGTTGCTGCTCGTCGGCGCGGCCGCCTGCTGGGGGTTGTATTCCGTACTGATCCGGAAATTCATGCACGGCTATTCCGTGCGGCAAAGCTACGGCGTCATCAGCCTCTACGCCGGGCCCGGCGTCATCGCGCTGATGTTCGTCTTCGGCGACTGGCGCGCGTTGACGGACGCAACGCCGATGCAGTGGGGCCTGCTCGCGCTGTCGGGCATCATGGGGCTCGCGCTCGGCCACGTGTTCTTCTTCCGCGCGATCCACCGCATCGGACCGATCATTTCGGAGGGATCATTGCTGCTGTTACCCTTCCTGACGGCACTGCTGGCATTCTTTACGCTGGGCGAGCGGATGAGCCGCGCGGAATGGATCGGGGGCGTGATTCTTGTCGCAAGCTGCGCGGTCCTGCTGCTCTCGCGGTTGCTCGGCAGGCTGGGTCCGGAGGAAGAAGACCAGTCTTTGCCGCCGCCGCGGTAATCCCTCACCTCAATCCTCTCCCAGAGGGAGAGGGCCGGGGTGAGGGCTTACTCCGCGCCCAACACCCACCGCTTGTTGTACCAGAAGTACTGCTCGGGGTTCTCCCGGATAACCTCTCCCAAGACGTCCATCACCGCCTGCGTCATGCGCTGGACATCCGTATCCTGGTCCGCCGCCGGGTCCGGCCAGATCGGATCGAAGGCTACCCATCGGTGCCTCGCCCACCCCTTGCGAAGAGCGCATCCGGGCATGATCGGCACTCCCGCCTCGCGCGCGAAAACAGCCATGCCCGCCGGCACATCCGTTTCGATCCCGAGAAAGCGAACGCGCACCGACCGCGCTTTCGCACGCAGATCCGGCAGGATCGCAATCACACGTCCTTCGCGCAGCCTGCGAACGCATCCCGCGAACGACTTTGAATCCGCCAGCACCACCTCAAGCCCGGTGTACCGCCGCATTCGATTCAAGTACTCGTCGGCCAGCAGATTCTTCTGGCGGCGGACGATCACCGCGATCGGAACCCCCAGCAAGGGGATGGAAACACCCGCAAGCTCCCAGTTGCCCGTGTGAGGGATCGCGAGAAGAAGGCCTTTGCCTGTTTTCAGGTGGTCCTGAACTTTCTGCAACCCGTCGCACACGATCACGCGACGCACCCACTCCGCCGTCAACGACGGCGTGCGCAACGATTCCACCGCGTTGAACACCAGGTTGCGCCACGAGATCCATGCGATCCGCCGCAGCGCCTTTTCGTCGCGCGTCGCCCCGAAAACCTGCCGCAAACGGCGGCCCGCCCGCGTGCGCAGTTTCGAGGAAAGGCCGAACGACAGCGCGGCGATCCCCCACCCCATGGCCAGCGCGGCCCGGTATGGAAGCAAGCGGGCGAGACCGGACATGCTTCTCAGCAGGCCGTATTCAATCACATGCTTGAGACGATACTTCATTTACATCCGCCGCTATTCGAAATCCCACGTCGCGATCGCGATACCCCTCCGGCACCCGCGTCCGCCGGTATACGCGCAGCATCGCCGGGTCCCGCTCCGCCCAGCTCCCGCCGCGGACCGGCGCCAATCCACCGACCGCATCGCCCGAACACCACTCGAACACGTTCCCTGCCATGTCGTAAAGCCCGAACATGTTGGCCGGGAAGCCCCCGACCCGGCGCGGCTTCCGCGCGGCAAAGCACGCGCGCCCGGCGGGCTCTCCCCAACCCCACGGATAGCGCGCTCCGTCAATTCCGCCGCGCGCGGCGTACTCCCACTCCGTCTCGGTCGGCAGCCGAACGCGCAAACCTGTTTGCCCGGAAAGCCATGCGCAAAATCCGAGCGCATCATCCCGACTCACCCCCGACACCGGCTCGTTCGCCTGGCCCCAGGCTGCGACATGGCGCCCTCGCCTGAAACGCACCCCCGGAGGCCTCGCGGTGCTGGAACACCCCGGCGAGTTGAGGTACCGGACGAACTCGCCCACCGTGACCTCGAAGCGCCCCACAAGGAAGGAGGACACGGTTACGGTTGTCGGCCCAGCCGATCCGCCCGCCTCCCGGCTCCCCATCACGCAAGTGCCGCCCGGCACCGTAACGAGGTGGCGGACAATCCGGGCTTCGGGCGGGCCCGGAATCCGCAGTACCGGCAACGCCCACACCGCCAGGCCGCACGTACACGCGGCCACTCCCATAAGGCCATACCGGCGCTTTACTTGAATAACCCGCATCACGATCTCCTGCCCTCCTGCGGCGCCGCGTATCCTGCCCCGAACGGCCTCGCCAAACAAGCGCAACCGCCCGCGAAAACGGAATTTACCCCCCTTGATGCCTTTGACAACCGGAGCCCCACTGACTAACATTATGGAGTTAACAATAGTAGATGATGGGAGCTCCCCCTATGACGACCGACCGCAAGCACAAGGCAAAGCCTGTCTCGTTTGTTCCCGGGTTCCTTGCTTTTCTCGTGCTCGGAGGTCTCTTCGGCGCGTTCCTCTGCAACCAGCGCGGCGATTTCTCCACGCAGCGCGTGGATATCCTCTTCGGCATCTTCTGCGTCGGATTCGCGTGGGCCTATCTCGCGATCCAGGCGCTTGCGATTCTCCGCGAGTTCTTCGCGCAGCTCCGGAACCCCCTCCCCGACTCGCTGGACATCGGCGATCGCGCGGCCGTAAGCGTGCACGTCGAAGCGATGAAGGGCAGAAGCCTCCTCGCTTTCCGCGTTCGGAATCTCCTGCAAGTGTGGGTCTCCAACGGCGACCCTCAGACCGTGATTGACCTCGCTTCGCTGCAGAGCCGACTGGCCGGCCGCTCCATGAGCACCGGCGGGGTGTTCTGCCTTGCGTTGTTTCTCATCGCCACACCGCTCTATGCCAACCTGTGGATGACCTGGGGCGACATGGCCGCGCTGGCGCTGCTCGTGTATCTCCGGCAACTCGTGCTGAACAACGCGGACCAGTACATCGAAGCGCGTCTCCTTTCCCGCATGCCCGCCCGGATCCCGCAGACCGCGATGACGGCCGCGGATCTGGCCGACGCGCTGGGAGAGAAGATCCAGGCCGCGTTCCGCGACTCGGTACCCCAGCCCGAGAAGACAGCCGAGGCCATCAAGGGCGCCGTGGACCAGGTGATGGTGCGCGTTGCCGGCGAAGTGGAGAAGCTGCAGCAGGTGCTCATCCAGGGACAGTCCTCGCTGGTGGACCGCTGGATGCACGCGGCCGAAGCCACCACGACCGATCTCAAGAACGTCGAGTCGGCGCTTTCCACGATCGTCAACGACCTGACCGGCGGTCTCAGCACGAACGCCGAGAAGATGACCTCGATGTTCAACAGCCACACGAAAGAGATAGACAAGGCGCTCAGCTCGGTGGTCGAGAAGCTGCAGGGGGCTTTGAAGGAGCACGCCGAACTGGTCAAGGCTTCCGGCGGCGACTGGGGCAACAACGTCAAGAACGTGCTCAGCGAGCACGTCAACAGTATCGAGGCCGCCAACCACGAACTGGCGGATCAACTCGAGAAGGTCGCGACCCTCGAGAAGAACATTGAGAACGTGCTGCACATCCAACAGGTGGTGGACGGCACCCTCAAAACCGTTTCGGCTTCGGAAGAGTTCTCCAAGCTCATCTCCACGCTGCGGGAACACCTCGACGCCTCGGACGCCCTCCTCCGCGAAGTGTCCAAGCCGCGTACGATCCGCCTGGTGGAAACCGAGGGCGAGATCGTCGAGGCGGAAGTCCGTGCCGCCCCGCCGAAGAAAGGGTAGCCCGGCCGCGATTTCCCCTCTGTGACGCGCCGCCCAAGAACCGGATGCCGGAGCCCATGCAAATACCCAACGACAAGGAAGTACTGCTCCTGTTTCCCAAGATCGTGTCGCTGGATGAGGACCTCAACATCCCGCTGAACCTCTTCAATCTCGGCACTTACCTGCAGTCCGTCGGCTACCGGGTCGCGATCCTCAACCAATACGTGGAGAAGGAAGCCTTCGACGAGGCCGTGCTGCGCAAACTGGACGACGCGTTCTGTGTCGGCATCACGTGCATGACCGCCCAGCTTCCCGACGCCACCCGCATCTCGCGCCTGATCCGGGAGCGCAAGCCCGACATCCCGATCGTGTACGGCGGCGCGCACGCCACGCTGTTCCCCGAGCAGACCGCCCGCCACCCCCTCGTGGATTACATCGTGGTGGGAGAAGGCGAACTGGCGTTCCAGCAACTGCTCGAGCGCATCGAGGCCGGACGCGACGCGGAGGACGTCGGCGGCGTGGGCTTCGTACGCGAGGACGGCCGGTTCGTGCTCAACAAGGACAAGGAATCCTTCGACTATAAACGCATGCCGCTCTTCGACACTTCGCTGCTGAGCGACAAGATGCGGGAGAGCATCCCCCATTGGCGGTTCCCCATCCAGAGCAGCCGGGGCTGTCCCTACAAGTGCCGGTTCTGCATCAACACCTGCATGCCCGAGAACAGGAAGTGGCGCGCCTGGGACGGCAAGCGCACCGCGGACGAGGTCGAACACATACTGAAGCTCGGCGCAAAGCTGATCTACTTCTACGACGAAATATTCTTCCAGAGCAAACCGCGCATCGAGGAGTTCGTCGCGGAGATCGAGAAACGCGGACTCTCCTTCGAGTGGCAAGCCACCACGCGGGCGGACGCGATCAGCGAACGCCGCATGGATATGGACCTGCTGAAGCGCCTGCGAAAGATCGGGTTTGTCCTCGCGGCTATCGGGGCCGAGTCGGGTTCGCCGCACGTGCTGGACTTGATCCAGAAACAGATCTCTCCGGACGACCTCGTGCGCGCGGCGAAGATGCTGAACGACGCCGGCATCACGGGAATCTTCTCGTTCCTTATCGGCGTGCCGGGCGAAACGCGTGAAGACATCCGGCAGACCGTCGAAATCATGCGGCACCTTTCGCGGCTGTGCCCCAGCGGGCGCTTTCTCGGCCCGCAGCTGTTCAGGCCGTACCCCGGCAGCGAACTCTACGAGGAATGCGTCAAGGCGGGATGGCAGGAGCCCGCCACCATCGAGGAATGGTGCGCCCGCATGGAGCGGGAACTCGTGCACACGGTCCCCGGCGACCTGCCTTGGATCAAGGACAAGAAACTCGTCACCATCGTCTGGTTCTACTCCGTGTTCCTCTCGGTCCCCGTCGGCACCATGATCAAGCTGTTCCGCCAGTACTGCGACGAATACAAGAAGAGCGCGCTGTTCAAGCTGGCGGGAACGTTCGGCGTGCTGGTCTTCTCGATGATGGGCCGCCTGCGGTACGCGCTGAACTTCTACTCGTTTCCCATCGAAGTGGCGCTGTTCAAGAAGTACCGCCTGCCGCTCTCGAGCTGAATGCCTGCTACGCGGGCTTGCGGAAATATCCGCCGACGCGGCCGACGCGTACGATCTCCGGCTGCGAAAGCTTCCGCTCCGCGAAGTAGTCTTCGACGGCCCGGTCGCAGCCTTCCCAGAATCCGTAGTCGTTCAGGATCACGTATCCGCCCGGCACCACCTTCGGATAGCAGGTTTCCATCACCACCTTCACGGAGTCATACCAGTCGGCATCAATGTGAAGGATGGCGATGGCCGGCAGTTCCGCCTTCGGCAGGGTCTGCTCGAACCAGCCCTTGGTGATCGTCAACCGCTCGGTCGGCAGCTTCAGATTCTTGAACACGCGCTGCACCGCCTCGATGGACCCCTTGTTCATCCCCTCGAAGTAGTGCTCCAGCGCCTTCTTGTCGTCCTTCTCTTTCGGCGGGGGAAGCCCTTCAAAGGAATCGAAGAGCCAGACGGGGCGCGGCGCGGCGGACGGCCCGCGCGCCTCCCGGTCGGCCAGCGCCATC
>JAKJGV010000106.1:0-381 GCA_022704185.1 Verrucomicrobiota bacterium
GAAGACGTTGACGGACGCGTCGAAGCCGTTCGGATCCGTCACGGCCGGATCGAACCGCAGGCGCGCGTGGATCTTCCGGTGGTCCTTCGTGCTGAGGTTCAACGCCGGCTGATAGGCGATTTCGAAAACGCCCTTCTGGTACACGTACTCGTTCGTGATGACCTGGCCGTATTCGTTGGTGACGACTTCATAACTGTCGTTGGTCGCGAAGGTCGCGTCCGCGGCGAGCGCGACGGACCCGTTGTAGCCCTCGTTCGTGGCGTAGTACACGTCGGTCCACGACTTCGCGTGCCAGCCTTCGGGATTCGTGTCGAACTTCCACCAGTTCGCCTGGTACTCCGTTTCCATGTCGTAGTAGTGCTGGGAGTTGGTGATCGGCGG
>JAKJGV010000106.1:391-7579 GCA_022704185.1 Verrucomicrobiota bacterium
CCCCGCCGCTGGCGGTGGAGACCTTGAGGCCGATCAGGCGGATCTTGGATGCATCGAAGCCGGACGAACTCCAGCCCTGGTATGCCTGGTTGGTCCCGGGCGTCATCGCCACCCGCATCCAGTAGCCCGTCACGATGTGTTCGGGCGTTCCGTAGTAGGTACGCCAGCTCGTGTCCTTGCAGAAGAGCTGGATGCTGTTGCGGTTGGTTTCCGGCCCTCTCAGGCCGGCCGGGCAGTAGACCCACGCGGAAACAACCTTGCCGTCGAGGTCCACGGGAAAGTTCATCGCCGGCATGTTGGTCGGCTTGTTCCACTCCAAGTCCACAAACACTTCGCCCTTGGTGAAGTTCGTGGTGTTCCAGTTGAGGTGCACATCCATCGCGAGGGCGCCGGAGCGGTTGCTCGGGGCGGTGGTGCTCCGGTACACGTTCGTGATGGCCTGACTGTCCCACCACGTCTGGATCCCAAAGCCTTCCGCGCTGGAATCGAACGAGTACTTCTGGTTGGTCGGCGCGACGAAAAGCGCGGGCGGCGCGTCGAAGCGAATCTTCTCGAGGAAGATCGGGCCCTGGTACACGCCCGTCGAGCCGACGCCCGTGGCAACGTCCATGCCGATCATCACGATCCTGGCCGCGTTGAATCCCGCGTCTTCCGTCCCGTTCGTCGGGGCCACGAGAAAGGCCGCGTCTGTATACGCGCCGTTCGTGCCGATGTTGACCCACTGCGTGGGAGTCAGGAACTGGCCGTAGTACTGGTACTTGCCGTTCTCATCCATCGCGAACCAGCGATAGCGATTCGTGCCGCGCGCGGCGTCGCCGCCGGTGGGCCAGATCATGTTGTAGCGCACCCATTGATTGCTGAGATCGGTGGGGACCGGAATCGTGAATCCGAGATACTGGCGGAGGTCCACCTGGACGCGACCGGAATTCTGGTTCGCGTTCGTCCGTATGTTGCACTCGACACGGAGACACTGCGCGCCTTCTCCGAACCATGAGGCGTTCGTGGACGGAGACTGGATCACGTTCGTGATCGCCAGCATGGACGCGTTCGTGGTCGGCGCCCACCCCTCGAGCCAACTGTCGAACCCGTACTGCTCCATCACCGCTCCGGCCGGATGATGACAAGAGAGAAGAACCAGCACTGCAGCGATTACCCTCGTGGAGAAACTCACCGCCACCTTCAGCTTCGGATACTGCATGACAACCTCCCACTGATCATGAGTAAGATTCTGCCCCCTTTATAACGCAATCGTTTGCGTTACGCAAGAACAAAATAGCAAAATATTGTCACTATTTATGGGGTTTTTCGACACAAGCGTTATACGTCAATATTGCTTTTTTGCAGTCCCCCACCTCTCGTCCGATACCCGCCGTTTAAACTACCCTTCTGAGTGCCGGATGTTGAGTCGGGCTGGCCGCGCCGTAGCGCCGCGGCGCGAAGCCGGGCTGGCCCTCTCTGCTATTGTCTGTCTCCAAGCAGTGTGCTAGTCATTCACCCGGTGTGCGGAAGGAGTCTGCCCATATGGCCGCAAACAAAGATGCTGCGCACCAGAAGCCCCTCAACCTCGTCGAAATCGCCAAGCTCGCCGGAAGCTCCAAGAGCGCCGTAAGCCGCGTCATTCAGAATCAGTCCGGTGTCGCGCCCGAAGTCCGGGCCCGCATCCAGCACATCATCCGCGTCCACCACTACCGGCCCAGCTTGTTCGGCCGCGGACTCAAGGGCTCGCGCACCGGCCTCATCGGCGTGCTCGGACGTTTCATGGAGAGCGGATTCACCGCGGAGGTGATCCGCGGCATAGATGACGAAGTGAAGAAGCGCGGCGGGCACACGCTCGTCAGCTTCGCTCCGGGCATCGAAGAGTACATCGCCTTCTGGCGCAGCTTTGTGTCCGGCGGACAAGTGGACGGCGTCATCCTGATCGCGCCGCCCGTGGATCTCTTCAATCAGTCCGTCGGCCCTTCGGATCGCCCCACCATCCTGTGCGCCGCAGAGCCGCCGAAGAAAGCGACCTCCTGGCAGCGCGCGGGAGCGGTTACCGTGGACAACCGTTCCGCGATGGACCGCCTCGTGCACCATCTTGTTATTAAGGGATACAAGCGGCTCGCGCATCTTGCGGGACAGCCTGACATCTTCGACACCCAGGAGCGGGTCCGATGTTTCGAAGACGCGATCCGGAAGCATCCAGGCATCACGGGCCACGTGCTGCAGGGCGCATGGACTTCGGAGCTCGCCAGGGAAGTGGTTCACGAGCACCTCGAGACCCACGGCACATGGCCTGACGCTTTCCTGGCTTTCAACGACGCGATCGCGCTGGGCACGCTGCAAACCCTGCAAGCGATGAAGATCGCGGTGCCCGACCGGATCGGCGTTACCGGATGGGACGACATCCCGTTTTCGGATTACGCCGGGCTGACCACCATCCACCTTCCGATGCACGAGATGGGAATCAAGACCGCGGAGATCCTGTACCGGCTTCTTGAAGGCAAGGCCGGAGACCTGCACGCCGCCCGGCGCGCCAAGTTGGAGATGCCGCTCAAGGCCCGCCGCACCACCGCTCGCGAGCACTCCTGAGGACACCAGACCGACCCCGCCCATCCCGGGAATACTCCTCATTTGTGGGACCGGCCCCATATATTACATTATGTCCATTTTGTGCTTGTCAAACCGCTATTCAGGCGTTATAAAAAGGCAGAACTTTGGGACCGGTACCGAGCAGGGAACGATCCCGGCCCGTAGTGGCGGGCCCCGGGCCGCGAAGTACGCAGGAAGGAGTTGCACAATGAAGCCGTCGTGGAAACTGCTTGTTGCATCGCTGACCGTGCTTGCCGGCACAGCCGGCAGCGCTCAATTGCTCAAAAACGCATCCTTCGAGACCCCGCTCGACCCCGAAAACTGGGGTTGCGATCAGCCCGCCCACTGGATCCGGTGGGGGAACTGGATGAACCGCGAAACCGCGTGGGCCCCCACCAAGAACGGCGAATGCCTGATCGGCTTCCACCACTTCCGCCTCAAAGGACCCGATAACGCGGGCTTCTACCAGGATATCCGCGACGCGAAACAAGGCGCGCTCTGCACGTTCACCATCCACGCGTGGAAGGACAAGGGCTCGAATTTCGACGAGGTCCGGCTCGAAATGCATTCCTACCACGGCGGCTCCGTACTCACGACCGCCGTCTACCGCGCATCCTCGATCAAGGAAGACCGCTGGACCCCCCTGACCTTGACCGGACGCAATCCGGCGGAAGGTCTTCGCGTCATGGTCGTCGTCGAACCCAAGCCGTCGGGGTTGCGCAAAGGCGCGCTCAAGTTCGACGACGCGGAATTCTCGGCCGGGGAATGAGTATATGAAACCACTCCTTCATGCTCTTCTCCTTGCTGGATTCGCAGCGGCCGCATCCGCCGGCACGATCCGAAATCCATCCTTCGAGGAGCCCGCGGATACGAACCGGGCGGACTGCGCACAGGCCGCGGACTGGGAAACCTCCGGGACCTGGTGGCGTCGCGAGACCGGCTGGCAGCCTCGACACTGGGGGCCGTGCATGATGGCCTACCACCATTGGCGCGTCACCGAACCCGCCCCGTCCGGCTTCCACCAGGACGTCTCCGGCATTCCACCCAACACGTCAGTCCGATTTTCCATCTTCGTATCCAGCGATGCAGACGCGAATTTCCAGACCTTGGAAATCCGGATCGAACCCCAAGGCGGCGGCGCACCGCTGGCGGCGCAGGTTCTTACAACCAAGAGCCTGAAGGATACAGACTGGCGCCAGGTATCCGTGGCGACAATCACTCCGCCCAGCGGCGCAATCCGCGTCGCCGTCCTTGTTTCCCCGGCCGCCGGGCATCCCCACCGCGGCGCGATCCGCTTCGACGACGCATCTCTCGATATCGGAGGCAACCGATGAGCATTCCGCGCTTTATCCTTTTCCTGTGCTGCGCGGCGGCTTTCCCGGCCTTCGCGGCAGAACTCGCGAACCCCTCGTTCGAGGACCCCACGGACCCGGATAGCCTGATTGATCACCGCGCGGCCGGCTGGGGAAGCTGGGGCGGCTGGTTCAACCGGGAGACCGGCTGGGCTCCCGTGCGCACCGGGTCCGCGATCATGGGCTATCACCACTTCCGGATCGGCGCGCCGGATTCCTCGGGCATCTACCAGGATGTTCAGGACATCCCGGCGGGAACCCGTTGCGTTTTCAACATCTTCGCGTGCAAGGATTCCGGCACCCAACTGGAGCGCGTTGAAGTGCGCCTGGAAACATGCGGAGGGTCCGCCCCGTTCGCGCTGGAAACTTATTCGCCGTCCGACCTGAAATCGGGCCGATGGAGCGAACTGCGCGTCGAGGGCGTCGCGCCCTTGGAAGGGATCCGCGTCGTCATCGCAGTCTTCCCGAAACTGAAAGACCCGCGCAACGGGTCGCTGAAGTTCGATGACGCACGACTGATCACAGGCGGCGAACAGGCCCATGCCGCCGCGAACAATACAATACGGGAAAGGAGATGAAGGCGGACATGAAGGGACGGATTGCGGGGGTGGTTCTGATCGTATGCGCGGTGTGGGCGGGCAACGGAGTCGGTGTCGAGCTGGTGAATCCTTCCTTCGAGGATCCGCTGGATCCGGAGAATCCGATTCAGCATCTCGCGGCCGGATGGGGAACGTGGGGAGGCTGGATGAACCGGGAGACAGGCTGGGTGCCCGTGCGATCCGGCCATTGCATCGTCGGATATCATCATTTCCGGATCGGCGACACGAATTCCTCCGGCCTTTTCCAGGACGTGCCGGACGTCCCCGCCGGCAGCGTCTGCCGGTTCACGATACAGGCGTGCAAGGACCACAACACATGGCCCGCGTCGGTGCAGGTCCGCATCGAGCCGAAAGGCGGAGGCGCGCCGATCGCCGCCCGCTCGTACACGGCGGAGGAAATCCGGCTGAATCAATGGACCGAACTCGCGGTCATCGCGACCAACGCCGAGCGGGGAATCCGCATTGTGTTCGAAGCCGTCCCCAAAGCCACGGGCAAACGCGATGGCGCACTGCGTTTTGACGATGCGGCATTGGCCGTGTTCACACCCACGAAATAGGAGGAGTACAGCATGAAGAGTTCCGCATGGTTGGTGGTCTTGATCCTGGCGGTCGCGCAGGCCGCGGCGTTCGCAGGGGAGCCGGTTCCCCTCGTCAACCCGTCGTTCGAGGAATCCGCAAAGGCGGACGACCCGAAAGCCGACCTGGCCGCCGGATGGGGCCGTTGGGGGCACTGGATCAACCGGGAAACCGGCTGGTCGCCGACACGAAGCGGCGACTGCATCATCGGCTATCACCACTGGGAAATCCCGGAAAAGGATTCTTCGGGCATCTACCAGGATCTGGCCGATGTGCCCGCCGGCTGCGACGTCACGTTTTCCGTCTACGCGTACGTGGACGAGAAGACCGACGCGGAGCACATCGAGTTGCGCCTCGAGCCGAAGGACGGCGGGAAGACCCTCGCCTCTCAGAGGTACGAGCTGCGCACCCTGGCACCCGCGATGTGGCAGAACATCGAGGTCAGCGGCACCACCGTCGAGCCAGGCTTGCGCGTGCTCATTATCATTACGCCGCGCGAGGCCGGCCCGCGCACCGGGGCCATCAAGTTCGACGACGCGGAGCTGCTCAAGAAATGAAGCGCCTCACAGGGCTGCTTGAAACACAGGGAAGGAGGTGCGCTGAACAAGGGATGAGGCTGTAGGGAGGAATTGTAGCGGGGGGGATGGTCCGGCGACCCGTCCGCAGTTTTGCAGGCCGGAAGAAGTCGAAAACAAAGAATCCCAAGGAGGCCCGGTCCTCGAGGGCGTCACGAATTGAACGCGAGACACCCGGTTCGAAGAGCCGAGCCCCACCGAGGGATACCAAATCCGAAGAAAGGGAGAGAAGCAAAATGAATCGGTTCGTATTGATTGCGCTGGTATCCATACTTGCAGTATCCGGCGTCTGCGCCCAGACCCCGGCATCGCAGGCCACCGACAACCTTCCCGTGACGGCCGCGATCGGCGGCGGCGTCATCGTGGATGCCGAGAACCTGTCGTTCGGCGTGCTCGGCTCGTCGAATGCCGACGGCCAGGACACCGGCCACTACTACTACGTGTCGCCCGCGATATCGGTGTCGTGGATCGGGCCGGCGACCGACGAGAACGGACTGCCGGACCTCTGGCGCGTGGTCGTGTACAACGACAACGACGTGAACGGGAACGGCGAGAACGCCTGGGGCCTTGAGAATCCCAAGGGCGGACAGCTCCCGGTCAAGTTCACGAGCCTCGCCAAGGGCAACACGCAGAATACGGCAACCTTGAAGGCCAACGTGGCGACGGAGTGGAACAACATCGAGTCGCTGCCCGCCGGCTTCCAGACCTGGTCGACGCTGGCCGGCTGGTGGAACGGCGAACGGACCTACAATACCCACTTCGTGGTGCAGGTTCCGAAGACCGGCGCCGCGTCGGGGATCTACCGGACGACCGCGATCTTCGACCTGGTGTTCAATGTGCCGTAACTGACACGAAGAAGGACGCAGGGGGCGGGACCATCACGCACACCAGGTCCCGTCCCCGGGTCCTTCCGTCACGACCATGCGCGCATACTGGAGATTCGTTATGATGACGTTCGCAGGGCTCGTTGCGGCGCGCGCCACCGCGCTCACGCTGGACCAATACGGAGTTCATCTGAAGGGCAAACCCGGGGAGATGATCCGGGGAGCCATCAAGCTGACCAACGACCGCGCGCATCCCGTGGTCTTCGATGTCGGCACGTTCGACCTGTCCGCGCCACGCGGCACCTTGTGGCCGTGGCTGGTGCTCGGCCGTTCCGAGATCGCGATCGCCGGCGGCGCGACCACGCAGATGGAGTACACCGTCAGCATCCCAACCAACGCGGCGGGACAGTTGCTTTCGCGCGTCAGCTTCACCGAGCGCCCCGCGAGCACGCAGGCGGGCGCCGTCAGCTTCCTCTCGCGGATGTCCATCCACATCGCGGCCACGATCGTGGGAACCGAGGTGTACGCCGGAGCCGTCACGGGCCTGGAAGTCGTCGGCCGCCCCACCCCTTTGATCCGGTTCCGGTTCAGGAACGACGGAAACGTGTACTTGAAGCCCTCCGGCCCTTGCGTGATACGGGACGCCGCGACGGGGGAGCGCGTGGCGAGAACGATCGTAAACCGCGTCGGC
>JAKJGV010000107.1 GCA_022704185.1 Verrucomicrobiota bacterium
TCAGGGCGAGATAGGCGATCAGGCACGGCCCCGCCAGCCACCGGTGGCGCGCGCCATGTCGCCGGGCGAATATCCTGGCGCTGCGCCCGCTGGTGGTCCAGAACGCCGGGCTGCCCGACCCGGCCCGCGTTACGCGCGCGACCTTGTGACGGGTGCGCGCCTCGGGCACGAGCCGGATAGTATATCCGCCCTCGCGTATCCTCAAGGCCAGATCGTAATCCTCGAAGTAGAACAGGAAATTGGGGTCCATCAGGCCCGATTTGCGCAGCGCGTCCGCGCGGAGGAGCACCGTGCAAAGGGTGGTGAATTCGAGCGTCCCGAGGGTGTCGTAGCGGCCGTCGTCGGGCCCCTTGGTCTTGTTCATGATGATCGCCGGGGGGAAGCGCCGGAACCGCGAGCCGGCCGACCACAACACCTCGGGCGCCTCGTGGTAGTAGATCTTCGGCACCAGGATGCCCGCATCGGGATACCGGGTCGCGGCATCAAGGAGAAGCCGGAGGGAGTCCGGGTCCATCAAGGTGTCGTTGTTGGCCATGAAGATGAAGTCGGCGCCGTGGCGGAGCGCGTAAGCGAGACCGGCATTGAAGCCGCGCGAGACTCCCACGTTGTGCTCGTGGCGGATCACCGAGACGCCGGGCGCCCCGTCGAGGACGCGGCGAACCTCGTCTTCGGTGCTCCCGTTGTCCACGTAGAGGATGTGAAGGGGGGCTCCGGTGGTCTCCTTTAAACTGGCGATGCATTCGAGCGTGTCTTCGGAATGATTCCAGCCGAGCACAACGGCTGTGACTTTCGGAGCGCCCCCCTTGCGGGTTCCCGTAGATGCGATGGTTGTCATGGTAAGAACACTTCTTTCACAGTCAGCCGCGGTCGCGGTAGTCCTTGAGAATATCCCGGATCTCCTGTTGCGGAGTTTGCGCGGGCCTGAAGCCGAGGTGTTCCGCGGCGAGGTGCCCGTCGAAACAGCGGTCCTTGGTAAAAAAGTCCACGCGCCGCCGGTAGAGCGGGGGATTGATGCGCAGCGGGACGCAGACGGCTTCGCAGAGGGACCCGAGCCACTGCATGGGCTTCACCGGGACGCGCAACCGTGGAGGATGCACGCCGAGTTCGCGCGCGGCGCACGCGGCGAGTTCGCGCAGGGGCATGGCGCGCGCGCCGGCGATGATGTAGATGCCGCCGTTGCGTTCCACGCGTTCCAGCGCCAGCCGGAAAGCCCGCGCCAGGTCGCGCACGTCAATGAAATGCACCAGGTTATCGCCGCGCCCGACATAGAAGAACGTGCCCTTGGCAATCATCCGGAACATCTTGAGGGTGCGCGTATCGCCCGGGCCGTAGATCATCGCGGGCCGGATCACGACGCCGCCGATGCGCCCGGAACGGAAATAGTCCAGCGCGGCTTTCTCCCCCTCCATCTTGCTTCGCTGGTAGATGTCGCCCGCATTGTACGGGGTAGTTTCGTCGGCCGGGGGATGCTCGATGTGTCCGAGGACGCCGACGGTCGAACAGTGGACAACCCTTGGCACGCCGGCAGCGATCGCCGCGTCCAGCACGTTGCGAGTGCCTGTGGCGTTAATATCGTAGTAGACCTGGTCCGGCTCATTGGCCTGCCGGAACATCGCGGCAATGTGGCATACGCCCGCGGCGCCCGCCATGGCCGGGGCCAACGTCTGCGGATCGCGGATGTCGCCGATTACGGCCTCCGCGCCCGCCGATTCTACGCCCGCCGCTTGTCCGGGTTGCCGGACCAGCCCACGCACGCGATACCCGGCGGCGCAAAGCTCCCGCACCACGTAGCTTCCGACAAATCCGGCGGCCCCGGTGACGAGGTACAGTCTGCTCATTCCGTCTTTTCTCCCAAGGCACCACTTTAGGTCCGGGAGGCGAACCCCTCAAGGCGTTTCTCGATGACTTGGGTGGCGGAATTTATTTTCACTTTCAAGGTCATTTTTTGTTGCTTTGTTAAACAACTCCCTGTAGAAGACCGGCCTCCGCCGAGTATGGTGTAGAACCCGGCGGGGGTGCAAAGGGCACGGAGCCGACGGTTCTGCACGGCAACAATGAATGGGAGCTCGCGGTATATGTTGAGAAAGTTATTGTATGTAGCAGCTTGCATGGCGATGGCTGTGGCGATGGTGGGATGTGAGGGTTCGGACGACTCGGGTCCATCCATCGGATCACGGGGAGATGGGGGCGGGTTCCTCTGGAAGCCGTTGGGCGAACATTCCCGTAAACTGGTGATTCTGCTTCCCTCTCAATACCGGGGGAAGGTTGCCTCCGTGCACGTCGCGAACAGCAATGGCGATGTCCTGGAAGTGGGCGTGTTCACCATCATCGCGAACGGCAATCGTCCGCATTATCGATTCAGCAAGGCTGGGGCAAGCTACGGCAATGACCTCTATGCTGTTGCGGATATGAACTCCGGGGATACGGTGCACTGGCCGATTCCGCGCGGCGGCACCCGTACAGAGTACTGAGTTTCGATCAGGAGCGATCGGCCTTCCCGTCGTCGGGAAGGCCGGTCTTCTTTTCCGGCTGCAGGGAATCGCCGGGTGATGAAATCGGCCACGTACTGCAGGTCCGCGAGGTGGCCCTCTTCAGGCGTTTTTCGGTGCCTTGGGCGAGGGATTCAATCGCCATTTTTGAGGTCGTTTTCTCTTGCTTTGTGGATTGACTCCCTGTAGAAGACCGGCCTCCGCCGAGTCTGGTGCAGAACCCGGCGGAGGTGCAATGGGCACGGACAGGTGGTTCTGCATCGTAACAACGAACGGGAGTGCGCGGAATATGTTGAGAAAGCTATTGTATGTGACGGCTTGCCTGGCGATGGCTGTGGCGATGGCGGGATGCGACGGTTCCGACGATGGTGGCGGCTCCATTGGTTCGCGCGGCGAAGGCGGCGGGTTCCTTTGGAAGCCGAAGGGTGAGCATAGCGGCAGGCTTGTCGTGCTTTTGCCCTCCCAATACCGCAATAAAGTGGGCTCCGTTCATGTCGCCAACAGCGGTGGCGATGTGCTTGAGGTGGGCGTTTTCACCGGAAACGCGAACGGAAATCGTCCGCATTACCGATTCACTCAGGGCGGCGCCAGCTACGGCAACGATCTTTACGCTGTTGCGGATCTCAGCTCCGGGGATACGGTGCACTGGCCTATTCCGCGCGGCGGCAGCCGTACAGAGTACTGAGTTTTGATCAGGAGCGATCGGCCTTCCCGTCGTCGGGAAGGCCGGTCTTCTTTTCCGGCTGCAGGAATCGCCGGGTGATGAAGTCGGCCAGGTACCCTGCCGCGATCTCGTGGCCTCGGCGGTTCGGGTGCGTGTAGTCCATCAGGACGCCGGGTCCGTGGGGGCGGTACGCATCAATCAGGTCCACGACGACGATATCGTGCGTGCGGCCCAGTTCGATCAGTTGCGGCACGCTGTGCTGTTCCTCGCGCTGAATCTGCACGGCGAGCGGGAACACGGCGATGAGCAACTGCACGCCGCTCTTCCGGCACAACTCGCTTGCGCGAAGAAACTCGCGGCTCCACGGCACCCAGTGGGCTTCCACATCCATGATGTGCCGCAGGTCCAGCGCGTAATCCTTCAGGACGTCGTTCGGCGTGCGCATGTCGAATCCCAGCGCCTTGGCCCATCTAACATGGAGTTTGCGAAAATCGGGCAGGCGTTTGTCGAGCAGCGCGAGCAGGGAGCTGTATTGGTACCACGCCTCCTCGCCGAACACCCCGCGCCGGCCCGACGGATCGGCGGAGGGGAGGCGGATGTGGTCGTTCAGGCAGACCTGGATGATCACCAGGTCCGGATTCAGATCCAGCAGCCTGTGCTCGAGCACGGCGACTTCTTCCCATGTGTCGCGCCCGCTCAGGCTGGCGTTGATCACTTCATAATTGCGGCTCGGCGCCTGCTTGGCAAGCAGGCGGGGCAGGAGGTGCGGGAACACCTCTTCTTCCTTTAAGGTCCTGCCGAAGCCGATGGAATCTCCCAGCACGGCAATTCGATATGTGTTCGGGGGTTTCACGGCCTCGACTTCAGGCCCTCTGAACCCGAGCCGGTTCACGCGGACCACCTCGGATTGCCCCGGAGTCAGGCCGGACGCCCCCGGGATCAACTCGTATCGAACATCCGGAATCCGGCTTGGCCGGGAAATGCGATCGGCCACTTTCCTGTTTTGCCTGGCGTCGCGCAGGTCCGCGAGCTTGCAGACGGCCTCGGCGAACAACAACGCCAGCAGGAGGCCGAGGCTCGCGAATAGAACACGGAGCAGAACGCGCTTCAGGAGTTGAAGATTGACAGTAGGCATGGCGCGCCCGCCCCGGGGTGTGTTTTCAGCGGCGCAGCTCGATCACATAGAGGGGGTTACTTTCCTGTATATGAGGCGGGTGCACGTAGTCCGCGATTCGAAACTGGTTTGTGCGCGCGGGGCCGTAATGGGTGCTCCACAGTTCGCCGTCATAAGCGTCCGTCAGGAGCATTCTCCCGTCCGGCGTCATCGTGCCGGTGAGTTTGCGTCCGGTTGGCCCGTTTGTGCGATCCGTGGAGATAAAGATTCCGTCGCCGTCCTGCCGGACCTTGGCGGTAAGCGGGGTGCGCGGACCTCCATCGGTTCTATAGTAAACACCGCCCCACGTGCCGCGCAGATCAGGCCCGATAGGGGGGCTGCTGCTTGAACCTTCATTGCATCCCGAGCTCAAATGCAGCACGAATACGAGGAGCGCAACCATGGTTGTGTGGCGCATTCCGATGCTCATCCACAATCTGTGCAACAAGAAATACATACTTTATACCCTAGAAACACACAGCCGAATCGTCAATAATCATTCCTGCAAAGCCGCCATTGTCATTCCTCACGCTGTCGTCATAACAGTTTGAACGAAAGAGAGATGCAACCATTATGCAAGTTTCACCTCCGGACTGTCGTTCGTATCGCGATTCGGGCCGCGTGGCCCTGGTGGCCACGATTTCGGACGAAATTCGCCATTCCAGCTCGCGAGCTCTTGTTTGACCGTCATCTTCGCGAAGCTGCATGACCGAGTGTGGAGTATCGAGCCGTTTTCGTTTTCCGCGCGGGCGCAATACTGTTATAACGCCGCAGATGAAGCGTTGGACCCTGGCTTTGAAGATCCTGGTGAGCGTGCTTTTCGTGGTCGTGCTCCTTTCCACGATCCGCTGGCCGGATCTTGCGCGTGTCGGCCGCCGGATGGACCCCCTCTACGTGGCGCTGAGCATTCTCCTTTCCTTCGTGCTGGTTGCGGCCAGTTGCTGGAAATGGTGGATGCTGCTCCGGTTCCAGGGGCATGCCATCCCGTTCCTCAAGCTCTATCGCTGGTATTTCGTCGGGTACTTCTACTCCAATTTTCTCCCGTCCAACGTCGGCGGCGATGTCGCGCGCGCGTGGCTCGCGGGTCGCGAAATCCGGTGCATGTCCACCGCGCTGATCAGCGTGCTCGCCGAACGCTTCACCGGGATGATCTTCCTTTTCGTCATGGCGGTGCTCATGACCCTCGGAGGGCCGCCGGGGCAGCATGTCGCGCTGCGGATCCCCGCCGTCGCGGCATTCGGCGTGCTGCTGGCGATGACGCTGCTGTGGTTCGCCGGACGGCTGACGGGCGACCGCTTCGCAAAAGGCTGGGTGCGCATCCGCGAATGGCTGCATGTGACTGCAGGATCCTGCTGGGCCGCGCGCTTGGACCGCATCGAATCGAAGATCAAGGGCATGAACGATCGCGCCGTGCAGATCGGCGCGGTCCTCTGCACGCAGTGGCGGGCGTTCGTCTCCCTGTGGCTCGTGACGTTTCTCTTCTACGCGTTGACAGTGCTGAACGTCATCGTGGCCTACCGCGCGTTCGGAGTGTGGCCCGATGCGGCCGGCATCGCGCAGGTTCTGCCCGCCGCGCTTACGGTGGCCGCGCTTCCCATCTCGCTCGGAAGCATCGGCCTTGCGGAGGGATCCTATGTCGTCTACTTCGGGCTTCTGGGTCTGGGACGAGAATTGACATTGGCGATGGGGCTTCTGTTGCGTATGAAGACGGTGTTGCTGGGGTTGATCGGGCTGGTCGTGCAGATGCGCGAGCCCGTCAACGTGACGTCCGCGAAGGAGCTGCGCGACGCGAAACAGGAAGGAGCTTGAGTCCATGGAACAGCAGATCCAGCGGGTGTTGCATGAATCCGGCGAGCCGGCCTGGCGCCAGTATGCGAGGCTGACCGTCGGTGACGGCGGACTAGGGCGCCTGCTCCGGTACGAGTGCGTGACCGGCTTATTCCAGGGTTGTCCGGGCGCGCTCGGCTATGCGTTGCGGCGCGTCGCCTGGCGCTCGCTGTTCGGCCGGTGCGGCCGCGGAGTCACCATCGGCCGCAACGTCACGCTGCGCGGGACGGACCGTATTTCACTCGGGAACCGCGTGGTGCTCGACGACAACGTGGTCCTCGATGCGCGGGGGCCCGACGCGCGGATCGAGATCGAGGACGGTGTGCTGATCTCGCGCAACACGATCGTGCGCGCCCGCGGCGGCCTCCTCCGGGTCGGGGCGGGCAGCGATATCGGCGCGAACTGCGTCGTCGCCACCGACAGCAAGCTGGAAATCGGCAAAGACGTCCTGCTCGCGGCGTTCACCTACATTACGGCGGGCGGGCAGCATAACTATGCCGATCCCAACACTCCGATCATCCGGCAGGGATTCACCAGCAAGGGCGGCGTCGTCATCGAAGATGATGTGTGGATCGGCTCGCACACCACCGTGTCGGATGGCGTGCGGATCGGCACGGGCACCGTCATCGGCGCGCATTCCTTCGTCAACAAGTCCATCGAACCCCGCTCCATCGCGTGGGGCGTTCCCGCGCAGCGGCATCGAGGCCGCACATGACGACGCGCCGGTGGGTGGTCATCTCCTTGTTGCTGACGGTGCTGGTGTGGCTCGTGTTCGCATGGCCGCTGCCGCGGCATTTCGCGCGGGGCATCCCGATGTCGTCGCAGAACGTGGAGAAGTACCACGCCCGGTCCATGGTCCCCGGCGATCATCTGCAGCTGCTCTACCACTTCCAGCTCGTGCACGATTTCATCACGGGGCGGATCCCGTGGTTCCATAATGTGTACGAGTTCAACATGGGCGACGACGCGGCCCGCTACATGCCCGGTTCGTACTTCGTTCCGTTCTCGCTTGTCTACGCGGCGGCGGTCTCGATCGTGAGCCGGGCCGCGGCATGGAATCTGGTGGGTTTTCTCTCTCTCTGGGCGACGCTGTTTGCGGCGGGGTTGTACGCCGCGCGATTCACGTCGCGTCCCGTCGTGGCCGTCACGGCTGCGCTGGTTTCGATCGCTCTGCCGTTTCGCTGGATGAACCTGCTCGGGGGCAGTCCCTCCGGGTTTGCGATGATGTGGGTGCCGGTTGTCGCGCTCGGAACCGATGAACTGGCCCGGAGCGCGCGCCTTCGCGGAGGGGTGTGGGCAGGTGCGGCGCTCCTGTTCGCGTGC
>JAKJGV010000108.1:0-306 GCA_022704185.1 Verrucomicrobiota bacterium
GGAGGAGAAACTTCCATGAGCGAGGAAAAAGAAATCACGCAGGACGAGCAGAACAAGATGCTGTTCATTCAACTGGTGGTCATGCTGGCCACGTCGGCCATGCAGCAGATGGGCAAACTGGTGAATCCGGCCCTGGGCAAAACCGAGGTCAACCTGGAGGCCGCCGAGGCGAGCATTGATTTCCTCGACATGTTGCGCGTGAAGAGCGCGGGCAATCTCGACGCGCAGGAAGAACGGGTGCTCACCGACTCGCTGCATTCCCTTCGCATGAACTACTGGGAAACGCGGCAAGCTCACGCGGAAGAG
>JAKJGV010000108.1:316-7365 GCA_022704185.1 Verrucomicrobiota bacterium
GGGACGCCCGCCGCAGCCCCGGCCGACAAAGCCCCTCCGGCGGCGGATGCCGGACAGCCCCCGGGCGAGTCGAAGGAACCGAAGTTCCACAAGAAGTACGAGTAGCCCGCCACCCCGCGAGGCCGGGTTTCGGGATGATTGGTTACGCGGCTCGACAGAGTCTCGCCCGCTGCGGCGGGCGAGCCCTCCATTGAGAAGCAATCGCATGCCGGTTCTTTGGAGGGCGAGCGTCCCGCGAGCCGGGCTATCAGCGGGTCAAATCCACGTAGACCGGGAAGTGATCGGAAACGTGCACGTCGTTTTCCCCGCCGACGACCAGGACATTCTGCGTATCCACACCCCGCTGCAGGACCGAGGGGGTTCCCACTTTCCAAGGATCCTTGATCAGCTCGGGAGAGGCGAAAATCCGGTCGAACGCGGCGGGCGGAAACTCGAACGCGGGATCCCCGTAGCGCGTCGGGATCGTGGCTCGCTCCTCGATCGGACGGCCCCGCCAGAGGTCCTTCCACTCCTTGAGCGGATCGAGGGAAGGATCGCGGGCAAACTGCTCCACGTCGGGATCCACGTTCATATCGCCCATGACGATCATTTCCCACTCGTAGCCGGGATACCGGCTTTTCACGCGCGCGGCATCCTCGGCAACCAGTTTGATTGCATGGAATCGCTTCGCGATATTGCGGTCGTTCTCCCCGTAGTTGGCCTTGAGATGCACGCCATAAACCAGCAGCTTGTGGCGGTCGTCCAGGTTAGCCACGAACGTGAGGACGCCGCGCGGCGGACGGCCGGGCCCGCTGAGCCGCCCGAAATCGAGTTCCCGGACGCCGGACAGCGCCACCCGCGACAGCACCGCAACATTCAGCTCGCGATTCCCCCCTTCCGAGAATCGCGTGATGTACGCCAGCGGGTACGGATTCGGCAGCGCGGCGTTGAGCACGGCGAGCGCGCGGCCGTTCTCGATTTCCTGCATTACGAGAATGTCGGGATCTATTTCACCGATAAGGACCGCCGCCAGCGACGCCTGGCGGTTCAATCGCTCGATCGTGCGGTTGGGGCCGTCGCGCACCGCGTCGGTGAAATCCTGGATGTTGTAGCTCGCCACGCGCAGCCGTTCCCCGGGCGGCTTGACCCCCTCCCAGTCGGCCTTGACCTCGATGGGATACTGGATCAGGACGGAGCCCTCAACGGAAGGCCATGTGGACGTGGCCGCGCCGGCATGGACGCCCAAGAGGGCCAGAAAAGCCCACAGGCCGCGACATATTCGTGTGGCCATTGCGCGCATGGTGGAATATGATTCCCCGGCATCGGTAATATGTCAACGTGTCCGGTTGGAGCGTTCCCTGTTTATTTTTTTGCGGCCACAGGGTACGCTCCATGCATGGTCGGAGGATGGCATCGGTCATGAACATGAATACGCTCGCGGCGCTTGCCGAGTCTGCATCAAAAGCCCTTGAAGCCGAGGACCTGCTGGCCGCGTTGCGCATACTGACAGCCGGGATGGCCGAAGTCATCGGCGCGGATGCCGCCGCGATGCTCGTCACCGTGGAAGACCCTCCAGCCCTGGTCACCACCGTGCAGCGCGAACTGGGCTGGGGCTTCACCGAGAGTTTCACCGAGCGCGCCTTCCACGCCTATCACAAGGCCTGCGGGGAGGATATGCGAAGCCGCACCGCCGTCGTGGTGCACGGAGTCCCCGCGACGGACGACGGCCCGGAAACCCTCACCTCTTTCATGAGCATGCCCCTCTACGTGAACAAGCGCCTGCTCGGATTGCTGGCGCTGGCTTCCGAGCATCCGTGGCACGCCATCGCCGAAGAAAGTATGGAAGTGGCGGGGCATGTCGCCGGGCTGCTGCTGCAGGCTTACCACCGGATTCTTGAGTCTTCTTCGACGGACCCGCTGACCGGCCTGTTCAACCGGAAACGAGTCCAGGAAGAACTGGAGTTCACCGCCAGCAGCATGTCCCGGTTCGGTCATCCGGTCTCCATCGTGGTGATTGACATTGACAACCTGAAGGCGGTCAACGAGACGCATGACCACCTGACGGGCGACCAGGTCTTGCGCGAGATGGGCACGCTCCTCGGGGACATCGCCCGCGCGTCCGATATCGTGGGGCGCATCGGGGGCGATGAGTTCGCCGTCATCATGCCGAACACCACCGGGCAGGAGGCGTCCCAGATTGCCAACCACATCCGTTCGGAAATCCACGCGCACGGTTTCTGCGACGGCCGGCTGAAGTCCGGCCTCCACGTCTCCATCGGGATTGCCGACAGCGGGGGCCAGGCGCTCGCAGCCCACGAGCTGATCGGTCGCGCCGACAAGGCCCTCTACGAGGCCAAGAAGGTCGGCGGCAACCGGGTCGTCGTGATCTAGTGTTGTGTCCGGAAGTTTCCGTGCAAGAACCTGCCTGCCGGCGCGTTCAGCACCAAACCACATACAGCGGCACGCGCACTTCCTCCGCCGACATACCCCCATGGCTGGCCTTGTTGAAGGAGGATTCCATGCCCGGCGGCGTGGACCCGAACGCGTAGCCGGACTTCGCGAGCAGAACGTAGTCGCCCACGCGATTCTCCAGCGAGCGATGCAGCCGCCCGGGACCGAACACGCGCTGCTCCAGCAGATAGGAGCCCGGCACGCAGACGCACGCGTTCGAGAGCCGCTCTCTCACCAGCCGCAGAAATCGTTCAACGCGCGCGGGCCGCACAAAACACTGCACTTGTCGCGCATCGCCGGATGGCAGCGCGGCCAGGCAATCGTAAAATCCCTTCACATCGCGCAATTCCACGTCGTGCGGCGTGTCCACCAAGCCGTGATCCGCCGTGATCACCAGGGCCGTATCCGTGCCTTGAAGCATCCGGACAAGCCGCCCAATTGCCCGGTCCACCTCTTCGAAATGCCGGCGCGTCTTCGGGTGTTCGCAGCTGTACTCGTGGCAGTGGGAATCGTATTCGGGCCAGTACACGTACGTCACGCTGCGCGAGCGGCGCTGCGCGCAAACCGCCACCTGACGGACCATCCCGGTCAGCATCCGATACCCGCCGCGGTAATCCCACGGGTCGTTGGCCCGCGAGTAGCGGCTCTGCGGGATATGCGCCCACGACAGCAGCTCCTTGCGGCAGGGGATGCTGGAAATATACGAAGGGGTATCCAGGTATTTGCCAAGGTCGAAATCCTCGCGCGCCATCGGCGAACCGGTCTTCGTCTTGGTCAGCAGGATCGTGGAAACCAATCCCAGATCGTGAAGATGCAGGTGCCAGCCGAGAACGCCGTGCTCCGCGGGCGACGCCCCGGTTCCGAACGTCGTGACGGCCGCCGCGGTGGTCGCCGGGAACACGGTTGAAATAACGCGGCGCGGGTGCTGCGCAAAAAACGCAGTGCCCCGGCCGGACGACAGCAGGCGCGCCAGTTGCGCTTCGCCCAGGCCATCCACCAGCAGGTACACCACGTGGCGCGCGGGACGGAGCGACCGGGCGGACAGGTCGGCGAGGTCCGCGTGAGGCGAACGACCGCCCCGCGAGCGGATGATGGAGGCCAGGAGGTTGACCACGCTGCCGCGACGGTAATCGGGCATGTAGAAACCAGCAAGAGGTCCCTTGTGAATCGGCGGCATGGAGTTCAATGTAGGCCCTCTTCTCTTTCGATGCAAGCGGGGGCGGCTTTTTCCGCTCGCCTGTCGTACCTCAATGGTGTTTTATCGGGGGCACATCGGACACAAGGAAGAGGAATATGAGTCGCTGCCTGGTTACCGGCGCTGCCGGATTCATCGGATCGCACTTGAGCGAGGCGTTGCTGGCCATGGGCCACGACGTCGTCGGGGTGGATGCTTTCATCCCCTACTACCCCCGCCCCCTGAAGGAGACCAACCTCAAGCCGCTGATTGACCATCCGCGATTCGTCTTCCACGAATTGGACCTGCGCACCGCGGAACTTGCGCCCGCGGTGGACGGCTGCGACGTGATCTTCAACGAGGCGGCCATGGCGGGGCTGATGAAAAGCTGGAGCGAGTTCGAGCTGTACGTCTCCTGCAACATCATCGCCACCAAGCGGCTGCTCGAGGCCGCGCGCGACGCCAGGACCGCGCAATTCATTCACATTTCCACTTCGAGCGTCTACGGCAAGGACGCGGTCGGCGCCCCCGAGGACAAGCCGCTCACGCCGTTTTCACCGTACGGCGTGACCAAGGTCGGGGCCGAGAATCTCTGCCGCGCGTTCGAGGCGAACTTCGGCGTGCCGGTGACCATCCTCCGCTACTTCTCCGTGTACGGGCCGAGACAGCGCCCGGACATGGCCTACAACATTCTCATCCGCGCGTTTCTCGACGGACGGTCGTTCACGATGTACGGCGACGGCGAGCAGTCGCGCAGCAACACCTACGTGGCGGACTGCGTGAACGCCACGCTGCTCGCGTTCGAGAAGCGCGACGCGGCGCTCGGCGAGGTCTTCAATGTCGGCGGCGGCGAAGTGGTGACGCTCAACAACGTCATCCGCATGCTGGAAGAGCTGACCGGGAAGAAAGCCGTGATCGAGCGCAAGCCGCCGCGGCCCGGCGACCAGAAGCACACCGCGGCCAACATCGCCAAGGCGCAGCGCATCCTCGGCTACAAGCCCGCCACGCCCGTCCTCGACGGACTCCGCGCGCAGGTCGAATGGCAACGCAAGAGCGCCTGATCACGCGCCTCACGGCGCTCACTGCAAGCCCCCCTTCGTAGTGAGGCCCGTAAGGGCCGTCGGCATATCAACCACCGCTCGACTTTTTCCAGACATTGGAAAATTTTCCGCCCGTTTTTCCAGACATTGGAAAACCTTGCGCGGGGTTCACGGGCAATAGCGGCCGGGCGCGATGATCCCGTTCGGATCCAGCGCTTTCTTCAACTCGCCGACCGTTTGCCAGAACGGGTCGGCAGGGTCCACGACCTGCCCCATGGATTGCACGCCGACGCGATACGGGATCAAGCCGTCGCGCACGAACGCGGCGGTCAGTTCGTCGTTGCACGCGTGCGCGGCCTTGACCCGCTCCGGGTCGTTGCGGTCGAACGCGAGATTGATCACGGTTTCGATGAACCGGTCCTCGACCATGTTCAGCGTGATGTAGGGCGTGAAGCCGTAGCGAGCATACGTGCTCTCGACGCGCGCCACCGCGTCACGCGCCGCCGCCCCGTCGGCGGGCAGCATCGGCACGCAGAACAACAATCCGCTGTGGCTCTGATCCGGATTCTGATCGCCCGCCTTCTGCGTCTCGCCGACCGGCCAATACACGCTCTTCATCGCCGCGTCCGTCGGTATCCCGCGCGCGAGACCGTACAACGGCTCGACCGCGGCCAGCATCGCCTCCCGTCCCCTGACCCACGGGATGAAGTTCAACGCCCGGCCCAGGCGCTTCGCCCACGCGACCGTGCCGTCATCGAGGAAGATCGTCTTCGCCAGACCCTTTAACGCCGCGCGAACGCGCGCCTTCGCATCGCGCACCTGTGCCCGCGACCCCATCAGCGCGCCCACCGCGCTCCACGGCCCGAAGCCCTCCGCCGCCAGCAGTTCCTTCATCTGCAGGCGCAACGCCGGATCGGACGCGTCCGCCCCCGGGTGCAACTGCTCCAGGAGCAGCGGCGCGAGGATGATCTCCGTCCTCTCCCGGTTGCCCACGTGCACCACGGAATTGAGCGCTCCGCAGCGGCGCAACGCGGCCAACGCATCAATGAAATCCCCCAGCAGCTCCGGGCGGGCGATTTTCGAGATCATCACCGCGTGTGCTTCCGGCGCGGCGATCAGGTCGAACCCCGCCGCCGTCACGATGCCGAAACAGGACTCCACGAACAACCCGTCCAGCGACGGCCCCACTCCGTGCCGGCAGAGATGCGTGAGTCGCGACCCGGCGAAGTGGCCGAAGCCGGTGCGGATCACCTGCCCGTTCCCCAGCACCACTTCGAGCCCCGACAATCCATCCGCCCGCGACGCAAAGTAGCCAACCCCTCTTTCGAGCGCGTTTCCGACGAGGCTGGTATCCCCCGGCGCGCCCGTCACGTTCAGCAGGAGCGGTGCGCGCTCCCCGAGGATCCGTTCGTAAAGCTGGCGCTGGGTCACGCCGGCCTCCACGACGGCATAGCGGTGTCGAACATCGAATTCGCGGATGCGGTTCATCCCTCCGAGGTCCACCACCACCGTCCCATCCCGCACGGGCAGTCGCGAGCCGAGCCCCCAATTCTTGCCGCCGCTGATCGGATGAACCGGCGCCTGGAAACGGTTGGCTGTGAGCACGAGTTTACGCACCTCTTCGGTGGACTTCGGGAATAGCACGGCCGTGATGTTTCGTTCCACCGCGCCGGCGTTCTGTATGCAGGCCATCAGAGTCTCTTTGTCCGTGCGCACGCGGGAGGGTTCGAGGTCGGCGCGCCATGCGCCCAGCGCGGATTCGAGACGGGAGGCGTTCATGCGATCGAAATACAGGGAAACGCAGCCCAGTGTCCAGCCAAACCAGCCGATCGCGCCCCACAAGCCCCTCCATATGTGTGACGCTCGTAGTTGCGGCCGCAATTTTAAGCGTCACACGGCGGGGAAGGATGAATGTGGTGAAAATGGATCTTATCAACGACGGCGGGAGGGTTCTTCGTTTCGCCTGCTCCCGCGTCCCCACGGCCTCGTGCCGTGGGGGGCGGAAAGTTGAAGGGAGCCCCCCGCGCGCGGCAAACTTTTCGCCCCCACCCCGCAAGAGGGTGGGGAGCAGAGTGCGGCTACTCAAGCCGTGGCGACTTCGGGACGCTCCAGCAGGGGCAACTGGATGGAAATGGCGGTGCCAACCGCAGGGGTGCTCTGAAGTTCGATCGTGCCGTGGTGATCTTCAACCACCTTCTTCGTGATGAAAAGCCCGAGCCCCGTGCCGGTGAGTTTCTTCGTCGTATAGTACGGCTCGAACACGCGGTTCGCGTCCTCCTCGCTGATCCCGCAGCCGTTGTCCTCCACGCGGATCTCGACCCGGTCTTCATGGCGCCGGCAGGATACGCGGATCATGCCCTTCGTGCCCGTCACCGCTTCAATGGCATTCGTCAGGACGTTGTGAA
>JAKJGV010000109.1 GCA_022704185.1 Verrucomicrobiota bacterium
CCGCATCTCTTTCTCGAACGCGGCCACCTGTTCGGACGGAACATGCGGATCATCGGCGCCGTGCAGTACGAGAACCTTGCCCCTGATCTTCTTTGCGTCCGCCGGGTCGGGCGTGTCGAGATTCCCGTGAAGGCTCACGGCGCCTGCCACGGGCGCTCCGCTGCGGGCCAGCTCGAGGGCGACCATGCCGCCAAAACAATATCCCATCACCGCGATCGGCCGGCCGGCCACTTTCTCGTTCGCAGCGAGGAAGTCGAGAGCCGCTCCCGCGCGCGTACGAGTGAGCGCCCGGTCATTCTTGAACAACCCGGCTTGCTTGCCCGCGTCCTGCGGGTTCTCCGGGCGGACGTCCTTCCCGTACATGTCGAGGGCGAATGCCGTGTAGCCGAGCTCCGCCAGTTCCCTGGCGCGCCGCTTCTCGTACTCGCCGAGGCCCTTCCACTGGTGCACGATCAACACTCCCGGACGCGGCCCCTGGACCGCGTCGTCCCACGCGAGATATCCCTCCAGCACCACCTCGCCGTCGCGGTACTCGACCGGTTCGGCCTGCACTTCGCCGTGGACGGATTGCACCGCGAGCACGGCCATGATGAATAGGCTGAGCATTCTCATTGTTCCCTCCGATCCTGTTCTGTCAGACAACCTACAACACATTCCGCCCGGGGCAAGGCCGGGGCTTTTTTGCGCAGCGCGCTGGATTGACAATGCGGCAAGAGGCCGAGTATGTCTGGCCCCGGGACAACGCAGGATGAAACCGAAGCGGCATTTCCTGGATCGCGGCAAACCTGTTCTGGATCAGGCGGTTTCATTCCTGACGGCGGGATGGGAAACCGGGCCGCTCGATCTCCGCGACAGGCTGATCCTTGTGCCCACGAGCCACGCCGGCAGACGACTCCGTGAACGATTGGCCTCGGTTGCCGCCGAAAGGGATACGGCCGTTCTGATGGGGCCCGTACGGATGCCTTCCGTGCTGTTCGCGCCGCCGCAGGAGGATCCTCGCCCGGTCGCCTCCGATGTCGTCGCCGAAGCGTTCTGGCGGAAGATACTCGTCCGCTGCGACCCCGCCCAGTTGTCGGCGCTCGGACCCGCGGCGCTGGAGGGCCAGAGGGCCGCGACGGCGGCGACGGCCGAGCATTTGTGCCGCATTCGTTCCGTGCTGTGCGAGGAAGGTCATGACTTCAAATCTTTCGCCGCGAGAACCACGAGAGAGAAAGAGCGATGGCTCGGCCTCGCGAACCTCGAGCAGCTTTACCTGGCGGAGTTGCAGAAGGAGTCATGGCGGGATGATGTGACGGAGAAACTGCGCGCGGCGTGCAATCCGCTTCTGCCCGACGGCGTGTCGCGCATTGTACTGCTCTTTCTCCCGGACCCGCCGCCCCTGGCGATTCGAGCGCTCGAAGCGCTTGCGGACCGGGTCGCGATGGATATCTGTGTCCACGCCGACGCCGCGGAGGCCGGATCTTTTGACGCGTGGGGTCGTCCCGATCCGGAAAAGTGGCAGAACCGTCCTCTTTCCATACAACCTTCGCAGGTGTCCGTCTGTGACGATGCGGTGGCGATGACCGAGTTGATCCGGCGATGCGTCCTTGGCGTTGCCCCGGAGAAGAGGGCCTCCATTACGGTTGGAGTGGGGGACTCGCAATCCGCGGTCCGGCTCGCGGAAGTGCTGGGCCGCGAGCGGTTGTCCGTTTTCAATCCGGCCGGTTCGCCCGCGGCGCACTTGCCGTTGTTCACCTTGGTGGGCCGGCTCTTCGAGCTTCGCGGGGAGGGTACGTTTGCCGCGTTCGTGAAGCTGGCCCGGCACCCCCACGCCCTGCGGTGCCTCGAGGAACGCGCAGGAGCCGCAGGGACGCTGCTGGAGTTGCTCGACGAGTTCCAGAACGAACAGATGCCGGTTACATTCCAGGATGCCGTCGCGCTCGCGGCCCGGTTCGGCGCGGGGGCGGGTGATGAGGCCGCCCGAAAGAGGGCCTTCATTTCCGCCGCGCTGGAGGAAGTCGAGCAATGGATGCTCCTGCTGGAGGGCCGCGCGGAGGGCCGCAACGAGCCGTTGTCGAAAGCGTTGCCCGATACGCTTACCCGGATTTATCGCGGATGCCCCGATGACGCGCTCTCCGGCGACTCCGTCAAGGTGCTGCGCGCCGCGCTCGATCACCTCGCGCAGTTGGAGAAGGTTTGCGCGGACCGTGAAGACTTGATGGACCTGCTGCAGCGATTCCTGGAGTCGCAAGCCGTAACGCTTCAACGGCCAGACGAGGCGGTCGAGCTTCTCGGATGGCTTGAGCTCGCATGGGAAGACGCGCCCATGATGCTGCTTGCCGATCTCAACGACGGACTCATTCCGGAGGCCGTGGCGGCGGACCCGTTTCTTCCGGACTCGGCGCGCCGCGAGACGGGCCTTCGGGACAACGGAGCCCGGTTGGCGCGCGACGCGCATACGCTGGAATCCATCGTCAGAAGCCGCAACACCCGCAGCGTGCACGGCTTCATGCCGCGCCGGTCGCCCAGCGGCGACCCCCTGAAGCCGTCGCGCCTGCTTCTTCAGTGCGAATCGAAAGAGCTCGCCGAACGCGCTCTGCGGTTCTTTTCCGATGTTTCGTCTCCGTTTGTTTCCGCCACGCGCGGGCCCGGCTGGCTGCTTTCGCCGCCGCGTCCCGGACCCGAGAATACGCCGCGTTCCGTATCGGTGACCGGGTTCCGGGTCTATCTCGATTGCCCGTTCCGGTTCTACATGGAGCGCGTGCTCCGGGTGGACGAGCCGTACGAGGACCGCGCCGAGCTGGACCCGCGCGAATTCGGAGATGTCTGCCATTCGGTCTTCAAGGCATTCGCCGACAGTTCGGTGAAAGACAGCCGCGACGAAAAGGAAATCGCCGATTTCCTGTGTACGCAAACGACAAAGATGTTCCGCGCCCGCTTCGGCGAGAACCTCCCGTTGCCCCTGATGATCCAGCGGGACATCCTGCTGCAACGGATGTCGTATGCCGCGACGATCCAGGCCGGCCTGCGTCGCGAGGGATGGGAAATCCTTGACAGCGAGAAGAGCTTCGAATTTGCCATTGAAGGAATGCCGGTCCGCGGGCGATTCGATCGCGTGGATCGAAACGAGCAAGACGGACGCGTGCGCGTCATTGACTACAAGACCACCGCGCGAGCGAGCGAGCCCGGCAAAGAGCATCTCGGCAGGATCACGGCGCGTTCGTCAGCTCCCGTTTTCGCGCGGACGCCGGACGGCAAGCAGGCGTGGAGCGATCTCCAGCTCCCCCTTTACGTGCACGCCTGGCGCGAGGCGAATCCCGGCAGCAAGGCCGGCATCGAAGCGGCGTACTTCGCCCTGCCGAATGCCGTCGCGGACACCGACCTGCTCGTGTGGGAAGGACTCGACGACGCGACCGTCAAGAGCGCGCTGGCCTGCGCGGGAGAGATCGTGCGCAGGATCCGTGCGGGGGTTTTCTGGCCGCCGGCAACCGACTCCTACCGGGCGGGCGACCCGTTTTATCCGCTGTTCTTTGACCGCGTGGAGAAGTTCCTGGATCCGGCGTTCATCGCGGACATGGAACAACTCGCCCGGAGCTACGAGGAGCGGACCCCATGAAGTGGCGCTACGAGGCCATATCCGCCCTTGCGGGCTCGGGCAAGACGTACCAGTTGACCACCCGGTTCATCGGCCTTCTCTCCATGGGGGTTCCGCCGGAGGCGATCCTGGCTATCACGTTCACCCGCAAGGCGGCGGGCGAGATTTTCGACCGCGTCGTGAACCGGCTCGCGGGCGCGATCCTGCGGGAGAAAGACCGGAAGGATCTGGGCGAGGCCGTGGGGAAGTTCAGGGGCGAAAAACGATATGTGTTGAAGACGGACGACGCGGTGAAGTGGCTGCGGATGGTGTTGAGCGCGATCCCGCAGCTTCACATCGGCACGATAGACAGTCTCTTCGTGAGCATCGTGAAGGCCTACGCGCTCGAGCTGGGTCTTCCGCCGCGGCAGGAAATCCTGGAGGGCGGGGCGCTGGACGCCGCGCGCGAGGAGGCGCTGCGTGCCGCGCTGGAGTGCGCGCGACGGGATGTTGAGGCGCGCCACGGCTTCCTTGAAGCGTTCAAGCATGCGACGGCGGAGGAACACAAGGATGTGCGGCGGGTCGTTCTCGATCTCGCCCGCAACAGCCACGGGCTCTTCCTGCGATATCCCGACGAGCGTGCGTGGGGCGACCGGTCGCGTATCTGGCCGACGGAAATGTGGTGGGATGTCGCGGAGGGCCTGACGGCGGAAGGACTCCTCGCGCGGGTGGAGTCGTTCCGGTCACGGCATCTCGCCGCCGCCACGGATCAGCGGTACGTCGGGGCGTGGAACACCTTCCTCGAACGCTTGCTTGCCGGTGATTTCACCGAAGCCCTAGGCTCCACCCTCATCCAGAATCTCGCCGGCCGGCTCGCGGGACTCGCGGAGGGCGGCGCGGAAGTCACGTACTTCAAGAAAACATTCACGCTCGCCGGAAAAGACGCGGCGGATGCGCTCCTTTTCCTTGCGTTCATCGCCCGGAGTGAAATCGCGAGCGGGCTCCGCGAGGTCAACGGCTGCTACCGCTTGATGCGGGCGTACGAGGATGCCTACGGGGGCTCGGTCCGGTCGCTCGGCCGCCTTTCGTTCGAGGATGTGCAGCTCGTGCTGGCGCACGCCCGCGAAAGCGGAGTGAAGCTGGATATTGATTACCGGTTGGACGGGCGGTTCGATCACTGGATGCTCGACGAGTTCCAGGATACCAGCGCGCGGCAGTGGTCGGTGATCGGCTCGCTGGCGGACGAGATCCTGCAGAGCGATGCCGGCGACCGGTCGTTCTTCTATGTCGGCGACGTGAAGCAGGCCATCTACGGCTGGCGCGGCGGCGATTCCACGTTGTTCGAGGCGGTGCAGCGGTACTACCGCAAGCTGTTCGGCGACCAGCCCTCCGTGCTCGACGTGTCCTGGCGGTCGAGTCCTGTTGTGCTGGATGCCGTCAACCGCGTCTTCGGGGAGGATCTCTCCGTTCCGTTGGAGGGTCACGAGCGCGTTTTGAAGCGCTGGCAGCGGTACTGGCAGCGGCATGGATTTGCGGATAAGAACCGCGAATTGCCGGGCCGCGTGGAATTGCATGTCCTGGGGAAACCGGACCGGGATGACCCGGCCGCCGCGCCGCCGGTGATCGAGCAGACCTGCCGGATCGTGGAAGACCTGCGCAGGAGGAAGGTTCCTTCCGTCGCGGTGCTTGTGCGACTCAACTCGTTCGGCGACGAGGTCGCGGACGCGTTGCGCGCGCGCGGCATTGATGTGCGCCGGGAAACCAACCCGCAGTTGATGGACAATGCCGTGGTCTCGGCCCTCCTTTCCATGCTCAGGCTTGCGGACCATCCGGGCGACACCTTCGCCTGGCGCCACATACAGATGGCCGGCCTGTTCGATGTGCTGCGGAGTTGGGCGGGTCCGGCGGGCGGCGAAAGCGCGCAGGAGGACAAGCTGCGCAAGGGTGTTGCCGCGCGGCTGCGGGAAGACGCGGCGGTCAAGGGCGTCGCCGGGTTGCTGGGCGATATCATTGATCGCTGCCGGGCGGCCCGGATGCTGGCCGGCGACTTCGTGGAGGTGCGGCTCCGGCAGCTCATGGATGCGGCGATGGAGTTCGACCGCCTGTCCGCGGGAACGCCCGCGGACTTCGCCGAACATGCCGCGACGCTGGACGTCAAGGATCCGGTCGTGACCGGCGGCGTAGTGGTGATGACGATCCACAAGGCGAAGGGCCTGGAGTTCGACGCCGTGATATTGCCGGACCTTCAGGGCCGGAAGAGGGAGTTCACGCACCTCGAAACAGGCGTCCTGGTCCCGTGCCACGTTCCATCCGCGGAAGACGGCGAAGATGCGAACCCGGCGGACCCGCGGGACGAAGACGGCGCGTGGATATTCCCGTTTCCGAGCCGGAACCTTTGCCAACTGGATCCCATTCTCTCCCGTTTTCGCGCGCAGGCGGAGGACGATCACGTGTATGGGGAGTTGTGCCTGCTCTACGTGGGCATGACGCGCGCGCGGCAGGCCCTGTACCTCGTTACGGAAGAGCCCGCGAAGAGCGGCGGCGGCCTCTACGCTTCCACCGTCCTCCAGAAGACGCTCGCAACGGATGCGGATACGGCCGTCGAGCTCGACGGGCTCAAGGGGCGCCTGTGCTACGCGCTCGGGAAGCCGGACTGGTTCGATGCATCTTCGGTCAAGGCCGCGCCGGTGGAGAAGCCGGCGCTGCCTGCGGACTTCGGGTCCGACGCAGACGCCAAGGTCCTTGCGGGGCGGCGGTTGGTGGTGACCACGCCGTCCGAGGAAGAGGAGCACGAGCGCCTGGACGCGGCGGTGGTGCTCAGCGTGAAGGGGAGGGAAGGTGCGTCACGGGGCAACGCCATGCACGAGTTGTTCGAGCACGTGGAGTGGTTCGAAGCAGGCATTGGAAAGCAAGTGGTGACCAAATGGCAGCCCCGGGCGGGGGTGTTGCCGGACGATGTCGTGGAGGAAGTGCGGAGGGAGTTTCTGCGGGCCCTGGAGAGCGCGGAAATCCGCGCGGCGCTTTCCCGGCCGGCCGGGCCGGCCGAGCTTTGGCGGGAGCAGGCGTTCGAGTGGGCGGACCGGGGCCGCTGGGTGACCGGCCGGATGGATCGCGTCGTGGTTGAGAAGGACGACGCGGGACTTCCGGTTTGGGCCACGCTGATGGATTTCAAGAGCGACCGGGTGGTTGCGGACGAGGAAATCGCGAAGCGCGTGGAGACCTATCGCCCGCAGATGAACTGGTATGTCCGCGCGCTTTCGAGGTTGCTGGGCCTGCCCCAGGATCGCATCCGAAGCGTCCTGATTTTCACCCACCCCGCCCGCGCGATCGGGCTGTGAGCGGGGTCTTGACGACGCAGATCACAGACGTTTCTTGGCGAACGCACGGCCGGAAGGCGACTTCAGATAGCGTTCAAATGCGAGTGCTTGCTCGCGATCTGTGAAGGCGGTGGCCGTCTTAATTCGCCAAGGGCGGTATTTCGCCGTGTGTGGATTACCGCCGGAGTTGTGATGCTTGAGACGCGATTGCAGATTTTCAGTGAAGCCGACATAGAAAAGGGGTGGCTCGGAATCCGATCGCAGGATGTAGACGTAAAAAAAGCCCGCACTCATGCCTTGTACTTTGCCCGCCTTCGTTGCTACGCCACTACGGCGCGGCAGCCTTCGCTCGCCCC
>JAKJGV010000010.1:0-260 GCA_022704185.1 Verrucomicrobiota bacterium
GAGCAGCTTGAAGTGGGCGCCGAGCAGTCGCTTGGCCGTTTCGCGCCACTCGCGGGCGTGTCCTTCGTGCGCGTCCATGATCGGGCCGCTGAGATACACCTTCTTCATCGCATGACTCCTGTTTTTTGGGGAAAGCCGGACTACATATACATGGCTTCAAGATGTGTGGCAAAGCATTTGGAATGTATCGCGTGATCGTGTATAAGCGAGCCTTGCTGAATTGGAAGCCGGATCGCTGCGCGCCCCGCGCGCCGGCGGTT
>JAKJGV010000010.1:294-5122 GCA_022704185.1 Verrucomicrobiota bacterium
GCGCCGCAGGAAGCGGAAATCCCGAGCCATAAGCTGATGTTGCGCGCCGGGTTGATCCGCCGCCTGAGTTCCGGGCTCTATACCTTCCTGCCGCTGGGGTTGCGCGCGCTGCAGAAGGTGGAGCGCATCGTGCGGGAGGAAATGGACCGGGCCGGAGCGCTGGAAATCCTTATGCCCGCGCTGCATCCGCAGGAAATATGGGAGCGCACGGGCCGTTTCGAAGTGCTTAAAGACGTGATGTTCAAGATCCGGGACCGGCAGGAGCGGGGACTCGTGGGGCCGACCCACGAGGAGATCGTGACCGATCTGGTCTCGCACGAGGTGAGTTCCTATCGCCAGTTGCCGATGAACCTTTACCAGATCCAGTCGAAGTTCAGGGATGAAATCCGTCCGCGCTTCGGCCTGATGCGGGCCAAGGAATTCATCATGAAGGACGCCTACAGTTTCGACGTGGGCTGGGACGAGGCGGAGGCGAGCTACCGGGTGATGTACGAGACGTACCGCCGGATTTTCCGGCGTTGCGGGCTGCGCACGAAGATCGTGGAGGCCGATACCGGCGCGATGGGAGGAAGCTCGTCGCACGAGTTCATGGTGCTCGCGGATTCCGGCGAGGACGGGCTCGTGGAATGCACCGCGTGTTCCTACGCGGCCAACCTGGAGCGCGCGGAGAGCAAGGCGGGCGAAGCGCCGGTGTTCGACGGCGCGGAGCGCACGCCCGAGGAAGTGGCGACGCCCAACCTCCGCACGGTGCAGGAAGTCGCCGCGTTCTTCAAGTCGCCTCCGGCGCGCCTGATGAAGACGTTGATCTACGTGGCGGACGAAAAGCCGGTCGCGGTGGTCGTGCCGGGCGATCGCGACGTGAACGAGATCAAGTTGCGGCGCTCGCTTTCGGCCGCGGCGTTGGCGCTGGCCGACGACGCCACGATCGAGAAGGTCACGGGAGCGCCGGTCGGGTTCGCGGGTCCGGTCGGTCTCAAGATCCCGGTGTACGCCGATGCCAGGGTGAAGGGTTACAGGGGCGCGGTCACCGGCGCGAACAGGAAGGACGCGCATCTTGCAAACGTGGACCTGGCGCGCGACGCGAGCGTGGCGGAGTACGTGGATGTGACGTTCGCGCGCGACGGCGACGCGTGTCCGCGGTGCGGCGCGGCGTTGCAGGGCAAGCGAGGTATCGAGGTCGGGCACGTGTTCAAGCTGGGCACGAAGTACAGCGAACAGCTGGGGGCCTTGTACCTGGACGCCGAGGGCAAGCAGCATCCGGCCGTGATGGGCTGCTACGGGATCGGGGTGACGCGGACGTTGCAGGCGGTGATCGAGCAGCGGTTCGACAAGGACGGGATCATCTGGCCGCTGTCGGTCGCGCCGTATTCCGTGGAAGTGCTCGTGGTGAACGCGCAGCACGAGGAAAGCATGGCGATTTCGCTGCGCCTGGTGGAGGAGCTGGAGCGCGGCGGGGTGGATGTGTTGTTCGACGACCGCGACGAGCGTCCCGGCGTGAAGTTCAAGGACGCGGACCTGCTCGGTTTGCCGCTGCGGGTGAGCGTGGGCGAGCGCTCGCTGGCGAAGGGCGGCATCGAAGTGCGGTTCCGGCACAGCGGCGAAGTGCGAATGGCGCCCGTCGCCGAGGCGGCGGCGCGGATCAGGGAATGGATGGGCGAAGTGGGTGCGCAGCTCGAAGAAGGGAGTTGATGGATGGCACGGAAGTATCAAGTGGAAGGAACCCGGACTTTTCTGATCTGGTCCATCGGGCTGCTGCTGCTCGGGTTGTGGTGCGTCAAGGATGGGTGGTTCCCGGCGGAAAGCGTCGTGGCAAAACACCCGCCCGCGACGGACGCCAGCTTCTACCTCTTCAACAAGAGCCTGGCCGTGATCAGTTTCGTGGCATCGGCGGTTTGCGCGTACATTCACGTGGTCGTGAAATAGAGGGGCATTCCGGTTGAACGCACGCGAGAAGCTTTGACCTTGACCATTCACGGAAGAGTCCTAATATCGCATCAATAACAATTTACGCGGACACAGGTGTCCGATGGGTTGTGGGGGGTGCCCGCCTGCGCGCAAGCGCAGAGAGGAGTCGAACGTGGCTATGACAAAAAGAGATCTGGTGGTGCGGATTGCGGATGAGACGGGCCTGATCCAGCAAGATGTTTTTGCCGTGATCCAGAAAACCCTCGACTACATTGTCGAGAGCCTCAACAAAGGGGAGAACGTCGAGTTTCGTAACTTCGGGGTATTCGAGGTGCGCGCACGGAAGCAGCGCATTGGGCGCAACCCCAATCGGCCTGAACAGGTCGTAACGATCCCCGCCCGCAAGGTTGTGAAGTTCAAGCCGGGCAAGATCATGAAGAAGGTAATCACCGGGGCTTGATGCTTCAGATCGTTCGGCTGCATGACCACAAGAACCACCCAGCCCGTGCAGGGCATGTCCGACCTCGGGCCGCCTGAAATCCGCATCTGGCAGGAAATCGAACAGACCACGCGCCGGATCATGGAGCTGTACGGCTACGCGGAGGTCCGGACTCCAATCGCGGAATACACGCAGGTCTTCACCCGCTCCATCGGCGACACGACCGACGTGGTGCAGAAGGAGATGTACACCTTCGAGGATCGCGGCGGCCGGCAGTTGAGTCTGCGGCCTGAGGGCACGGCGGGTGTGATGCGCTACGTGGCGGGTCTGGGCCCGGAGGCAACCGGGGCGCGGCTCTATTACATTGGACCGATGTTCCGCTGCGAGCGTCCGCAGGCCGGGCGGCGCCGCCAGTTTCATCAGCTTGGCACGGAGGCGATCGGCGCGCCGAATCCCGCGTCGGATGTCGAAGCGATCGCGCTTCAGCAACACCTGTTTTCGCAACTGGGGTTGAAGGGGCTGCGCGTCGAAGTGAACACGCGCGGGTTGCCGGAGGATCGCGCGGCGGTGTCGAGGGGGCTTGCGTCCGGACTCCAGCCGCATCGCGCCTCGCTCTGCGAAGACTGCGTGCGGCGGATGGAGACGAACATCCTGCGCGTGCTCGACTGCAAGCAGCCGGCGTGCGCGGAGATCGTCAAGGCGATTCCGCCGGTCACGGAGTTCATGTGCGAGGAATCGCGCAAGTACCTGGACGAAGTGCTTCGGCTCCTGCGCCGCCTGGAGATCGAGGTGACGGTGAATCCGCGGCTGGTGCGCGGGCTGGATTACTACGTGCACACGGTCTGGGAAACGCGGCACCCGGCGCTGGGCGCGCAGGACGCGCTGTCGGGCGGGGGTCGGTACCGGATTGATTTCGGGGGGGATGCCGTCGAGGGGGTTTTGCGGCGGGCATCGAGCGCCTGGTTACGGCGCTGGAGCACGACCGGCCGGGTGGAGCGCCGCCATCCGGGCATGGCCCGGTCTGGATCGTTTCGCACGGGGCGCGGGCGTTGGAGGAGAACATGGTGCTGGCGCAGGCGCTTCGCATGCGGGGCGTGGCGTGCGGCATGGATCTCGCGGGCCGCAGCATGAAGGCCCAGATGCGGGAAGCCAACAAGGCGAACGCGGGATACGTGTTGATCCGGGGCGATATGGAGATCGAGAAGGGCGTTGTGATCCTTAAGGATATGAAGGACGGCGCGCAGGAAGAATTGGACCTGCCCGAGGCTATCGAGAAGCTGGTTTCGGCAGGCCGCGCGGAGGTTTTGAAGTCATGATGCGAACGCATACCTGTGGAGCATTGAGGATCGCGGACGTCGGCCAGCGCGTGACGCTCTGTGGATGGGTGGACACGGTTCGCGACCACGGCGGCGTGATCTTCATCGACCTGCGCGATCGCCACGGCGTGACCCAGGTGATTTTCGATCCCCGCGACTCGCGCGAGGCCTGGGATCTTTCGCAGACGACGCGCGGCGAGTATGTCATCCGGATCGAGGGCCGCGTGGGGCCGCGTCCGCCGGACATGGCGAACCCCCGGCTTGCGACCGGCGAGATCGAGGTGCGTTCGGACACCATCCAGATCCTGAACCGCAGCCAGACCACCCCGTTCCCCTTGGACGACAAGGACGGCACGCGCGTCTCCGAGGATCTGCGCCTGACCTATCGTTATCTCGATTTGCGCAGGCCGCGAATGCAGCGCAGTCTCGAGTTGCGGCACCGCATCCTGCAGGCGACGAGAAACTATTTCGATGGGGCGGGGTTCCTCGACGTGGAGACGCCGATCCTGACCAAGAGCACGCCGGAGGGCGCGCGCGACTACCTCGTGCCGAGCCGGCTGGTGCCGGGCTCGTTCTACGCGCTGCCGCAGGCGCCGCAGCAGTACAAGCAACTGCTGATGGTGGCCGGGGTGGACCGCTATTTCCAGATCGCGCGATGCTTCCGCGACGAGGACCTGCGCGCGGACCGGCAGCCGGAGTTCACGCAGATAGACATCGAGATGTCGTTCATCACGCCGGAGGATATCTACGCGGTGGTGGACGGACTCCTGGCGGTGCTGATGAGGACGGCGGGCCTGGGCGACCTTTCGCTCCCGTTGCCGCGCATGACCTACGACGATGCGATGAACCGGTACGGAAGCGACAAGCCCGACCTTCGGTTCGGGATGGAGTTGACCGATCTGTCGGACGTCTTCAAGGGCACGGCGTTCAAGGTGTTCGGCGGCATTCTCGAGAAGGGCGGCGTCGTGAAGGCGATCAACGCCAAGGGATTGGGCGCTGTTCCGCCGCGCGCGATTGATGACTGGACCGTGATGGCGAAGGAAGCGGGATTGGGCGGCCTGGCTTACATCCGTGTGCAGCCGGACGGCACGTGGAAATCCCCGATCGTGAAGTTCTTCTCCGACGCGGAGAAAGCGGGCTTGAGCGCGCGCATGGGCGTCGAGGCGGG
>JAKJGV010000010.1:5247-5514 GCA_022704185.1 Verrucomicrobiota bacterium
GCTCCAGTCCATGCATCATCCGTTCACATCGCCACACCACGAGGACTTGGCGCTGCTGGATACGGATCCGGCGAAGGTGCGCGCGCTGGCGTACGACATCGTTCTGAACGGCGTGGAGCTGGGCGGGGGGAGCATCCGTATTCATGATCCGGAACTCCAGGCGCGGCTGTTCAAGGTGCTGGGGATTCCGGAGGCGGAAATCGAGGACCGCTTCGGGCATCTGATCCGGGCGCTTTCGTACGGGGCGCCGCCGCACGGCGGGTTGGC
>JAKJGV010000010.1:5640-21185 GCA_022704185.1 Verrucomicrobiota bacterium
GGCCGCGGAACCTGCTGAGTAGGCGGAGCGTTGGGAAAACGCCGGTCTGATCATTGATTCACAAAGTGAGTTGACCATGTTCTAGGCTTTGATATGATACCGGTATCATTCCGGTTGTGAAACAGGGGAGTGAAAGGAGTGGGGCGGATGAAAACATCGGTTCTGAGCGCGATCATGGTTTGTGCGGCTGCGGTGGCTGTGGCCAACGTGCTGGAAAATTCGGGATTCGAAGCCGACGTGGGCGAGGAAGACTGGAGCACGCGGTGGGGGAATTTTGGTGTCGAGTCATGGAACAATCCGCCGGAAGGGCACCTCGCTGCTTTCATCAGGGGCAAATGGGGTGGCGGCGCGCTGAACGGGGGATGCATCCAAAGCGTTCCGGTCACCGCCGGCATCGAGTATGAACTCAAGGGTCGCTTCTACTTGGACAACGGATGGACGGCGGGAACGAAAGCCCTGAAACTGGAGTTCTTCGACCAGGACGGTGTGCTGGTGCGAACGTATGCGGACGATCTGACCGAGCTCAAGGACAAGCAGTGGGTGGAGATCGTCCTGCGAGGCAAGGCCCCCGATGATGCCGTGCGGGCGCAGGTGGTCCTGGAAGCGGATGGGATTGGCGACGATGGAGTGCTTGGTGCGGATGCGATCGAGTTGTTGGAGATTCCGGCCAAGCGGTAGTGTCGTGCCGGAAACAATGCGTTCCAGGAAAGCGGTCTGGAGACCGCTTCTACATCGTAGGCGTGCTCTTCTGCCTTCGCGCCGCGGCGGCGTTACGCAGGACCTCATCTCCGGATGGGCAAAGCGGATTCTGGCCCTGTGCCCGGGCCGCCGTCAGGACTTCTTGCCGGCGGGCGGCTTGGCTTTCGAAACCGAAGCGTCCGCTGCGGGTTCGGCGGGTTCGTCCGCTTTCTGTTGCAGGTAAGGCGGCTCGCCCTCCTCGAAGACACCCATGGCGCGGAACTTGTTGTAACGGCGGCTGAGGAGTTCCTCCGGATTCAGCTTCCGCAATTCCTGGATGTTTCGGAACAGGCACTGCCGGAGCGTTTCCGCCGTGACTTTGACATTGGAGTGCGCGCCGCCCGGCGGCTCGGGGATAATCTCGTCAACAAGACCCGCATGGAGGAGGTCCTTGGACGTCAGCTTCAGGGCGGCCGCCGCGCGATCCGCATACGCGCGGTCCTTCCAGAGAATGGCCGCACAGCCCTCGGGCGAAATGACGGAGTAATAGGCGAATTCGAGAATCAGGACGCGGTCGCCGACGCCGATTCCGAGAGCGCCGCCGCTGCCGCCCTCGCCGATGATCGTCACGATCATCGGGACGGGAAGCGAGAACATCTCGTGAATGTTGTACGCGATGGCCTCCGCGATATGCCGCTCCTCGGAGACGATGCCCGGGAAGGCGCCGGGCGTGTCGATGAGCGAGATGATGGGCGTGCCGAATTTCGCCGCCAGCTTCATCAGCCGCAACGCCTTGCGGTAGCCCTCCGGATACGGGCATCCGAAATTGCATTCGAGGTTGCTTTTCGTGTCTCGGCCCTTCTGGGTGCCGATGAACATGACCGGCTGGCCGCCCATGCGGGCGAAGCCGCCGATGATCGCGCGGTCGTCGGCAAAGCCGCGGTCGCCGTGCAGTTCCACGAAGTCCGTCGCGATGGTGCGGATGTAATCGAGCGCATAGGGGCGGAGCGGATGCCGCGACACCTGCACGCGTTGCCAGGGGGTCAGGTTCTGGTAGATATCCCGTCGCGTTTCATCGATCTTCTTCTGCATCCGGTCCACCTCGAGCGAGACGTCAATGTTCTGCGTCTTGCTGAAGTTCTGCAGCTCCTGGAGTTTCTTCTCCAGTTCGATGATCGGCTTCTCAAAAGGCAATGCATACGGCGGCACGGCGAATCTCCTCCCAGCCTGCTCAATCCTTGATGGTGACCGGCGTTCCTTCCGGCACGAGCGTGAAAAGTTCTTCCACTTCTTCGTTCAGCAACCGGATGCAGCCGGCGCTGGCCTGCTTGCCGATGGTGTCCGGCTCCCACGTTCCGTGGATGCCGTACCCCGGGATGTTCAGCGAGAGCCAGTGTGTCCCCAGCACATTTTCCGGATCTCCGAAGGGCACGGGTTTCCCGTCGGGCCGCCACCACGTGGGTTGAGCGATCTTCTCGGTGATCACGAAGTCGCCGACCGGAGTGCGGCCGTATTCGCCGGTTCCCACGCGGTAGCGCTTGAAGAAGCGGTCGTTGAGAAAGAGGTCCAGCACGTTTTCCTTCTTGCCGACCTGGATCGAGAATGTCCCGCTGAAGACGCGCATGCGGTCGTTGACGCGGATGACGGAGCCGGAGATCCGGTTCCCTTTGCGCAGGGCATCCACGGTGGTGTTGAACCGCTTGGCGAGCACGACGAGCGAGTCCCCGGGCTGCACGGTGTACTCGGTCTTTTCCGGCATGGCCCGCGGGCTGAGCACAAGTTCCACATTCACCTCGCCGAGGAGGCGCATGGCCTCTTCGCGCGCGACGGGATGGGAAGACGAATCAAGGACTTGAAGCGCCTTTTCACGGGCCTCGAGCAGGTGGTCTTCCGTCTTGAGCCGGCGCGCTTCGGCGACGAGATTGAGCCCCGCATCGGAGCCGGCCGCGGCGGGCCCCTGGGATTGCGTGGCGGGCGCGGCTTCCGCGGCTGAAGGCGCCTCGGCCTTGTCCGCGGTGGCTTTCCGGCTTGAGCGCGGGCGCAGCAAGACCAGGTAAAAGATGCCGCAAAGGATGAGTGTGGCCACCAAAATGAGCAGCAAACATCCCCTGTTCGATTGCTTGTCGCCGACGTAAAGGTCCTGGGTCATATCAACGCTTCAAGATCTCTGATGACGAGACTCATTGAAGGGTAACGATCAGCGGGGTTCTTCGCAAGGCATTTGAGAATGAGGTTCTCCACGGCAACCGGTATGGCCGGGTTGTGGGAGCGCAGCTTCGTCGGCGGGATGGCCGGATCGATCTGCGCGGCGCGGACCTGCTCGATCTTGTCGCCCTCGAAGGGCTTGTGATACGTCAGCATTTCGTAACAGGTCACGCCGAAGCTGTACACGTCGGACTTCTCATTCACCATCCGGGTCGTCAGCGTCTCCGGCGCGATATAGGAAGGGGTGCCGGGAAGCTGGCGGATCCGCTTGCGCCAGCGCTTGGTCGGGATCGCGAGATCGAAGTCGATCAACACCAGGTGCCCGTCGTTGCGGATCAGGATGTTCTCCGGCTTCACGTCGAGGTGGAGGAATCCGTTGTTATGAATGTAGAGCAGGGCCTCCGCGAGTTGCCGCATCAGGGAGAGGACGTTGTCGGTCAACAATGGATCGCGATACAGGATCAGATCGCGCAGAGTCCGTGACTCGATGAACTCGATGACCATGAAGGGGACGCGCCCCTCGTAGCCGGTTTCGATCAGTTTGATCACGTTCGGATGGTTGAGGTGGTTGATCACCTCCGCGCTGCGGAAGAAAGACTTGCGCACCCCCCAGCGTTTGGCCCACTCGTCGGTCAGACAACGGATGACCACGCGGTTCTGTTGCTTGTCCAGCCCGACGAAGAGTCGGGTCATGCCTCCGCCCGCAAGATTCCTTACGATGGAGTATCCGGCAAACTCACGAGTTGTCATGGCCTTGACGATAGCGGAGCGCCGGCCGGGGCGAAAGCAAAAAAGCAGGCTTGCGCAACCCTTCCTGTTGGCGAATGGCGGTGGCGATGCTTGATGGGGATGGGGGCGGTGGGCTACTGTACGGCTTCGCGGCTGAGGGAAGGTGGAATACGGGATGGAACTTCAGGATGACAGGGAGGGTCGGGGGATTGCGGCGGGACGCCCGCTGCTCTGGGTACTCGGAATCCTTGCGGCTTCCGTGCTCCTGGGGGCGGCGCTCGGTCCGGCCGTGTTCAACGCGGCTCTGCGCCTGGGCCGCCATGTTCCTGTTCTGCAGTGGTTGCGCGACGTGGAATTCGAGCGGGTGGTTTCGCGCATCGTGACCGTTTCGGTCGTGGTGCTCGGTTTGCTGACCATTCGCCGGAGTGGTTTGCGAGGCTTGCCGGACGTGGGATATCCACGCCGCCCCGGCTGGTGGCGGCCGGTGCTCCGGGGATTGCTGGTCGGCGTTGCGTCCATGGCGGTGACCGTCGGCCTGGGTTTCCTCATGGGGGCATACAGCTTGCGGGGCGGGTGGGCGGTGGCGCTCGCGCGGAAGATCGTGCCGACGCTGGTTGGCGCGTTGCTGATCGGGCTTATCGAAGAGGGTTTTTTCAGGGGGCTCATTTTCGGCACGCTTTCCCGTCGCGCAGGATTTCTTTCGGCGCTGGTGCTCTCGAGCCTCATCTTCTCGCTCGCGCATTTCCTCAAGCCGGAGCCCCCGTGCGGGGTGGTTTACGCGCACTGGTGGTCCGGGTTCGCGCTGGGCGCCCACGTGTTCAGTCGTTTGGACCTCACCTGGAACAGCTTTCCGTTCTCGCTGAACCTGTTCGCCATGGGCGCGGTGTTGTGCGTGTTCTGTCGCAGGCATGGCGATGTCTACTTCATCGCCGGACTCCATGCGGGGTGGGTCTGGATGCTGCAGGCGGGGCGGGTTTGTTTCGCGCGTCCGAACCCGGAACACCTGCTCTGGCTTTTCGGACCGACCGACCTTGTTTCGAAAGGGTACATGGCGTTGTTCATGTTGATCGCGTTCCTTGCGGTTGCCGTCCTGATGCGTCCGAAGGGCGAGGCCGGCGCATGATGTTTCGGACCCTGCTGGACCTGGTCTATCCCCGGTTCTGTGCCGGCTGCGGCGGGGCCGTCGGCGCAAACGAGTCCCACGTGTGCTGGGACTGCCTGTCCGCAATCCAATATGTAGCGCATCCGTATTGCTCGCATTGCGGCGACCCGGTTTTCGGCCGCGTGGATGAAGCGTTCACGTGCTACACCTGCTCGTCCGCGACGCCTCATTTCGACCGCGCTCGCTCGGCCGCCCGTTACCAGGGGCCGCTCCAGGAAATCATGCGGAATTTCAAGTACCGGAAGGGTCTCTGGACCGGTGACGATATTGCCCAGTTGCTGCTGGCCTGCGTGAACAGTCATTTTGACGTGGACGAAGTGGATGCGGTGGCTTTCGTGCCCCTGTATCCGGCGAGACAGCGGCAAAGGGGGTACAACCAGGCGGAAGTCCTCGCCGCCGCGGTCGCTCATCGCCTGCGAAAACCCCTGCTGCGGCGTTGCCTGGCGCGCGTCCGGCCCACGCCCTCGCAAACGGGTTTGACAGCAAAGGCACGTGCATCTAACGTGGAGAACGCTTTCAAGGTCCGCAGGCCGGGGCACGTGCAAGGCCGGTCCGTGCTCCTTGTTGACGATGTGATGACGACAGGAGCTACAGTTAATGAATGCGCCCGCGTCCTTAAGAAAGCGGGGGCCTCGCGGGTCTGGGTGGCCACGGTCGCGCGCGGATAATCGGGATTTCTGAACCATGCCTCTCTTCGGCAAGAAAAACTATTCCACGGTCAAGATTCGGAAGCGGGATATTCCGAATGGCCTGTGGGTCAAGTGCCCGTCCTGCACGGAGATTGTGTTCAAGCAGGAGCTGGAGGCCAAATCCAATGTCTGCCCGAAGTGCGGCTACCACTTCCAGATCGGCCGCATGGACCGCCTGCGGCTCCTGACCGAGGAGGGTTCTTTCGAGGAATGGGACGCCGACCTCTACAGCGTGGATACGCTGGGCTTCACCGGCACCGCATCCTATGTCACCAAGCTCGCGGAGAACGTCCGGAAGACCGGTGCCAAGGATGCCATCATGTGCGGCCGCGCGAAGATGGGGCCCCACGATGTGGCGCTCGGAATCATGGAGTTCGCCTTCCTCGGCGCCAGCATGGGCTCGGTGGTCGGGGAGAAGGTGACCCGGCTGCTCGAACGAGGAACCAAGGAAGGCCTTCCTGTCATCATGTGCTGCGCTTCCGGCGGAGCGCGGATGTACGAGGGTATGCTGAGCCTGATGCAGATGGCCAAGACCAGCGCCGCCGTTGCGCGGCACGGCCAGGCCGGACTGCCCTATATCACCGTGCTGACCCATCCGACCACCGCGGGCGTCATGGCCAGCTATGCGACGCTCGGGGATGTGATCGTCGCCGAACCCGGCGCCCTGATCGGGTTCGCCGGGCCGCGAGTGATCAAGGAAACAACGCAACAGGACCTCCCGGAAGGTTTCCAGCGGTCGGAGTTCCTTCTCAAGCACGGGCTTCTGGACCTCGTCGTGCCGCGTCCGGACCTGAAGAAGACGCTCGTGCTGCTTCTGGACTACATGATGTCGCGCGGACAACGCTCCGCCGCATCGCCCGCCAACGCCGCGACCTGAGGAACGCCGCTTTGCAACATGACGGCCGCAAACCCGCGCTCGGCGACCGGTTGACCCAGCTCTATGCGCGGACGGCCGCCGGGGTGAAATTCGATCTCGAAGTCACGCGCCGCCTGCTCGACCGCATCGGCAATCCGCAATCCGGCATGTCGTTTGTTCACGTCGCCGGCACCAACGGAAAGGGCTCCGTGTGCGCGATGATCGAGTCGGTCTGCCGTGCCGCGGGGTTCCGCACCGGCCTTTACACCTCGCCTCACCTCGTGAAGTTCAACGAACGGATTCGCGTCGCGGGACGCGACATCGAGGACGCGGAACTGGTGGAGCTCTTCAACCTTGTGGACCCACACGACCGGGCGCTCGCGGCGATGCCGGACGGGCGCGAGGCCACTTTCTTCGAGCTGACGACCGTCATGGCGCTCGAGCATTTCCGGCGGTCCGGCGTGAAGCTGGCCGTGCTTGAAACGGGGATGGGGGGGCGGCTCGACGCGACCAACGTGGTGACCCCGCTGGTTTCGGTGATCACGCGCATCGGTATCGAGCATCGCGAGTTCCTGGGCGACACGCTCGAGAAAATCGCCGCGGAGAAAGCCGGGATCATCAAGCCGGGTGTCGGCGTGGTGTGCGGGGCGATGGACCCCGCCGCGCGCGAGGTCATCGAGCGAACCGCCGCGAAACGGAACGCGCCGTTCATCCCGGCGGAGGAATCCGTTTCCGTCCGGCGCGCGGGGCCGGGCGCTTTTCCGCGGCAGAAGGTGAAGATCGAATCGGAAAACAGTTCGTATCCCGTCCTGCAGCTTCCGCTGGCCGGGTCGTACCAGCTCGAGAATGTGGCCACGGCGGTGGCGGCCCTCGAGTATCTTGGCCAGACCTCGCCGTTCTCCCCCGACGAAACGGCGGTCAAGAAAGGGCTGGAATCCGTGTCTTGGCCGGGCCGGTGCCAGTTGCTTTCCGAGCACCCGCCCGTCGTGCTCGACGTGGCGCACAATCCGGACGCCGCGCGCGCGCTGGCGGCCGCGCTGCGGGAACTCGCGGGCCGCCGCAAGGTGGCGCTGGTGCTGGGACTGCTGTCCGACAAGGATGGCCGCGGCATCATGGCGGAGCTGGCGCCTCTCGCGGGCCGCTGCCTGGTGGTGCCGCTGCATACTCCGCGCGCGATGCGCGTGGAGGATCTGCTTGCGTGCGCGCGGCAGGCGGGCGTCGAGGCCTCCCTGTCGAACCTCGCCGAGGCGCGGGCCGCCGCCGTCGCGTGGGCGCGCGAGCACGACGGTGTGGTCTGCATCGCCGGCTCGCTGTATCTCGCGGGGGAAGTGCTGGCCTTCGAAGCCAACCGCTGAAATCCGGCTGTTGCTCAACGTTGCATGCGGAGCAGCGCCAGGAATCCGGATGGCGCAATGACACGCGTAGGATGGCACAGCTTGACAGGGAAGTGCTTCAAGTTCCCGGTAATCAGAATGGCCTTCGCTGTCCTGGCCGTTTCAAGAAACGGGCGATCGTCAGGATCTGGAAGGCTGGAACCAAGCAGGGCGGGCGTGACCCTTTCCGCCATTTCGCGCAGGAACCCGAGCACGGTGTGGACCGACGCAGGATCCAGTTGCAGGCGGGGTGCCTTGCAGACTCGCTCATATTCAGCGAAGATCCGCTCGTCCATGCAGAGCGTCAGTGCGCCGGCGAGGACCATGTCGAGAATCGTTGCGCAGGGGCCACCGCGGGTGAGCAGGGCGGAGACAAGGACGTTGGTGTCGAGAACGATCTTCACGCGCGCGATTTCCTGGCCTTGCGGCGGACTTCTCCGATCACCCTGTTAATCTCTTCCATGGACAGCCGGTCGGTTCCTGCGGTTCCGGCCGCGTCACGGAGATGCTCGACCGCGGAGCTTGCCCGCGCACGCCTGATGGCCTGAAGCTCGGAATCGAAAGACTCGGAACGAATCCGGGAAACGATCGCATAGGGCTTGCCGCCGGAGGTGAGAACGACCTCCTCCTCGCGCGCCAGGCTCTCGCGAACCATGCCCGTCTTGCTGCGGAACTCGCGAACGGTCATGAATTTCATCGGAAGTGCCTTCTCTCTTTGTGTGTACCAGTTACGGTACCATAAGCGGTATCCATGTCAAGTCGCAAGTTTCCAGTTTCCAGTTTCCAGTTTCAGACCGATAATGCCGCCATGGGAGATCTCAAGCAATGAAGAGGCCACAACCTGAAATCGAACTCATCGCCCGCGGCGTGCTGGTGAAGGACGGGATGCTGCTGGCGTGCCGGAACGTGCGCCGGGGAAATCTGTACCTGCCGGGCGGGCACGTGGATTTCGGGGAATCGGCGCGGACGGCGCTGACCCGCGAGGTGATGGAGGAGCTGGGGCTGCGGTCGCGCGCGGGGCGGTTCCTGGGCGTCTGCGAGTTCACCTACGAGCGCAAGGGCCGGACCACGTGCGAGGTGAATCTGGTTTTCGAACTGAAGATTCCGGGCGCAAGCCCTTCGAAGCGCGCGCGGTCGCGCGAGAAGAAACTGGCGTTCGACTGGGTGCCGCTGAAGAAGTTGCAGCGTTCAAAGCTGCTGCCGGCGTTGTTGCGGCCGTGGATCTCGCGCCGGCTTTCGAGCAAGGCCGATCCCGACGCCTTCATCGGCAACTATGGAAAGTGAGCGATGGGGGACCGAGGTGGAAAGATGACCGATCCTTCGGACGAGAAGCCGGATATTGAGCACATTCTGGAGCAGCATCCGGCGGATATCGCGGCCGCGCTGCCCGCCCTCGATCACGAGTCGGCGCTCGAGCTGCTGCACCGTCTCTACCTTAAGAAACAAGCCGGCCCGACCTTGCGGGAGATGACGCCGTCCTCGGCCGCCGAACTGTTCTCCAAGCTGGACCGCGCAAAGGCCGCCGTGATCGTGGGGCGCATGGCGGCGGACGACGCGGTGGACATCCTCGGCAAGCTGCCGCAGGACGTCGCGCAGGATGTTCTGTCCCGCCTCGACGGTGCGAAGTCGGCGACCCTGCGGAACCTGCTGCTCTATCCGGCGGACACTGCGGGCGGCATGATGTCGCCGGACGTGGTCGCGATTTCGGCGGACCTCACATCCGAGGAGGCCATCCGGCGGATCCGCGAGGTCGCGTCCGCGATGGAGTCCATCAACTACGTCTATGCCGTGGACGCCGCTGGGCGTCTGACCGGCGTGATCGTGCTGCGCGACCTCATCCTGGCCCACCCGGACAAGCGAATCCGCGACATCATGCGGACGGAAGTGGTCTCCCTGCCCGCGGAGACCCCGCAGGCGGACGTTGCCCGCGTCTTCGACAAGCACCGCTACGTTGCCCTCCCGGTGGTGGACCGGGATCACCGTCTCCTGGGTACGGTCACCGTGGACGATGTGCTGGACGTGCTGCGCGAGGAGGCCACGGAAGACATCCTGCGCATGGGTGGTATTCCCTCCGGCGAAGAGCACCCGCTGGAGGCGCCACGCACGTCGGTCCGGAAACGGCTCCCGTGGATGATGGTCAACATGCTCATGAACCTGGTCGCGGTGTCTGCGGTCGCGCTGTTCGAGTCCACGATTGCGCAGATGGCTTTCCTGGCGGTGCTGATGCCGATCATCTCGGACATGGGCGGCAACGTGGCTAACCAGGCGATGGCAGTGATCATTCGCGGCATGGCGGTGGGCCAGGTGGGGTGGGAGCAGCTCCGGCAGGTGGTTCGCAAGGAATTCCGCGTCGGGTTCTTCAACGGGTTGGTGCTGGGGGTGGAGCTGAGCATCATCACGTGGTTCTGGCGCGGCAATATCTGGCTGGGCGTCGTGGTCGCCTTCGCGCTTTGGATCAATACCATGATCTCCACGATCATCGGGGCGACGTTCCCGTTTCTCGCCAAGCGGATGGGGCTGGATCCCGCGATGATGTCCGCCTCGGTGGTCACGACAATCACCGACCTGACCGGTTTCTTCCTCTTCCTCGGCATGGCGACGGTCGTGCTGCAACATCTGGCGTGAGCGGGATGGCGGGAGGGTTCAGCCGCCAACCAGGGGGCGCAGGTTTTCGCCGAGTATTCCCATCTTCTCATCGTCGCTGATATCCAGCGCGTGAATCTTGGCCATCGCCTCCGCGGGATCCTCGCACATGACGGGCACGTCGGTGCCGAACACCAGCTTGGCCGCGCCGGCGACCCTGCACGCCTGCCGGATCTTCCCGCGTGTGGCAATGAAACTCGACGTGTCCACGAAAACGTTGCGGCAATCCCGCGCCAGCTCCACGGCCTGCCGGAAACACTGCACGCCCGTGTGGGCAATGATGAAGGTCACATCGGCGAACCGGCGCACGAGTTTCGAAAGGTCGGACGACTCCCGCGTGAGGCCCTGGTGGATGAAGATCGGCGCGCGCCGCTCGCGCGCGAGCCCGCAAAGCTCCGCCATACGCGGGCCGTCCAGGTCGGTCGGATACTGCACCAGCGCCAGCTTGATTCCCCTCATGCCGGCGTCGAGACACCGTCGCGCCTCGTCCGGCGCGCGAGGGGATTCGGGGTTCACGAAGCAGAACCCGGTGAAGCGATCGGGCCGCTCGCGGATCGCGCGCAGCACCGCGTCGTTGCGCGGCTCGCCGAGCAGGGCCTCGCGCAACGCGCGGGACCGGACCAGGCGCCGGGCTTTCCACATGCCGAGGGTCCTCAGCAGCGCATGCGAGCGGAACACGGGGGAGTTGCGGATCGTGACCACGCCGAGATCCCGCACGCCGACCCCGACCAGCACCGTGCGCTCGATCCCGAGCGCGTCCATGCGCGCGAGGATCGGAGCGCTGTCCTCCACGATGTGCTGATGACAGTCAATGATCATGGCCGAGTGTGCGGACGGCGGTTTCGAGAGCCTCGGTGAATTGCTTCGAAGCTTCCCGGACGTCCGTTGCGTTCGCGAGAAAGTCCCGCCCGTAGAGCGGCGCGGCGCCGATCTCGAGCCCGATCTCGAACGGCACGGCCAGGTATTCGCTTCGCGCGAGGCACCGCTCGACGCCGCGGATGAAGACGGGCCACACCGGGGTGTCCGGGAATGCCGTCGCCAGCACCCCTACGCCGCGCTTGAAGTGCTCCATGCGGCCGGGTTCGCCGCGCGTTCCTTCGGGGTAGAGGATCAGGGAAAAGCCGCCGGCGAGGAGTTGCCTGGGTTCGAGGAGCGGGTCGTGATGGCCCGCGGGTTTCCGTTCGACGAGGACGACGTTGAGCGTCTTCCTCGCGAACCAGCCGGCGAAGCCCTGCTTGAAGGTATCCTTCGCCGCAAGCACGCGCGTCCGCGCGCGATGGGAGGGGCTGAGGAGCGACGCGAGCACGTACGTGTCCAGCGAGCTGTTGTGGTTCGCGGCGACGATGCACGGATCGTCCGGCAGGTGCCGGATCCGCTTCCGTATGCCGAAGAAGAAGATCAGGAACAGCTCGATCGTTCTGACCGCGGGAAGGTTCATCTACAGCCCTCGCTGGTGGAACGCCGGGAAGTACAGGAAGTAACAAAGGTGGAAGATCACCGGCAGCGTGAAGCAGAGGCTTCCGATGCGGTCGATCACGCCCCCGTGCCCGGGCAGCACGGTCCCGGAATCCTTCACGCCGAGATCGCGTTTGAACGCGGAGCCGACCAGGTCGCCGACCATGCCCATGACGCCGACGAGCGCCCCGATGAGAAGCGACACGCCGACCGACATCCGCCCGAGGGGGAACGCCGGCAGGAACGGCTGGTAGGCGAGGGACATCAGCATGATGGTCGCGATCGTGAGCAGCGCGCTGCCGACGTTCTTCTTCGGGCTGATCTGCGGTGCGATGCGAATGTCGTACGCCTTCCAGAAGGCGCTGTCCGGGTGCCGGGCGATCACGGGCGCGGTGGCCTTGCCGAACATGTAGACGACCACGTCGCGCGCCTCGGTGAGGAAGATGCCGTAGAAGAGCAGCAGCGGGCTGAGGTTCACGAGGAATGCGCTGTGGCCGAGGAGGAACACGAACAGGATCACGCCCCACAGGATCACGCTTGCGGAGACGAGGAAGTTCTCGCTCTGGTTCTCCATCACGAGGAGGAAGGGGATCAGCAGCGCGATGTAGACGGGCACGATGAGGATGTAGAGGTTGTACCACTTCACGTACGCGAGGTAGAACATGATCGGGATGGAGAGATAGCACAGGAGGATGGCCCTGCGGTCGTGCCGCCGCAGCAGGGTGCGGCCGCGCGCGTCGGGGTAGTACATGGGCAGCAGGGAAAAATACTCCTTCAGCGCGGAGAAGCTCATGAAGGCGAGCGCGGCGAACGAGATGCCGCGGTTGAAGGCCATGGTCACCAGGAAGACGCCGATCATCCAGTACCAGGTCTTCGTTCGGTCGATCACCTCCTGGTAGTTCGGCACCTTGCGGATCGCCGCGATGCGGCAGACGATGCTGAACAGGAAAAGGAAGCCCACGGCGCTGCCGACAAACACCAGCGCGCCGCGATCGCCATCGCGCAGGAACTTCAGGGCCGGCGCGACGTACAGCACGAGCAGGATGAGGTAGTGGCGCAGGTTGAAGAGCGCAATCATCTTCTCACGCTCCCTTCGGGGCGGCCTCCACGACGGTGAGCCGCAGCCGGTTGATGGCCGTCAGAAGCACGAAGACACTCACGAGCCAGAAGAAAGGCGGCGAGTAAGCCAGTGCTCCGGGCTTGAACGCGCACAACGCGGCGAACAGACCCATCCACGTGGCGCGGTCAGTCTTTCCGCCCATCGGCCCCTCGTAGCGGCGCTTGCCGCTCACGGCCTGCCCGAGCAGCCCGGAAAACTCGGCGAGAAAGATCAGAAGCAGGAAGATGACCAGCGAGCCACGGTGGACGCCGGGCACGAACCACAGGGGGACGTAGCAGATCATGTCGTTGACGACGTCGGTCAGCTCGTTCAGCACGGCGCCCAGCGGCGAGGCGAGCCCTTTCTCTCGCGCGAGCATGCCGTCGAGCGCGTTGGCACCCATGCGGAAGAACATGCCGACGGGCACCAGGATGAAGAAGCGCGGGTTGATGCGTCCGCCGAGAAGGTAGGCGCCTCCGACGAAGAAAGAGAACAGCACCCCGAAGCCCGTGGCCATGTTCGGGGTCATCCAATTCCCCGCAAGGCCCCGGAACAGTTTCTGGTAATGCGGCTTGATCGCGTACATGCTGAACATGGTCAGTCCTCCTTCGCGCTGCAGTTTCCTCCGAACGAACCGGCTTCGAAAAACGCGGCGATGCGGCCGAGCAGTTTCACGGAGGTATAGACTTCGTCGTGACTCTCCTCCGCCTCCAGCATATCCGCGCATGGGGGGATGATGAAGTCCGGACTTTCACGAAGCGGGGTGAAGTCCGCGGCCGAGAATCCCAGTTCCGCCGCCAGTTTCGAGACGCCGTGTTCGATCACGAGGCCCTGTTCGTGCGGGGTCGGGACGGGCGGGAGCGCGTGGCGGCACGGCGCGGCGAGGTCGAAAAGCATGCGTCCCCGGCCGAGGGCGGCGGCGAGGCGGCCGCGTTGCTCGATGAACCGGCGCGGGACCTGTTCCTGGATCGCGCCGCGGACCTGAACGATGCGCCCGATATTCGCCGGCGGCTTTCCGTTCAGCGCGGCGCGTAGGATGAAGCCCCCGGAAATGTAAGCGAGGAAGTGGACCCGGGCGTACGGGGTGGTGCGCTTCAGAAAACGCCGGAGCTGTGCGGCCGCGCCGCGGATGCCGAGACTCTGCCACAAGCGCGGAAGAAACACATCGGCCTTCAGGCGCTTGCGGAAGTAGTCCAGGATGAACGCCTTCTTCGCGGCATCCGCCGTAATCCCGGGAAGGATGACCAGCGCTTCCGTCGTTCCGCGACCCCCCTCGTTCATGCCGCCGATTGTGCCGCGCAGGCGGGGAATGAACAAGCTCCAAGGCGGGCGCAGTCACAAAGCCTTTGCGACCTACCCGTATCCTGAAACCTGAAACCTGAAACCTGAAACCTGAAACCTTCCCCCCTTCATCCGCAATGCTTGCCTCAGTCATATGCCGGACCCTATACTGCCGCTTCGATGAACGCGAAGTACTCACAGGACGCGGACAAGATTGACGTGCGCTACGTCGCGCACCTGGCCCGGCTGCACCTCGGCGATGGCGAGGCCACGTTGTTCCAGGGGCAACTGGAGCAAATCCTCGAGCACGTCCGGAAGCTCAACGAACTCGATGTCGAGGGCGTGGAACCGACGGCGCACGCGATACCGGTCCACAACGTCTTCCGCGCCGACGAGCCGAAACCGAGCCTCGATCATGATCAGGTGATGGCCAATGCGCCGCATGCGCACAACGGCCAGTTCGTCGTTCCGAAGATTGTCGAGTGATCCCCATGGCGGCTCTTCACGAAATGACGGCATGCGAAGCGGCGGACGCGCTGGCGCAGGGGCGGTGCAGCTCCGTGGAGCTCGTGCGGTCGGTGCTGGATGCCATTGCCTCCCGGGACCCGAAGATTCACGCCTACCTTGTTGTGAATGCGGATGAAGCGCTCGCGCAGGCGGCCGCGGCGGACAAGGCGCGAGCGGCGGGGAAGGGCGGGGCGCTGCTGGGCGTTCCGATCGCGGTCAAGGACGTGCTGAATGTCCGGGGCCAGTCCTGCACCTGCGGATCGAAGATTCTTAAAGGATATGTCTCGCCGTACGATGCCACCGCGATCGCGCGGCTTCGCGCGGAGGGCGCCGTGTTCCTCGGGCGCGCGAACATGGACGAGTTTGCGATGGGGTCGAGCACGGAGAATTCGGCGTACGAGGTGACGCGAAACCCCTGCGACCCCGACCGTGTGCCCGGCGGTTCAAGCGGCGGTTCGGCGGCGGCCGTGGCCGCGCGCGAGGCGATCGCGGCATTGGGGACCGACACGGGCGGCTCAATCCGCCAGCCCGCATCGTTCTGCGGCTGCGTGGGGCTGAAGCCGACGTACGGCCGCGTTTCGCGCTACGGGCTCGTGGCCTACGCGTCGTCGCTCGACCAGATCGGGCCTATCACGCGCGACGTGCGCGATGCGGCAGCGTTGCTGCAGGTCATGGCCGGGCCTGATCCGATGGATTCCTCGTCGTTGCGCGCGGAGGTGCCCGACTATCGCGCGGCGCTGAAAGACGATCTCAAGGGCATGAGGCTGGGCCTTCCGAAGGAGTACTTTATTAAAGGTATGGACCCCGGGGTGGAAGCGGCGGTTCGCGCGGCGGTGGAGCGGTGTCGCGGACTGGGCGCCGAGATCGA
>JAKJGV010000010.1:21195-33272 GCA_022704185.1 Verrucomicrobiota bacterium
GCCGCACACGCCGTACGCGATCGCCACGTATTACGTCATCGCGACGGCCGAGGCCTCGGCGAACCTGGCGCGGTTCGATGGCGTGCGTTACGGGGCGCGCGTGGAGGGGGAAGACCCGATTGACATGTATGGCAAGACGCGCGCGGCGGGCTTCGGAACCGAGGTCAAACGTCGCATCATCCTCGGAACCTACGTCCTGAGCAGCGGCTACTATGACGCGTATTATCTCCGGGCGCAGAAGGTTCGCACACTGATCCGCCGCGATTTCGAGGAAGCGTTCAAGACGTGCGACGCGATCCTGACGCCGGTCGCCCCGACCGCGGCGTACCGGATCGGGGAGAAGACCGGGGACCCGGTGCAGATGTACCTGGGGGACATTTTCACCGTGACCGCCAACCTGGCGGGCATCTGCGGCATCTCCGTTCCGTGTGGATTGACTTCGGAGAAGCTTCCGGTCGGCTTGCAGGTGCTGGGACCCGCACTCGGCGAGGAGAAGATTCTGAGAACGGCGTATGCGTATGAGAAGAGTGGAGATTAGAGATTAGGAATTAGAGATGCGGGATGCGGGATACGGGATGCGAGATGAGGGATGCGGGATGCGAGACTTAAACCTGAAACCTGAAACCTGAACACCATGTCCTACCTCGCCTCCATAGGCCTTGAAGTGCACGTCCAGCTCAAGACGCGGACGAAGATTTTCTGCGGATGCCGGAACGAGTTCGGCGACAAACCGAACACGTGGGTGTGCCCGGTGTGTCTCGGCTACCCGGGTTCCATGCCGACGGTGAACGAGGAGGCGATCCGGCTGACGGTGATCAGCGGGCTGATGATCGGGTCGCGGATCAGCGAATACAGCAAGTTCGACCGCAAGAACTACTTCTATCCGGACATGCCGAAGAACTACCAGATATCCCAGTACGACAAGCCTTTGTGCATCGGAGGCTCTGTCCGCATCACTGTCGGGGACGCGGAGAGGGCGATCGGCGTCACGCGAATCCACCTGGAAGAGGACGTCGGCAAGAACATGCATTTCGAGAGCTCGAGCGGGGTGGACTTCAACCGCGCGGGCACGCCGCTCATGGAGATCGTATCGGAGCCCGAGCTGTCCACGCCGGACGAGGCGTTTGCCTATTTGCTCGCGCTGAAGCAGATCCTCGTGTACGGCGGCGTCAGCGAGTGCAACCTCGAGCAGGGCAACATGCGGTGCGACGTGAACGTGAGCGTGCGCCCGGAGGGCTCCGACCAGCTCGGCACGAAGGCCGAGATCAAGAACATGAACACGTTCAAGGGCGTGCGCGCGGCGTTGCAGTACGAGATCCGGCGCCAGATCGGCGTGCTCGAAAAGGGCGGGCAGATCGTGCAGGAGACGCGCCGGTGGAACCCCGACGCGGGCGTGACGGAGAGCATGCGCTCGAAAGAGTATGCCCACGACTATCGCTATTTCCCCGAGCCCGACCTGATGCCGGTGGTGGTTTCGGCGGACCAGCTTTCCGCGTGGAAGAAGCAGATACCCGAGTTGCCGCAGGCGCGGCGCGCGCGGTTCATCGAGGAATACGGGATCCCCGAATACGACGCGGGGGTGCTGGTGGCGGACAAGGCGGTGGCCGATTTCTACGAAGAGACCGCGAAGCGGTGCGGCAATGCCAAGGCGGCGTCGAACTGGGTCATGACCGATCTGCTGCGATGCCTTTCCGAGAAGGAGCTGGAAATCGGGCAGGCGCGCATCACAGCCCAGTCGCTGGCCGGCCTCATCAAGCTGGTGGACGCGAAGACGCTCAACATGCCGAGCGCGCGCGAGGTGTTCGCGGTGCTGTTCGAGCAGGGCGGGGATCCCGCGGCGATCGTGAAAGAGCGCGGCATGGCGCAGGTGAGCGACACGGGCGCGATCGACGCGTTCGTGGAGCAGGCGATCGCGGCGAACGCGAAGTCGGTGGAGGACTTCAAGGCCGGCAAGACGGCGGCGATGCAGTTCCTGGTGGGGCAGGTCATGCGGCTGAGCAAGGGCAAGGCGAATCCGCAGGTGGTCCAGGAGGCGTTGAAGAAGAGGTTGATTGGAGATTAGAGATTGGAGATTGGGAACGATTCAATCCCGATTTGTCCGCCGAAGCCCGGCGAAGGCGGAACCCCGAATCCCGAATCCCGAATCCCGAATCCTCCCTTACCTCCCGTGCCCGTTGACACCCGGAATCGCGCCGTGATAATCTGCCCACGTATAAACAGCCGGACCGGGCCGCCTTATACTTTCGTTCGAAGGAGCCGAGGCCTTTGACTGCAAACGACGAATACATTCTCGAGATACTGGAGAGTGTGGGCCTTATTTCGCGCGAGCAGGCGAGCGATGCTCGTACGAACTCCCAGAAGGAAGACAAAAGCGTCGTAGATGTGCTTTCCCAGCAGGGTGTGGTTTCCAAGACCGATATCCTGAAGACACTCGCCAGCCAGTTCGGCATGGAGATGATCACTCTCACCGGGCTGGACATTCCGCAGGAAGTCCTGGACCTGGTTCCCGGCGAGGTGGCCCGTCGCTATAAGATCGTCCCCGTTTTCAAGAACGAAAGCGTCCTGACGGTCGCGCTCAGCGATCCGCTCGACGTGGAGACCCTCGACAGCCTTCGGTATGTCCTGAAGTGCAACGTGGAAGGCGTCGTCGCGCCCGCGGACGAGATCGAGACCGCGCTGAATCACTATTACGCCCACACGGGCGGGTCGGTGGAGTCCATGCTGGAGGAGATCACCGAGGGCACGGTGGCCCTGCCGGGCGACGCCATGAAGGTGCTGTCCGCCGAAAGCGATGTCACCGAGGCGGACGCGCCGATCATCAAGCTCGTGAGCCTGATCATCCTCGAGGCGTTCCGCAGCCGCGCGTCCGACATCCACCTCGAACCGCTCGCCAAGAAGTTTCGCGTCCGGTACCGCATTGACGGTGTGCTGCACGAGGTGGACAGCCCGCCCAAGCGGCTGCAGTCCGCGATCATCAGCCGCGTCAAGATCATGGCGAACATGAGCATCGCGGAGAAGCGCGTGCCGCAGGACGGCCGCATCCAGATCAACGTCATGGGGCGCGATCTCGACCTGCGCGTGTCTTCCATCCCGTCGAACCACGGCGAGAGCATCGTCATGCGTATTCTCGACAAGCAGAGCCTGATGCTCGGACTGCCGCAGCTCGGGTTCCTGTCCGACGACCAGCAGACGTTCGAGCGGCTGATCGGCCTTTCGGACGGCATCCTCCTGGTGACGGGCCCGACGGGCTCCGGCAAAACGACGACGCTGTACGCCTGCCTGAACTACATCAACCGGCCCGACCGCAAGATCATCACGGTCGAGGATCCGGTCGAGTACCAGATGTCGGGCATCAACCAGGTCCACGTGCGCACGGATATCGGGCTCACGTTCGCGGCGGCGCTGCGTTCGATCCTGCGCCAGGCGCCGAACATCATCATGATCGGTGAAATCCGCGACATGGAGACCGCGGAGATCGCGGTGAACGCGTCCCTCACCGGCCACCTGGTCTTCAGCACGCTTCACACGAACGACGCGCCCAGCGCGGTCATTCGTCTCATTGACATCGGCGTGAAGCCCTTCCTCGTTGCGTCCTCCACGCGCGCGATCATGGCCCAGCGCCTCGTGCGCAAGATCTGCGAGAAATGCAAGGACGAGGCCAAGCCGTCGGAAACCGAGTTGCGGATGCTGGGTCCGCTGGCGGGGCAGTTCGAGCAGGCGAACCTGTTCCGGGGCAAGGGCTGCACCGACTGCAACTTCACGGGGTATCGCGGGCGGCTCGGCATCTTCGAGATCTTCCTCGTCAACGACGAGGTGCGGCACATGATTTTCGAGAGCGTGTCGGCTTCAGAGCTCCGGACCAAGGCGCGCCAGCTCGGCATGAGGACGCTGCGCGAGGACGGGCTGCGCAAGGTGATCGCCGGCGTCACGACGCTGGACGAGGTGTTTCGTGTAACCATGGGAGACGTGGACTGATATGGGCATGACTCGTACATCCGATATTTCGATGAGCGACCTGCTGCAGCTGGTCGTGGACGAAAACGCGTCCGACCTGCACCTGGCGGTAGCCGCACCGCCGGTGCTGCGCATTCACGGGCAGCTCCAGCCGCTGGACGCGGATCCGCTGCGTCCGGAGGATACCGAGCGGCTGATGAAGAGCATCACGTCCGAGGACCACCTGCACAAGGTGCGCGAGCAGGGCGGCACGGACTTCGGTTTCGGCTTCGGCGATGTCGCGCGTTTCCGCGTCAGCGTCTTCAAGCAGAAGGGCTACATCGGCATCGTCCTGCGCCAGATTCCCTCCAAGCTCCTGACGCTGGAGGAAATCGGGCTGCCGCCGCAGGTGAAGGACCTGCTCTTCAAGCCGCGCGGGCTGATCCTGGTGACCGGGCCGACCGGCTCGGGCAAGACCACGACGCTCGCGAGCATGATGAACATCATCAACGAGGAGCGCGACTGCCACATCATCACGATCGAGGATCCGATCGAGTACTACCACACCCACAAGCGCAGCGTGGTGACGCAGCGCGAGATCGGGGTTGACGTTCCGAGCTTCAAGGAGGCGCTGCGGAGGGGTTTGCGCCAGGACCCGGACGTGATACTCGTCGGTGAAATGCGCGACCTCGAGACGATGGAAGCCGCGATCACCGCGGCGGAAACGGGGCACCTGGTCTTCGCCACGCTGCACACGACGGGCGCGGCGCGCACGGTGGATCGTATCGTGGACGCCTTCCCGACCGACCAGCAGGAACAGATCCGCACCCAGCTGTCCTCCAGCGTCGAAGCCGTGATCTCGCAGTTGCTGCTGGTGCGCGCGGACAAACCCGGGCGCGTGGCGGCGTTCGAGTTCATGCAGGCGACCTCGTCCATCCGCTCGTTGATCCGCGACAACAAGACTTTCCGCATAACATCGGACATCCAGACGGGCGCCCGCTGGGGCATGATGACGCTGGACGCGCACCTGCTGGCGTTGTACGAGCGGGGATACATCCGTTATGAGGACCTGATCACCAAATGCCAGGACCCGGAAGAGGTCATCAACAAGGCGCAGCAGATCGCGGCGGCGGCGGCAAAGAAGAAATAGACGCACACCATGGCAACCCGGGATTACAGCGATGTCTTGCTCCAGCAGCTGGGCGAAGAAGGACTCGTGACGCCCCAGCAGGCGGAGGAGGTGCTGGACGAGCACGAGCGGACGGGCAAACCCGTCCGCCAGGTCTTGCTGGACATGGAGATCGTCCCCGAGGACCAGCTCCTCTCGACGATCGCGGCCCAGCTCGGCACCCACGTCATCAACCTGCGCGATCTGGATATCAACGTGGATGTGGTGCGCGCGCTGCCCGCCAGCGTGGCGCGCATGTACAGCGTCATCCCGGTCGAGGCGGACACGGGGTCCGTCAGGCTGGCCACGTTCGACCTGCTCAGCCCGGAGATCGTGGACGAGCTGATGTTCGTCCTGACGCGCGACGTGAGCTTCGTCGTCGCCCGGGAGGAGGACATCAAGGTCTACATGCAGCGGTACTACGGGGACGAGAGCGAGTCGGTGAGCGACATGCTCTCCGCCCTGGAGTCGGAGCTGGAGGACGCGGGCGACCTGCTGCAGGCCGGCAAGCGGGGGGAGGACATCGCGCAGATCGAGGCCGCCGCGAGCTCCACGCCCGTCGTGCGCTTCGTCAACCTCGTGCTGTACCAGGCCGTGCAGGACCGCGCGTCGGACATCCATTTCGAGCCGTTCGAGAACGAGTTCAAGATCCGGTACCGCGTGGACGGCGCGCTGTACGAGATGGCCCCGCCGCCGAAACACCTCGCGCTGCCCGTGACGTCGCGCATCAAGGTCATCTCGGGCCTCAATATCGCCGAGCGCCGCCTGCCGCAGGACGGCCGCATCCAGCTCACGGTCGCCGGCCGGCCCATCGATTTCCGTGTCTCGACGCTCCCGACGCAGTTCGGGGAAAGCGTGGTGCTCCGCGTGCTCGATCGCAGCGTCGTGCAGCTCGATCTCGAGAACATCGGCATGCCCGACGACGTGTACCACTACTTCGTCGAGGACATCGAGAAACCCAACGGGATCATCATCAACACCGGCCCGACGGGATCCGGCAAGACGACCACGCTCTATTCCGCGCTGCGGCGGATCAACACCATCGAATCGAAGCTGCTGACGGCGGAAGAGCCGGTGGAATACGACATCGAGGGCATCATCCAGGTCCCGATCAACGACCCGATCGGCCTCACGTTCGCCCGCACGCTCCGCGCCTTCCTCCGCCAGGACCCCGACATCATCATGGTCGGTGAAATACGCGACCTCGAGACGGCCGAGATCGCCATCCAGGCGTCCCTCACGGGCCACCTGGTGTTCACCACCCTGCACACGAACGATTCGCCGGGCGCGATCACGCGGCTCATCGACATGGGGGTGGAGCCGTTCCTCATCGCCTCGACGCTGGAGTCGGTGCTCGGCCAGCGCTTGATCCGCACCATCTGCCAGAACTGCCGGACGCCGTACAAGCCGGACAAGAACATCCTCGATCAACTGGGCCTGCGCGAAGGCGCGGTCGGCGACAGGAACTTCTACTACGGCGCGGGCTGCTCGTACTGCAACCAGACGGGCTACAAGGGCCGGCGCGGCATCTTCGAGTATTTGAGGGTGAGGGATCCTATCCGGGATCTGGTCAATCAGAGGAAACCGACAATCGTGATCCGCGAGAAGGCGGTCGAGCTGGGCATGCGCACGCTGCGGGAAGACGGCATCCGCTGCATGCTCGATGGCTCGACCACGGTGGAGGAAGTGCTGAAGTACACCTGAGGACGGGTGCATCGGGCCGGAGAAGATGATTTCGGGCGCCGGGCCGGCGCCCCTCCCGGAAGGGGCGGGCTGCGGTTCCCCGTGGAGAGATAAGCCATGGCAAAATTCAAGTACACGGCGCTGGACGCGAAGGGGCAGGAGTTCGCTGGCGAAATGGACGCCGACAGCGAGGCGGCGGTCCTCGCCAAGATCCGCGAGAAGGGGCTGTTCCCGACGAATATCTCCGCGGCGGGCGACAAGCCCGCGAAGAAGGCCAAGCGCGCCGCCGTGCCCGCGGCGTCCAGCAAGGGCCTGCAGATGGAGTTGAAGATCCCGACCTTCCTCGTTCGCGTGAAAACCAAGCAGCTCATGGTCCTCACGCGGCAGCTCGCCACGCTGATCAATGCCGGCCTTCCGCTCCTGAGAGGGTTGCGCGTGCTCTACAAGCAAGAGAAAAACCAGCGTCTCAAGCAGACGGTCGGGGAAATGGCGGAGTCCATCGAGTCCGGCAGCACGTTTGCCGAAGCGCTGGCCCAGCATCCCCGCATTTTCAACAAGCTCTTCGTGAACATGGTCAAGGCGGGCGAGATCGGCGGCGTGCTCGACGTCGTCCTGACGCGGCTCGCCGAATTCATGGAGAAGGCGCAGAAGATCAAGAGCAAGATCATCAGCGCCATGGTCTATCCCGTGGTGGTGCTGATCATGGCCGGCGCCATCCTGACCTTCCTCATGGTGTTCATCGTTCCGAAGTTCGAGCAGATCTTCCAGGACCTGCTCGAAGGCGCGGCGCTGCCCGGCCTCACCCAGTTCGTGCTCGGCGTGAGCCGCACCATGACGCGGCGGCTCCCGCTGGTGATCATCGGAGTCGTGGCGCTGGTCGTGGTCGTGAAGTTGCTCGGCACCCTCAAGTCCGGCCGCTATGCCGTGGACTGGATCAAGCTGCACATGCCGATCTTCGGCACCCTGGTCAGCAAGACCGCCATCGCGCGGTTCGCCCGCACGCTGGGCACGCTGATGAATTCCGGCGTGCCCGTGCTCCAGGCGCTCAATATCGTCAGGGAAACCGTGCAGAACGAGGTGATCTCGCGCGCCGTGGGAATGATTCACGACAGCGTCAAGGAAGGTGAAAACATGGCGCCGCCGATCGAGGCGGCCAAGGTGTTCCCCCCGATGGTCGTCAGCATGGTCGAGGTCGGCGAGGAAACCGGCGCGCTGCCCGAAATGCTGATGAAGATCGCGGACAGCTACGACGAGGATGTGGACAACACCGTCGTGGGCTTGACCTCGATCATCGAGCCGATCCTGATCATTTGCCTCGCGCTCGTCGTCGGTACCATCGTCATCGCCCTGTTCCTCCCGCTGATCTCGATCATCGGGAAGTTGAGCTGATTTGAGGCTTGACGCTGGACACTTGAAACTTGCCGGAAGGCGCCGGGAGCATTCTCCTTTGCGCTGGGGTCGTGTGTATTGCGGCGCTTGCAGAACGCGAAGGACCAAGCACAAAGGACAAAACACGCTTCCCCATGAAAATCACCCGAAATGAGCTTATGATCCTCGCCGGGATTGTGATTTTCACAGCGTCCGCGACGATCCCCGCGTTCTACCGGCTGCGCGATCATCTGCGCCTCCGCGATACGGTCAGGGGCATGGAGCGGTTGCTCAACGCGGGCGCGCGCTACAAGACGGAATACGGGGTCTGGCCCACGACGCGAAGCCGCGGCGGCGTCGACGTCCGGTTCGGCTCCGAACGCGTCCCGAACCGCGAGGTGATGAACGCGCTGAGGGCCGTGGAGGGGGAGGGCAACGAGGGGCACGTTGCCAATCCGCGCCGCGTGATCTTCCTGGACTGGATGGAAAAAGGTGCCGGCGCGGTCCGGCTGGGCCCGGAAGGCGACATTCTCGACGCGTGGGGCATGCCGTATCAAATCGTTCTGGATGCCAACCTCGACGGCATCTGCGACGTGACGGACAGCGTCTACAGCGGCGGCATAGACGGAGGCATGATCATCTGGTCCAGCGGTCCCGATCGCAAGTCCGACACGATGGACGACGTGCGGTCGTGGAGGAGGTGAGGGGTGCGAGATACGGGATGCGGGGTGTTCCAATACAAGCTTTCACGACTCGAATCACGGATCCCGAATCCCGCATCTGTTTTCCTCAATAACCAATCTTCCAATGTCTGGAAAAAAGGTGTACATTTCTTCCAATGTCTGGAAAATTCCATTTCCGGTTTCACGCGGGAGGCCAGCCATGAAAGAATCCTCCATTCGTCACTCGGCAATCGGCAATCGGCAATCCCCAGGCTTCACCCTCGTCGAACTTCTCACCGTCGTCGCGATCATTGCGTTGCTGATCGGGCTGGTGGTGGGGATTTCGAGCTTCGCGTCGCGGAAATCCGCCGTCAGCCGCGCGCAGGCCGACATGGAGAAGATCAAAATCGCGCTGGAGGATTTCCGCGCGGTCTACGGGCGGTACCCGACGAACTCGGTCGCCACGCAAAGCCCCAATCTCACCGGGCAGCTCTGGGTCAAACCCCAGAAGGAAGGGCGCCGTCCGTTCCTGGCGTTTCCGGGGTGGAACGACACCAACATGGCCTACCAGGTCGTGGATCCCTGGGGCCGGGACTACCGCTACATCCACCGGCCCAACGCACCGTACGCCGACAACAACAACTTCAAGTTTGGCTACGATCTCTGGTCGCTCGGTCCGGACGCGATGGAAGCGGCCGATAATATCAATAACTGGAGCGGAAATTAGGCCTCGTGGCCGGTCGTCAGCGGGTAGACGCCCCGGAATGGCAGGGGTATTATGGAAAGTGGAGATGCGGGTTCCGGGATACGGGATGCGAGATGAGCCACGCCTTATCAGGCGCGGCTACGGGAGCGCGAGAGAGTGAAGTAGCCGCCGCTGGTAAGCGGTGGCTAAAGGCAGGCGCGGCTACGAATTGCGGTGGCGGGTGGAGAAACAATGAAGCGTAATGGAACAGTGGAACGGTGGAATGATGGAGGTAACAAAGCATCTTCCCAGCCTTCCAATACTCCAATACTCCATCACTCCATCTCTCCATCGCCCCGCTCCTCCCACGCCTTCACACTGGTCGAGCTGCTCGTCGTGATCGCGATCATCGGCATTCTCGCCGCGCTCGTGCTTTCCGGCGTCGGGGCCGCGCTGACGCGCGCGGATGTCGGCAAGGCCAACGCCCAGATCGCGGATATCGTGAACGGTATCCGGACTTACTACGGGGAATACAACCGGTGGCCCTGCGCGGACAACGGGTCGGCCGATGTCACGTACCACGCCGCCGGGGCGAATCAGAACGCCGCCGATGCGCAGGCGCGGGTCATCAATATCCTCCGGTCAAGGGACACGACGAACAATCCGAAGAAGATGGTGTTTCTCGATGTGCCGGACAACGCCACGGAGGGGGCCGGGTCCGAGGGTTTCGGCCTGGTGTTCACCCGGGAACAGGGCTTTTATCTCGACCCATGGGGCAACCCCTATGTGATCTCGATGGATACGGACTTCAACAACGCCTGCCGGGTGTCGAGTGTCGGGGCCGGCTCGCCCGACCTGATCCTGACCGGGCGCCAGGTGGCCGTATGGTCGTGGGGTCCGAAGCCCGGCGATACGAACGTCATCGTCATGTCGTGGAAGTGAGGGAGAGATGGAGGAACGGAGTGGCGGAGGAATGGAGTGTTGGAGTGGTGGAGAGATGGAGGAATGGAGTGGTGGAGTGATGGAGTAGTGGAGAGATGGAGGAATGGAGTGATGGAGTGGTGGAGAGATGGAGGAATGGAGAGATGGAGTGATGGATATGAGCTCAAGCAATCATAGCAGTAGATTGTTCGGTTTGTTCCGTCTCCCAACACTCCAACACTCCATCACTCCATTCCTCCGTTCTTCTTCCGGCGTCACCCTCGTCGAACTGCTGGTCGTAATCGTGATTATCGCGACGATCGCGGGAATCCTCACGCCGGTGATCATCCGCGCGCTGGAACGCGCGGATATCGCCAAGGCCCAGCAGGAAATGGCCACGATCGTTTCGGCCATCCAGGCCTATTTCCGGGAATACGGGTATATGCCGGTCGGCGACACGAACGGGCATCCGGACCACACTTATGTCGGCAAGTGGGGCAATCTCAACGATGACCCGCTCCGCCAGAGCCGGATCATGAACATCCTCCGGGGGGTGGATGCGACGTACAACCCGCGGCGGATCGTCTTCCTCGAAATTCCGGAATCATCCAGCACGGGCGTGGCATCCATTCGGACGATCGACTCCGAAGCGATGCGCACGTATACTCTGAGCGAGGTCTTCTTCCTCGATCCTTGGAGCAATCCGTACCTGATTGTTGTGGATTCCGACTTCGATAACACGATCGGCGGATTTGCCCGTGACGGCGGTACCATCCAAGGTGCGTTGGGCGCGCCGATTGCGGCCATGATACGAAGCCTTTCCCCCACCGGCAACGGCTCGTTCCCCGGCGTGCGGGTCGGTGTGATGTCAGCTGGGCCGAACCCGGGATCAACGAATTCATTCATGATGTCGTGGGCGCTATGAAACTGACAATTGCCAGATGGAGCATGCGAAACGCGGGACTTGCCCTGCGTAGCTCGAAGATCGAAGCGGGGTGCGAGATGCGGGATGCGCGATTTGGGATTTGGGATTCGGGATTCGGGATTCGGGAGTATCGTACTCCCCCTTCTTCATCCCTTCCCCCATCCGCGGTGAAATCCCTCCTCCCAATTCGCGCAAATTCGCGTAAATTCGCGATCTCCAATCCTCAATCACCCCGCATCTCCGCGTTCACGCTCGTGGAATTGCTCGTGGTGATCGGCATCCTGGGGTTGCTGATCGCGATCCTGCTCCCGGCTCTGAACAAGATGATGCAGAAGTCCGAAACGGCATCAGTCAAGGTGGACCTCGGTCGCATTACCATGGCGTGGGGGAACTACTACCGCGAGTACGGCCGCTGGCCGGTCGCGCCGCCCGGGCAGCAGTTGTTCGGTTCAGTCAGCGTGCCCCCACACCAGAATGCGGCTGAAGGCCAATCCGGGATGCAGATGCTGGTGGCCGTGATGACCAACATCATGTATCCAAATGCCGAATTCGATCTTGGGGGTGGCACGGGGAACATGAATCACCATCCCATATGCACGACTTACAACCCGAAGCGTATCCAGTTCATGGAATTCAATTCCAAGGCGTTCAACGAACTGGGGCACTTGGTGGACCCTTGGACGAACGTGTACCGGTTCATGTTTGACATAAACCAGGACGGGCGGGTGGTGC
>JAKJGV010000110.1:0-6729 GCA_022704185.1 Verrucomicrobiota bacterium
CGGAGAGGCCCCCGTCACGATCCGGCTCAACGGCGAACCGTTGGTGACGCTGCTCGAGGCCCCGCTCCGCTGGGAAATCCCCGCCCACGCATTGCGCCTCGGGCGGCATGAGATGGTGGCGTCGTCGGAAGGTTCTTCCACCACGCGGCTGGGCCGTGTCGAATTCTGGTCCGCGCCGGAACTGGTGGTCAGCAATCCTCCGACGGAAATTCGCTCGGGGGCGACTCCGCAGGAAGACGGCGCGATCCTTTTCGCGCTCTACGCGCCCGGCAAGCATTTCGTGGCCCTGTCCGGCGACTTCAATGAATGGAATCCCGAAGCGGACGTCATGCACCGTTCGCCCGACGGGGCGTGGTGGTGGCTCCGCAAGAAGCTCGATGCCGGTACATGGCATTACCAGTATGTCGTGGACGGAGAGCGGCTGATCGCGGACCCGTACTCGCACGATGTCGAGTGGAAGGACGCCGACGGCCGCGAGACGCACCTTCCCGCCCTTGCGCGCAGCGTTATCGAGGTGGAGCAGCCGCCGTTCGCGTGGACGGATTCCGACTACCGGCGTCCACCTTTGAGCCGGGCCCTGATCTACGAGCTTCATCTGCAAGATATGCATCCGGGCGGCGGATTCACCGGGACCATTGCGAAACTGGACTACATTCGCGCGCTCGGCGTGAACGCGATCGAGCCTCTGCCGGTGAACGAGTTCACCGGGGCCGAGAGCTGGGGATACAACCCGGCGTTTCATCTCGCGCCGGAATCGGCCTATGGCACGCCGGACGAACTCCGCCAGCTCGTCAACGAGGCGCACCGGCGAGGTCTCGCGGTGATCAAGGACGTCGTCCTCAACCACATGGACCGGGCGTCGCCGCTGTACCAGCTTTACGGGCCGGACTACGACGCGAGCCCTTACTTTCATCTCTTCCTCGGCGAGAACTGGGGATTCCCGGATCTCGACCAGGAATCCGACGCGTTCAAGCGGTACGTGGCCGACATGCTGCGTCACTGGATCGAGGCGTATCGCGTGGACGGGTTCCGCTACGACGCCACGCGATGGGTCGGTTGGCACGGCTACAACGATTGGGGCGCAAGCTGGTTTGCCTTCGCCGCGAAGCAGGCCGATCCCGGGGCATGGCAGATCGCAGAGCACCTGCCGTCAGACCCGGACCTGATTAACCGGACCGAGATGGACACCACGTGGGATGCGCATTTCCGGTGGCGTTTACGCGAGATGATCCGCGACGCGCGTCTCGACCGGCGCGAATTCGCGCAGATCATGGATCCGCTGCGCAGCGGATTCACCAACGCGTTTCAGCGCATCGCGTACACGGAAAGCCACGACGAGGAACGCGTCATGCGGGAGCTCAAGGACGCGGGCTACGCGGAGGAAGAAGCGGTTCGCCGGGCGATCACCGCGCTGGCGGTCACGTTGACCGCCCCGGGCGCGACGATGGTCTACGCCGGGCAGGAGTTCGGGGAAGACACGCCGAAGGTGGTGGGTTCCAACCCTCTTCAGTGGCGCAAGTTGAACACGCCGGCCGGGCGGAAGATTCAGGAAAGCTTCCGGACGCTCGCCCGCTTGAGAACCCGCCACGATGCGCTGGCCGACGGCGCGATCCGCATCCACGAGGGCTCGTTGCCGGAGAACGTGGCGGTCTACGAACGCCCCGCGACGGGAGGTGGAATTGTCGTCGCGGTCAACTTCGGGCGGGAGGCCGCGAAAGTGAGGGTCCCGCTTTCCGCGGGCGGCCCGTGGTTCGACGCGCTGAATCCCGGCGCGGAGCGCTGGGCCGGCGGAGAGGCGGCATCGCTGCAAATCCCGGCGGGCGGAACGGTGGTACTGTCGGGCAGCCAGCCGGATATTCTTGCGGATTGATGAGTCGAAGCTCCCCCGCGGCAACCCAACTTCCAAGCCCGCAGGGGGCCTTGCGTGGCTGTTGAAGAAAAGGTCCCCCGCGGGCTCGTCCCGCGGGAAACCAAGTTCGCCGGGCTAGGAGGAAAAAGCGAAAGCACTGGAGCCCGAAGGGAGCGAAAGGTGGCGGGAGTCCTTCTTTCGCTCCTCCCGCGCTCTCTTTTTGTTTCCGGTTTCGTCGCGGGGGTAACCTGTGAACTTTGGCTCCTGCGGGCAAGCCCGCAGGGGGCCTCGAGCGGCTTTGGGGAGAATCCGCGCGGCGCGGAGAAATCAACTGACCTGCCAGCGGCGCAGATTGTCCGCCGCGGGCGGAGTGCTGCGCCCGCCGGGCGCCATGTTGCGGTTGGCGCTCCGAAGAAGATTCTGGTAGCTCTTCTGCACCTGGGAAAGCTTGCGCTCGACCTCTTCGAGCCGGACGCGCGGAACCATGTCGTTGTCACCGGCAGCCGCCGGGCGGCCCATGGCGCGGGTCTTGTCACCCGCCGAGGCCTTCAAATGCTCGTAAAGCGATTTCCACTTCTCGACCTGCTGCGCGAGTTCCTGCGTCTGCTGCGCGTCGGCCTTGAGTTTCCGGATCTGCTCTTTCAGTTCGTCTTCCTTCTTGCGCGCGGCCGCGCGCTCGGTGTTGGCGAGCTGCTTGCTCTCCTCGACCTCCGCCTTCAACCCGTCCAGGCGCGCCTCGGTGGAGCGTCCCGTGCTGAAGCGCGCCTTGAGTTCGTTCTCACGCGCCACCGCATTGCCGGCGCTTTCCTCGTAAAGACCTTTCCATTTCGCGGCATCTTCTTCCAGGCGATCCTTCTGCTCCGTCAATCGCCGGATCTCCGCCTGCAACGCCTCGATACGTTCGTCTCCCGGGGCCTCGCCCACGGACGGCCCCAACCGCTGCTGAAGCGTGTCTATGGTTCCCTGCATCTTCGAGGCGAGGCCGATCAACGCCGCGACGAGCACCTCGCTCACCACCGCGGTCTCCTTCGCGCGCACGTTGGTGATCTTGCCGCGGCGCGAAACGGATCCGTCCTGCACCAGGTCCTTTACGGCCAGCAGATGGGTCGGACCGAACAGCGTCCCATCGCGCAGCTCCACGACCCAATCCATGCCCAACTCAGGGATGCCTGACGCCGGACTCCAGTGTTCGCGATCGGTGGAGGCTTCGTCCTCGGGGGCAATGCGACTGTCCGTCGCCCAAAGCTGAAGAGTCTCCAAGTCCACGGGACCGTAGATCTCCCCATCTTTCTTGCGTAAGTACCAGTTCATCGAGGGCTTCTTCCCCGTGTCCTCTGCAGGACTCGGGGTTCTAATGTCCTTTATTGTGACGATACCCTGCAAGCACATTCTATGTTCAATGCGCGGAATCAGGGGTTGTGTTATGCTGTCATCCGTAACATAAACTACTCGGCAAGTATGGACCTCGAAGGGAAAGACGCATTAAGCGTGATCATTGTGGGCGCTTCGGGCGATCTGGCCCGGAAAAAGTTGTTGCCCGCGCTGTTCTCCCTCTACAGCCAGGGCTTCATGCCGGACCGGTTCCACGTCTTCGGGTTCGCCCGCAGCGCGATGAGCCACGAGGAGTTCCGGGCGCGCGTGGGCGAACACCTCACCTGCCGGTACGTGCCCGAGCACGATTGCGAACGGAAGATGGCGGAATTCCTGTCGCGCTGCCATTACGTGCAGGGATCGTACGACTCGCCGGACTCCTTCATGGATCTTTACCAAACCATGAAGCCGCTGGAACTGGGGCGGGCGCACCGCCTGTATTACCTGGCGATTCCTCCGTCCATCTTCGTCGACGTCGCGCGGGCGATGGGACGCGCGGGACTGGTCACCTGCACGCCGGGCAAGACGTGGTCGCGCGTCATCATCGAGAAGCCCTTCGGCAGCGACCGCGAATCCTCCGACCGCATGGCGCACGAACTCGCGCAGGCGTTTCCCGAGCGCGACATCTACCGCATTGATCACTACCTCGGGAAGGAGATCATCCAGAACCTTCTCGTGTTGCGGTTTGCCAACACCATCTTCGAGCCGCTGTGGAACGGGCGCTGCATCGAACAGGTCCAGATCACCTGGAAAGAGAACATCGGGATCGGCTCGCGCGCGGGGTACTTCGACGAATACGGCATCATCCGCGACGTGATCCAGAACCACATGATGCAGATCCTCTCGCTGGTGGCGATGGAGAGACCCGCGACGCTCAACGCGCAGGCGATTCGCGACGCGAAGCTCGACGTGTTGAAGCATATTCCTCCGCTCCGGCTCGAGGACCTGGTGGTCGGCCAATACCGCCGCAACGGCAAGAATCCTTCCTATAATGAGGAAGATGGAGTGCCGCGCGACTCCGTCACCCCCAGCTATGCCGCGATGGCTTTGCGCGTGGACCACGCGCGGTGGCAGGGGGTGCCTTTCCTCATCCGCGCCGGCAAAGGTCTCAATGCCCGCTGCAACGAGATCCGTATCCGCTTCCGCCCCGCAACTTCCAACCTTTTCAGCGGGGCACTCTCCTCGCTGCCGGCCAACCAGCTCGTCATCCGCGTGCAGCCGGACGAGGCCGTCGCGCTCAAGGTCGTCAGCAAAGTGCCGGGACTGAAACTTACCCTCGCCGAAACCGAGCTGGATCTGCGCTATGCGACCGCCTTCAACGTGGTCATCCCGGAGGCTTACGAAGGGCTGATCCTCGATGCGATCCGCGGCGAGAAAAGCCTGTTCATCCGGAGCGACGAACTCGCGGCCGCGTGGGACATCTTCACCCCTGTCCTTCACGAATTGGAACAACGCCGCATCAAACCGGAGCCTTATGATTTCGGCAGCGAGGGGCCCGCCGCGGCGGGCGACCTCGCCGCAAGGCATGGAGTGGAGTGGTTATGAAAGTACGTCGCTTCAGCGATTCCCTGACCCTGTCATCCGAAGTCGCCGGCCTCGTCGCAGGCGTGCTTGCGGAGAAAAACACGCGTCCTTTCGGCGTCATGCTCTCCGGCGGCCAGACCCCCATGCCCGCCTACCAGCGTCTCGCGGCGCAGCGGGTGATTGTGGACGCGCACGCGCATGTGCTGTTCAGCGACGAACGCGTGGTGCCGTCATCGTCACCGGACAGCAACTACGGGCGCATCCGTCCTGTCCTCGCGGCGCTCCGCGTGCCGGACGACCGGGTGCTCCGGGTGCAGGCGGACCTGGGCCTGCCGCGCGCCGCCGAGCAGTACGATGCGGACCTCAAGAAGTTCCTCGCGAAAGGCGCGCTCCTGAGACTGGGCCTGCTCGGGCTCGGCGCGGACGGGCATACCGCCTCGCTCTTCTCCCTCACCGACGTCCAGCGGGGCCGCGGCCTCATGGCCATCCCTGTCGTACGATCCGTCAAGCCGGATCGCGTGTCCGTAACCGCCACCCTCATCGAGAAAATGGACCTCGTGGTGATCCTGGCCTCCGGCCCGGACAAGAAGCTGATCATTGACCGCATGGTCCGCGAGCCGATGAGCCTGCCCGCGGGCCAGGCCGTGGCCCAGGCGCGCAATGTGGAGCTCTGGGTTTGTTGATCAAAGGCACAGGGGTCAAGGCACAGGGGTCAGCCCTTCACAATACACATTACCTCTTCGTTGCATTCTCTTTTTGTCGTTCTTTTGCCAATGTCCGCAATTTGTCTTCCGCCTGCTGAAATCGCTTTCTCAGGTGCCGGTCGGAGGTCAGCTTCGCGGGCAACCGGGCAAGCTGATTACACACCGCCGCTCCACTGCCAACGTTCAGCAAGTCCGCAACGTCGCGTTGACTCTGACCGGCGAAGCGAGTCAGATAGCGCGCCGCGACAGCCCGCAAGGCGCTGTTGTGGCGACGACGTTTGAACTCTGATACTCCGACATCGAAGCACTCCGCCAGAACGCTCAGCACCTGGTCTGCCGACAACGGCTCGGTCATACGCCGAAACGATACATCTTCCGGCCGGTCATGAGTCTCGACCCTCTTCTGGTAAAGAGCATCAACCCACGCTCGAAACCCATCGCCGCCGATACTGCGTGGCGAGAGTTTCAGCGCAACATGGAAGTCCTCGTCCGGTTCGGCCAGGCCGCTCTCGACATACTCGCGGTAGCGTTTCGGCCACTCGCACTGTTTCCCGCCCATCTCGGAAAGCAAAGGCCCGCATTCAACAAAATCCAGCGCCTTGCGTTCGCCGATATAGCTCGCATAGCTACTCCACCGCCAGGCCCGCAACGCGTCAATCCGTTCCCCGATCGGCCTGTCTTTCATCGCGCCGATCCGCACAGGATTGAGATGTACATAGCGCGAAAGCGCCAACAGATAATCGTCGCCATCCACCAGCTTTGCCTTGAACCGGCCGTCCAACAAATGCCCGTGCCGGCCGTGCCGCAGGTTGTAATAGACCGTGTACGCCGTCGAAAGCGACTGCATGAATCTCGAGCAATTCGCCTCCGGCGTCTCGAAAACCAGGTGGAAGTGATTCGTCATGCAGACGAACAGGTACAGCCGGATATGGAACTGCTCGACCCGTTCAGCCAGCCGATCGAGAAAGCGCTCATGATCGGCGGCGTCCTTGAACAGATACGTCCGCCCCGTCTTCCCATCCCCCACCATCCGGCAGGTGACGTGATAGATCGCTCCGGGATATTCAACTCGAAGCTGCCTGGCCATGCCCCACAATGTGGCACAACCATTCTCCGCCTGCAATGTGTATTGTGAAGGGCTGACCCCTTGGTTTCCCTTGGTTTCCGAACGTTCCGGGCGTGCGTAGCCGACCGGATACTTCGTGGCGATGTGCGCAGCGGGGCGGTAATCGAGCGACCAGCGGGAGCGAGTCCACATAGGGGGACCGGCACGGCGTGTGC
>JAKJGV010000110.1:6739-7158 GCA_022704185.1 Verrucomicrobiota bacterium
GGGGTAGGAAGGGCGGTAAGCAGCCGCCGTGCCGCCTCCGGTGGCGCGGCGGGTGCCGGGTAGGGTCCGAGGGCGACTAGGATCAAGACACGAACTGCGCACGAGCGGAACGATTCAGTCGGGTATGCGAAGCTGCACGATATTGGAGGTAACAAAGGTCCAGCCCTTCGCCTCGGTGTCCGCAACGATTCTGCTCACTTCGACCGAGTAAACACCAGGGAGAGTCAGGTCGTACAGTCGGTTAACCAGGATTTCTTCCGTAAAGGTCTTCCCGGGCTGGACACCCATAGGCGCAACGGTGGAACTCTTCCGCCCGTGCAGTTGCGTATCTCCGTATCGCGTCACCGGCACCGGGTTGCCCTGTGCGTCTGTGATGCGGATCTTGAACGCGTCCTTCACCGATGTCCGGACAGTGTCAA
>JAKJGV010000111.1 GCA_022704185.1 Verrucomicrobiota bacterium
GCACGTGGACATTTTCTACGGCCGGGTGGACATTGATTTCGACAGGAAGCCGGGCCACCAGATGTCGCTCGCCTATGCCGCCGAGGCGCTGCAACTGCTCGACGACGAACATCTTCTTGTGCGCATCCATCGCGATCGCGCGGCGATGGCGAAGATGGCGCAGGACGACGCGGGGCAGGTCGTACGCATGGCGCTGCAGAGTTTCGGCCCGATGAACGTCGCGCAACTGCAGGAACTGCTGTCCCCGCGGCTTGTGAGCGCGGACGACTGGAAGCGTTTTTGGGACGCGGCGCGGAAGGTGCTGAAGAAGGATCACCTGGTGGAAATCCCTTCGAAGCGCACGGACCCGCTGCGGCTTCTCTCGAAGAAAAAGGCGTACGACAGGGAATGGTTCGCGATGCTCGCGCAGGAGCGGGACATGGCGTCGGTCCTTTCGCTGGTGGACGAGTTGGTCGAGAACAAAACCTCCATTCCGGACGATGAATGCCGGCGGATTATCGGCGAGCGGTTGGCGTTCGTGATCAAGGGCGCGGGGCATCGGACGCCCGCGCTCACGGCGCAGGCGTACATGGCGGCCCGGGAGGTCGGGGCAGACGCCGGGCTGGTGAACGTGGCGGCGGGCGCGGCGGAGCTGATGGGGGACGGGTTATTCCTGGAGACGACGCGGACGCTGCCCGCGCGGCTCGTGGGGCCGTTCATTCTTTTCCTTTCCGCGTACGACGCGGCACGGCTTTCGGAACTGTTGATGCGATTGCTGCGGCGGCTGGGCATGACGGCGCTCAACGAAGCGGTGGCGTACCTGCTTGCGAACGGCCGGGAGGAGGCCGTGGCGGCGGTGTTCGTTGACGCGGTTACGGCGCAAGAGATCGAGGTGGAGTTCCTGTACTGGATTGTCCGGAATCCGGAGAAGCGCGACGCATGGGGGCTGGGGACGCTGTCCTCGTTGATGCGCCTGATCCTGCTGGACCTGGCGAGGTCTTATTCGGGAGACAGGCTGAAGGTGAAGAACATGCTGCGGTCGCGTGTGGAGCATGTGGATTTCCTGCGCGAGGCGATGGCGGGCATGACGGACCTCCAGCGCGAGGAAGTGATTCAGCTTGTGCGCGAATCCTCCGCGTGGTCGGCGCTCGACCGGCAATCGGTGCTGGGCCATATCGTGAAACTGTATCCGGAGCTGGAAGCGGTCGTGGCGTCGCGAGCCGGTTCGTCGGCGGCTCCCGCGGCGCCCGCGCGGGCGCGACTGACCTCCCAGCGAAGCTACACGGAGCGCCAGAAGCTGCTGGAGAAGGTCGTAACAGTGGATATTCCGCAGAACAGCAAGGAGATCGCGATCGCCCGCAGCTACGGCGACCTGAGCGAGAACCACGAGTTCAAGGCGGCGAAGGAGATGCAGGGGATCCTGCTGAAGAGGCGGGGCGACCTGGAGGAGATGTTGCACGCCGTCAAGCCGACGGATTTTGCGGGCGCTTCAACGGAGGCCGTGGGGCCGGGGACCGGGGTGGTTCTGGAGTACAAGGATGGACGCAGGGAGCGTTACCACATTCTCGGCGAGTGGGACCAGGACGCCGCGCTGGGGATCATCTCTTCGGAGACCCGCATGGCGCAGGTGCTGGCCGGACGGCGCGCCGGCGACGAAGTCCGCGTGCCGGCGGAAACGGGCGAGGCGGATTGCCGGATCGCGGAGGTGACGCCGTTGCCGGAGGAAGTCCGGAAGTGGGTGGCGGGAGAGTAGATTGGGGATTGGAGATTGGGGATTGGAAACCCTGCTTCGCCAAGGCTACGCAGGGCAAGCCTGAAACCTGAAATCTGAAGCCTGAAACCATCCCTCTTTATCGTGAAACACATCATTAAACAATTCATGCAGCGGGATGCGAGTCCGGGCGTGCAGTTCATCAAGTACGCGATCGCGGGCGGGATCGCGACATCGGTGGACATGCTGGTGTTCTACATCCTTTCCTGGAAGGTGTTTCCGGCGTTGCGGCCGGATGATCCGATCTCGCAATTGATCGGGCTGTTCGGATTCACGGTCACGCCGATCACCGAAGCGGTGCGCGCGCAGAACTACGTGATCAACCGCTGCATCACGTTTCTCTTCTCCAACTTCGCGGCGTACATCGTCAACATCTACTGGGTCTTCGAGCCGGGCCGTCACAAGAAGTGGGTGGAGATTTCGCTCTTCTATGCCGTGTCGCTTACGAGCTACGTGATTGGCACGACGGTGGGGTGGGCGATCATCAAGGCGTTGGGTTTGAGCACGACGTTTGCCTACATCGCCAACGTGATCGCGTCGCTGCTGATCAACTACGCGTGCCGCAAGTATATTGTCTTCAAGAAGTGAGATTCGGCCCGCCGGATGACGGAGAAGCCCGCAGCCCTTACGGGCTTCACTACAAACGCGCAGGACGCCCGCGCATTTCTTCGCTTGTAGTCAGCGCCGTAAGGCGCGTGCGTGCGAAGGTCCGGTGGCGCGATCCCGCGATATCTACTCGATGATGCCATTCGCGGGCGAGACTTTCATTGCCGCGCCGCCGGTGATGAGCACAAAGGTTCCGGGCTGGGTGGGCTGCACGTTCATCTTGGTCCCCGCGTGATACTGCCATTCGCGGGCATCGCCTAGCGTGGCGGTTTCGAAGCGATCGCTCATCAGCACGGCGCCGGGGATATTGGTGCTGAGACCGACGGTGAACCAGCGGCTGGTGGTGGTGTTGAGGGTCATGGGCGCGACGGCGGTTTGGAACATGTTCCACGCCCAGTAGAAGTAGGTGGTGGTATTGGTCGGGACGGTTTGCAGGGTGAGGTTATTTGCCCGCAGATGCCGCTTGCAATGCCACACGGCGGAGTTGCCGGGGATATATTCTCTAAGCGCGGAGACTACTCCGGAGTTTGGACCAGCGTAGCTGTTGGTGCCATCCGTCGTGTCAGGCGGGGGAAGGTATCCGCCGGTTTCCGTGCTATATCCGTAGAGTGCGACCCCGATCTGGCGCAGGTTGCTTGAGCAATCCGCGTCATACGAGCGAACGCGCGCCGCGGTGAGAGCGGGGAACAGCATGGCGGCGAGCAGGGCGATAATGCCGATGACGACCAGGAGTTCGATCAGCGTGAAAGCGGAGGAGAAGGGTCGGCGCGATGGATTCATGGGTATTGGCTCCGGGCTGCGTGGTGGCGGGCTGGATTTTCCAGACATTGGAAAAAAAGTACACCGATTTTCCAGGCATTGGAAGATTGATTGGGGGGATCGGTTATTGGTTGATTGGTGAATTGAGCGGAAGCGCGTGTTTTCTGATTCCGAATTATGGTTGCGGAACACATTGATGCATAGTGGGTTGAATGCGGCTTGTTGCATCTCGGCGCGAAATCCTATAGACAGACGCGGGATTTGACGGTATCTATCCAGAAGAAGGTAAAACGTTTTAGCAGGAGCTATGCATGACCTTTGATCGCGCGAGCGGCATTCTTCTTCATCCCACATCGCTTCCCGGGCAATACGGCATCGGCGAGATTGGACCCCAGGCGCGCGCGTTCGCGGATACGCTCAAGGAGATGGGTCAGCATCTCTGGCAGGTGCTGCCGCTCGGGCCGACGGGATACGGCGACTCGCCGTACCAGTCTCTTTCCACGTTCGCCGGCAATCCGCTGCTGATCAGCTTCGATCTTCTCGAGAAGGACGGTCTGCTTTCGCGTTCGCGACTCGCGCGCTTTGCGCACTTCCCGGCGGACACGGTGGATTTCGGGCCGGTCATCCAGGCGCGCATGGCGCTGCTCAGCACGGTGTGCAGGTCTTTCGACCGCAAGGCTTCCGCGACCAAGAGAAAAGCGTTCGAGCACTTCTGCGAGGAGAACGCCGGCTGGCTGGACGACTTCGCGCTCTTCTTCGCGATCAAGAACGCGCATGACGGCCGGCCGTGGACGACATGGGAGCCCGAGCTGGCTCGGCGCGAACCGTCGGCGCTGCAGAAAGCCCGGCGCGAATTCAAGACCTCCATCCGCCACGTGAAGCTCCGCCAGTTCCTGTTCTTCGATCAGTGGTCGCGGCTGCGCAGCTACTGTCACAAGCGCGACATCAAGATCATCGGGGACATCCCGATCTTCGTAGCGCACGACAGCGCGGATGTGTGGGCTCACAAGGAGTTGTTCTATCTCGACGAGACCGGCGCACCCACGATCGTCGCCGGCGTGCCGCCGGATTATTTCAGCGCGACGGGACAGCTCTGGGGCAATCCGCTTTACCGGTGGGATGTCCACCGCGACACGGACTACGCCTGGTGGTCCGCGCGCCTGCGGAAGATCTTCGACCTCGTGGACATCGTCCGCATTGACCATTTCCGCGGCTTCGAGGCTTACTGGGAGATCCCGGGCCACGAGAAGACGGCCATCAACGGCCACTGGGTGAAAGGGCCTGACGCGGCGTTTTTCGAGGCGCTGATCCGGCGGCTCGGGCGGCTTCCGATCATCGCGGAGGATTTGGGGGTGATTACGCCGGAGGTCGAGGCTTTGCGGGATCGCTTCGCGTTCCCGGGCATGCGCGTTCTGCAGTTTGCGTTCGGCAACGATGCCAAGGCGTCGGACTACCGGCCGGACAGCTATCCGGCGAACTGCGTGGTGTACACGGGGACGCACGACAACGACACGACCGTGGGGTGGTTCCGCAGCGAGCCCGGCAAGGACAGCACGCGGACGCGCGAGGAGATCGAGCGGGAGCGGCGCTCGATCCTGGGGTATCTCAAGTCCGACGGGAGCGAGATACACTGGGACCTGATCGCGCTCGCATGGAACTCGAACGCGAACACGGCGGTGGTGCCGCTGCAGGACGTGATGGGGCTGGGGTCCGAGGCGCGGATGAACGTGCCGGGTGTGGAGAGCGGCAACTGGCGCTGGCGCTTCACCTGGGACATGCTCGCTCCGGAGATGAGGACGCGCCTGCGCACCCTGACGGAGCGGGCGGGGAGGTGTTAGTTGTCAGTTGTCGGGTGTTGGGGTTTAGACGTACCACCAATCACCAGTAACAAATAACTGATAACCAATAACCGCTCTTGTCCCCTTCGCGGCATACGGGGTACGATAGAACAGGGTAGTCGGCGCGTGGCCGGCTGCCGGATGAACAGCGGGCATGTTCGAACGTCCACCAACCGAACGTCAATGGGTTTCATGGTTGTGGGTGGTCCTCGTCGCGTTGGCGATCTACGTCACGATTCCTTTCGCGCGCGCGATCAGTCAGGTTGTGACGGACCGTTGGGGGCGGGAGATATTCCGCGACGTCGTGCTCGGGGCGATCGTGGCGGGCTCCTGCGTGGCGTTGCTTCTTTTGTGGCGGTGCCGCCACCGGATCGGCCGGCAGAACGTGTTCTGGATCATCTTTGTCGGCCTGCTCTACTTCCACTTCACAATGAGCCTGAAGGCGAGCCCCGAGGAGTCGCTTCATTTCATCGAGTACGGGATCCTCGGGGTCATGCTCTTTCGGGCCCTGAGCCACCGCATCCACGATCCGGGCATCTTCGTGGTGGCCGTACTGCTCGGATCGCTGGCGGGGACGATGGACGAGATCATCCAGTGGCTGACGCCGCGCCGCGTGTTCGACTATCGCGACGTGGGGTTCAACGCGATTTCCGGAGTGCTCGCGCAGGTGGCGATCTGGAAGGGGTTCACCCCGCCTTTCATCGCGCGGCCGATCCGGCCCTCCACGGTGCAGCGGATCTGCGCCGTCGCCGCGCTGAACGTCATGCTCCTGGGGGCGTGCCTGATGAACACGCCGCGCTGGACCGACCGCCTGGTCCGGATCATCCCCCGGCTGGAGCATGTGCGGCACAAGTCGAGCGCGATGACGGAATACGGGTACAAGCACGTCATACCCTCCATGGGCGTGTTCCACTCGCGCTTCACGCTGGGCGACCTGATGTGGCTGGACCGGAGGATGGGGAAAGACGCGGCCCGGAAACTGGACAGACTTTATGATCCGCGGCGGTACGGCGAGTTTCTTTCGACCTACTCGCCGGTGACAGATCCGTTCCTGCATGAGGCCCGGGTTCACCTGTTCCGCCGCGACCACTACTACGCGGTCGCGCCGAAGTACGAGGGCGATCCCGAGCGTTTCTTGCTGCACCACACGGTGGCGTACCGGGAGAACCAGTTCATGGAGGCGTATTTCCCCGTGATGATGTCGCATTCGCGGAACCGGTACTCCGAGTCGCGCGTCGAGGCGCTGAAGCGGAACATGAACCGGCGCATGGTGTACGAATCCGAAGTGAGCAGCGAATTGATCACGATGTTCACGGTCTGGCACGTGCGCTGGATGTTGCTTGCCGCGTTGGTTGTGCTCGGTGCGGTGGACGCGTATAGTCGCTGGTGGGAGAAGAAGAAAGGCGGATCGTCCGGTGCCTCGTAACGGAACAGTGACCCGGAGGCGATTCCTCGGCCTGCTGGCGGCAGGCGGGGCGGGGGCCGTGCTGGGGTTTCGCTTCGGGACGCCGGCGCGCGGCGGGGCGCCGAAGCGTCTGAAGATCGCGTTCTACACTGATGTGCATGCGAGGACGGAGTGGGACACTCCGGAAGCCATGCGGTGGGCCGCACAGGCGATCAACGCGCAGGAGCCGGACCTGGTGATCGCGGGCGGCGATCTCATCACGGACGGGTTCAACCTCACCTCCGAGGCCGTGCGGCCGCGCTGGGATGCGTACATGGAGATGCATCGCGCGATTCGCGGGCGGGTGGAGGCGGCCATCGGGAACCACGATCTCGTCGCGGCGCGCCCGGCGGACGGTTCGCCGGCGTCGGCGGATCCGCGGCGCGAGTTCCTGGACCGGATGGGCTTGGAGCGGACGTGGCGGTCTTTCGATTTCGGCGGATATCATTTCGTGCTGCTGGACGCGCTTCGGGTTACCGTTGACGAACTGGA
>JAKJGV010000112.1 GCA_022704185.1 Verrucomicrobiota bacterium
CGCAGGTGCCGCCGCCGCCGCACGCGGAAGGAAGATAGATGTCCTGCGATCCGAGCGCCGAAAGGAGCGATCCTCCCGAATCCACGGTGAGTTCCTTTTCGCCGTCATTGATCACCACGCGAACGGGTCCGCTGGGTGCCAGTTTGCGGGAAGCGAGCATGAGCCCCGCCACGAGGATCAGGATGATCCCGGTGAACACGGCTACACTGCTCAATACGTATATGACGGTTTCGCCCATGGGATTCGCTCTACAGATCAATGCCGGAGAAACACATGAACGCCATGGCCATGAGGCCGGTGATGATCATCGTTATGCCCAGGCCCTTCAGGCCGTCCGGGATGTTCGAATAGCGGATCTTCTTGCGGATCGCGGCCATGGTCACGATGGCGAGCGCCCAGCCGGCGCCGGAAGAAAAGCCGTACACCACGGATTCCGGAAAGCTGTAGTTCCGTTCCATCATGAAGAGCGACCCGCCGAGGATCGCGCAGTTCACCGTGATCAGCGGCAGGAATATCCCGAGGGTCTGGTAGAGCGGCGGGAAGAAGCGGTCCATGATCATCTCCACCAGCTGCACCAGCGACGCGATGACCGCGATGAAGCAGATGAACGTCAGGAAGGAGAGGTCCTGGCTTGCGAGCGCGGGGATGCCCGTCCACGCGAGCGCGCCGGGCTGCAACAGGAACCGCTTGATCACCCAGTTCGCGGGCACCGTGATGACTTGCACGAAGATGACGGCCATCCCCAGCCCGGTGGCGGCATGGAGCCGCTTCGAGATGGCCAGGAACGAGCACATCCCGAGAAAGCTCGCGAGCAGGATGTTCTCGATGAAGATGGATTTGACGGCCAGGCTCAGGAGATCCATTCGACACCTCGAATTTCCGGCGAATTATCGGGGCTCGAAACTTGAAACTTGAAACTTGCCCGGCGCAGACGAATCGTGCCGGCCGTGCATTCAGCGGGTTCCCAGTTTCCAGTTTCCAGTTTCATCCTCACTCCGTCTCAAACTTCTTCGTCATCATGCGTTGAATCCAGATGATCAGGCCGAGGGCGAAAAACGCGCCCGGCGCCAGCAGGGCCATCCCGTTGCCCACGTAACCCTGCGGCAGCACGCGCCAGCCCAGCCATGTTCCCGCGCCGAGGATCTCTCTCATCGAGGCCACGAGGATCAGGATCAGGCTGTATCCGAGGCCGTTGCCGAGCCCGTCGAGAAACGAGAGGCCGGGAGGATTCTGCAGGGCATAGGCCTCCGCGCGGCCCATCACGATGCAGTTGGTGATGATCAGGCCGACGAACACGCTGAGCTGGCGGCTGATATCGTACAGGTACGCCTTGAGCACCTGGTCGGCGACGATGACCAGCGTGGAGATCACCGCGACTTCGACGATCATGCGGATGCGTCCGGGGATGAAGCGCCGGAGCATGGAAATGGCCACATTCGACCCTGCGACCACGGTGGTCAGGGCGAGCGCCATGACCACGGCCGTGTCCATCTTCACCGTGACGGCGAGCGCGGAGCAAATCCCGAGGATCTGGATCGTGATCGGATTGTTCTCCGAAAGCGGATCCACCACGGTCTTCTTCAGGTTGTCGGCCATGAGATCAGTTATCCCTTATCTGCGCGAAATACTTCTCGTACAATTGCAGGTCCCGGTTGAGAAATTGGTTGATGCCTTTGCCCGTGAGCGTGGCCCCGGATATTCCGTCCACCGCGTGCTCGTTGCCGGCGGGATAGCGGTCCGCCACCTTGCCCTTCAGGACTTCGAACGGCTGCAGCATTCCGTCGTCGAGGATCTTCTTGCCGCGGAACTGTGCCTGGAACCAGTCGGTGGAGATCTCGCCGCCCAGCCCGGGGGTTTCACCGTGCCGGTAGAACGTGACGCCGAGGATCGTGTTGAGGTCGCGATCGAGCGCCATGTAGCCGTAGATCGTGGACCACAGGCCCTTGCCGGAGACGGGGAACGCGAACTTCACGGGCTCGCCGCCTTCCGTCCATTCGTACAGCGGCAGCCGCGCGCGCGATGCGATGTCGGCGTGCGAAAGGTCGTTCGCGCGCAGATCGGGGATGACCAGGCCGGTCGCCGCGTCGAGCACGACGTCGCGGATGTGCTCGTCGAATATCCGGTTCACTTCGCGGACCGAAAGCTTGCGCCCGCTGTCGTCGCGGATCGGCACGCCGAAAGCCTTCATGATGTTCAGGCGGCGGTCGAGTTCCGACTGCTCCTCCTGTTTTTCGCGGAGCAGGGCCGAAGTGACGGAAAGCGTCAGGCTGCACGCGACGCAGACGATTGCGGCAAAGACGAGTGTGTAGGAGTCGCCTTTACGCACGATGCAGCGCTCCCTTCCATGCCGCGCGCTGCCGGATGTGCAGCGCGAGGACGATCTGGTCTATGAGCGGGGCCATCACGTTGGCGAAGAGGATCGCCAGCATGTTGCCCGCGGGAAAGGCCGGGTTGAAAGCCCGGATGGTAACGGTGAGAAAGCCGATGAGGATGCCGTATGCCCATTTGCCCGGCGTGGTCGCGGCGGCGGACACCGGATCGGTGGCCATGAAGACGATGCCGAAGAACATGCCGCCCATGACCAGGTCGTAGTGGAAAGGGAGGTCCAGGTGGGGCGCGACGCTGCGCACCGAGGCCGGGAGTGCGTTGATGAGCAGCGTGGTCGCGGCGGTGCCGATGATGCCGCCGGCGATGATCCTCCATGAGCCGATGCCCGTCACCACGAGAATCACCAGGCCGATGGCCACCGCGATGGCCGAGGTCTCCCCGATGCTGCCTGGCTCGAGGCCCATGATCATGTCCTTGAACGTGAATCCGGCATCGCGAAGCACGGCGATCACGTCACTTCCCGCCGGCGCGGCTTTTGCGACAGCCAACGAGGTGGCGCCTGTAAAGCCCTGGGGGAAGGTGGAGGGATCCGTGACAGCCCACACGTTGTCGCCGGACATCTGCGCGGGGTATGCGAAGTAGAGGAACGCGCGCGAAGTCAGCGCGGGATTGAGCACGTTGAACCCGGTTCCGCCGAAGATTTCCTTGCCGATCACCACGCCGAAGCTGATGCCCACGGCCACCTGCCACAGGGGGATGGTGGGGGGGAGCGTGAGGGGGAACAGGAGCCCGGTTACGAGGAATCCTTCGTTGATCTCGTGCTTGCGCACGAGCGCGAAAAGCACCTCCCAGAATCCGCCCACGGCATACGAAACGATGATGATCGGAAGCACGATCCGGAGGCCCCTCAGGATGTGCGTGATCCAGGTGGCCCCTTCGACCTGGTTGACGGTGTTGTACAAGTACCCGGCGTTGAATATGCCGAACAGCGTGCAGGGGGCCAAGGCGATGACCACGAACATCATCGTGCGCTTCATGTCGAGCGCGTCGCGAACGTGCGGAGGGCCGGGGGTGACATCGTCGGGCGTCAGGGCGAACGTGTCCGCCGCCTCGAAGATCGGGAAGAAGACGTGAAGCGGGCCGCCCCGCTCGAACAGCGGGCGTACCCGGTTGTGCATCTTCTCCACGATTTGGGCCAGCTTCTTCACGCTAGATGCCCTCTCTTTCGATCTGGGCGAGGCCCTGGCGGATGATGCCCATCAAGTCCATCTTCGACGGGCAGACGAACGCGGGAAGCGCGAAATCCTCCGGTTCCACCTCCAGGATTCCCAGCTTGACGGCCTCCTCGATATCGCGCGCCAGCACGGCGCGAAGCAGGAAGTCCGTCATGATGTTCATCGGCACGTATTGGTCGTACAACCCGGTCAGAACCATCGCGCGTTTGCTGCCGTGCATCCGGGTGTCCGCCGCCCAGAGGGCGTCGCGGCGCATCCATCGCGAGACGAAGGACCTCGATTGGCTGTACTGGTCGAGGCCCGGCATGATCCAGCCGAGCAAGCGGCGCTCGCGGCTTTCCGGCAGCACGTTCAGCGTGTTGTCGCGAAGATGCAGCGCATCGGAAAAAGAAGTCTTCGCTCCACTGAGCACATTGCCCCGGATGATACGCTGCTCGCCGGTGTCGACACGTCCTTTAAGAATATGCTCCAGCGATTCGCCGATGCGCGCGCGGTAGTAGCGCCGCGCGGGCTCCATGACCCCGGGGCCGGCCAACGCGATGACGCGGCCTTCGGGCACGGTTCCCTCCACGAGAAGTCGGCCGATCAGAATGAGGTCCGCCGCCTGCACGGTCCAGATCGTGTCGTGCGGCTTGATGGGATCCACGTGATGGATGTGCACGCTCGTATTTCCGGCCGGGTGGGGGCCGGTGAACCCGATTGTTTCCACGTTCTGCGCGTTGACCAGCGCGGGCGAAGGATGGGACGCGCGCGGATCAATGCAGAGATACACTTTGCCGCTCGTGAGGCGCGTCAGCGCGTTCAACCCGGCTTGGAACGCGGATTCGTGCCCGCGAACACAGACATGCGGATCCGCCTGGAAAGGGGCGGTGGCCATGCCGTTCACGAATATGGACTTCGGCTGCACGGACGGATCAGCCATCCGGGAGAACGGACGCTGGCGGATGTGGATGAGCAGGCCGGTGGTCAGGAGCTTCGCGAGGATCTCGTCGCGCGGCATGCGGAGGACCGTGTCCGGTTCGTGCTTTCGGAAGTCTTCCCGCTCGTCCTTGCCGGAGACCTCGATGACGATGCGTTCGATGATCCGTCTCGGGCCGATCGCGATGGACTTGATCCTGCCGGCCGCGGGAGCCGTCGCTCGCATGGCGTCGCTCTTCTTATTAAAGAAAAGCGGGGTGCCGCGTTTGACTTGGTCGCCTTCGCGCACAAGCAGGCGAGGCTTGATTCCCTCGTAGTCCGAAGGGAAGACCGTGACTGTGCCGGACGGCGAAAGGTCAACGATCTCGGGCGCCGGTGCTCCGGCCAGCCTGAGGTCCAAGCCCTTCCTTATGTTTATCACCGCAGAAGCGCCCATGATGTGAACCGATTCCTGAACGAAGCATCCACCCGTTTCAGGTAAAGGATGCCTAAATCTACTAGGTTCAGTTCAAAAGTCAACGAACGGGGGGAGTGAGCGCGCGGATCCGGCCGATCACGGTGTCAGGCGGGGATCAAGCCGAGGTTTCGATCCAGCGCCGGGCGGAAATCGTGAAGCATGTACGTGTTCCACGCGTCCTGGACGGCGGGCCAATCGGCGAGAAGCGCGCTGCTTTCCTCACAAAGAGTGCGCACGTAGCCGACCGAATCAACCGTGGCCGGGACCTCGACGCGCGCCGCGGTGCTCTTTTCCCGCGCGGCGTCCAAGCCGAGCGTTTTGCCTGCCGAGGCCGTATCGCCGTTGACGTCGAGTATGTCATCGGAGAGTTGATAGGCGGTCCCGATGCGGTAGCCGGCCTCCGTCAGCGTCGCGCGGAGCTGCTCGTCGTCTCTTGCGGCGGCGCGGGCGGCGAAAGCGAACAACGGCCCGGTTTTCCGGCGGGCGATCCTGACGCACGTTTCCCAGTCGGAAGGCGTGGCCCGGACGACCAGTTCCTGTTCCGTTTCCGCTTCGACCACTTCGCCGGTGAGGCGGATCAGGGGCTGCACGAGTTCTCCGTCGTCCACGGGCATGATCAGCTCGAACGCCTTGAAGAGCAGGAGGTCGCCCGTGAGGATCGCGGCGGGGATGCCTCTTTCGACCCAGAAGGTGGGCGCGCCGCGCCTGAGGAACCCGCCGTCAATCACGTCGTCGTGGAGCAGGCTCGCGGCGTGGATCAGCTCGACGGCGGAAGCCGCCCGCAAGAGGGTGGAGTAGGAGGCTCCGGTGGCGGGGCCGAGCCGCAACACGAGCCGGGCGCGCAGCATCTTGCCGTTGCCGAACAGATTGGAGCAGTCGGCGAGCGGTTTCTGAAGAGGCGTCTCGGCGACACACCCCGCCATGAGCTTGCGTACCTCGTCCAGTTGCCGGGCGAGGGGCTCGTCGCGCTGGCTGACATCCTCCCTTTTCACGCAGGCAACCTACCTCAGCCATTTGTCTGCGTCAACCTGCGGGCATCTAACTTGCTTGTGAAGGTATTCCGGGGCATATTAACCGCTCAATCGCTGGAGGACTGAATGGAACCGTTGAAACCGTTGAATTCGTATCATGGCCCGAAAGGCCCTGTTGTGTTGCTGATCATGGACGGCGTCGGAGTTGGGCGTTACGCCGAGGGGGACTTCGTGAGAGCCGCCGCGACACCGAACATGCATTGGCTGCGCGAGCATGCGCTCTATACCGAGCTGAAGGCTCACGGCAAGGCCGTCGGCATGCCGAGCGACGACGACATGGGAAACAGTGAGATCGGACACAACGCGATCGGGTGCGGCCGGGTGTTCGATCAGGGCGCGAGCCTGGTGAGCAAGGCGATCAGCAGCGGCGCGCTGTTCGAGGGCGAAACATGGAAGGGCCTCGTCCACAACTGCCGCGCGCACGAATCGGCGCTGCATTTCATCGGGCTTTTTTCCGACGGCAACGTGCACAGCCACATTGATCATCTCGAGGCCATGCTGCGCCGGGCCAAAGAGGAAGGGGTGAAGAAGGCCCGGGTGCATATCCTGCTCGACGGGCGGGACGTCCCCCCCACATCCGCGCTGGTCTACGTGGACCGCCTGGAGGCTTTTCTCAAGGATCTGAACGCGGACGGCTCCGTGGATTTCCGCATCGCGTCGGGCGGCGGGCGCATGAAGATCACGATGGACCGCTACGAGGCCGATTGGGACATGGTCAAGCGGGGGTGGAATATCCACGTCCGCGGGGAAGGGCCGATGTTCGCCGGCGCGCGAGAGGCGATCGAGTCGCTCCGGCAGCAGAATCCGGGAACGATTGACCAGGACCTGCCGCCTTTCGTAATCGCGCGCGACGGCAAGCCGGTGGG
>JAKJGV010000113.1 GCA_022704185.1 Verrucomicrobiota bacterium
TGGAAAAATATTTTCCATAGCGTGGAAAAATCGCTGTAGAAGTTTCCATAGCGTGGAAAATCATAGCGGCGAGGGGAGTGCCGTAGAATCATCCTCTGCGACTTCATGTCGTCTGTAATCGCCGATTTCATAGCCTAGCCATCACATTTTCGTTTAGCGTCGTCCTGACCGCTTGCCCTCTCATATAAATTAACACAACGTCACGGGTCAGGGGACCCGACACCTTGTGGAGGGTACCCTGGACCCGCTTGTTGGGGGTCTTCCTTTCTGATGCGGAATTTGATTACACTGAAATCGACCCATTGTCCCAGCCAAACGCGTATCTCTGTTGTGGTGTTTTGCGATCCAAATGTAGGCTGCATCACCTTGTGTCCTTGCACATCATGAGTTGTTAGCCCCAGGAACTCGGCCTTCTCAAATGAAAGCGATAACGCGATGCCTTGGTCATCAGGCGTTGCAGCGACCTCGATGAATATCCCTATGCCTCGATCTTCCCATTTGGTTGCGCGTACGGAGTCATTCGCCTCGTACTCGGTTGCATATTTAACAAAAGCATCATATTCACGTTTGGCGTGCCCTGTTGAGTCTAGGCGTAACGAATAGGTCTCGCCGCTATCGAGAAGTTCAATATCGAAGAAGTAGTTGGTCATGGATTGCGCATTAGATACGCCATAGAGTCCGATCAATAATGCATATATGATGTGTTTCATATTCATTTTCCCCCAACCATTAATTGACCATTGAAAATTCCTTGCTATTTGATATAGGTTGAAAAACAAGGAATGGTTTCCGGGTCTGAATATGCGGTCCTCCAATGCAGAAAATGCTGTTATGAATGTGGACAAAAGTCAATCAAAAAAGCTGCTTTTGGATGAGGTCCGGGACGTGATGCGGACGAGGCACTACTCGCTCCGGACAGAGCGAACGTACAGCGATTGGATCCGTCGTTATGTTCGTTTTCACGGGATGAAGTGTCGCGAAGATCTGGAGGGAGGGGAGCCGAAGATCGAGGCGTTTCTGACCGACCTGGCCGTCAGGGGAAATGTGGCGCCGTCCACCCAGAATCAGGCGATGAACGCGTTGGTCTTCCTGTATCGCGAGGTACTGGGACAGAAGCTGGATGCGCGGATTGATGCGGTGCGAGCCCCCAAGAAAATCCGCCTGCCGGTGGTGATGTCCCGCGAGGAGGTGCGTCGCGTTCTTGCCGCGATGTCGGGCACCCCGCAACTGGTGGCGCAGTTGCTGTATGGAAGCGGGTTGCGCATCCTGGAATGCCTTCGCTTGCGCGTACAGGACATTGATTTCGACATGAAGCAAATCACGGTTCGCAGCGGCAAGGGCGACAAGGATCGCTGGACACCGCTTCCGGCAGCCGTGATCCCCGAGCTGCAGAGGCATTTGGAGCACGTGAAGATCATGCACGAGGCCGATCTTCGGGAGGGCTTCGGATCGGTTTACATGCCGTACGCGCTCGACCGAAAGTATCCATCGGCCTCGCGCGAATGGGGTTGGCAATATGTTTTCCCGGCGCGGGATCGTTCGGTGGACCCGCGCAGCGGGGAGACGCGGCGACATCACCTGGACGAAACCACACTGAACAAAGCGATCAAGAAGGCCATTGTTCTTGCCGGCGTGACCAAGCACGTCAGCGCGCATACGTTCAGGCACAGTTTTGCCACGCATTTACTTGAATCCGGCGCCGATATCCGAACGATCCAGACGCTTCTTGGACATGTGGACGTGAGCACGACCATGATCTACACGCATGTGTTGCGGCAGGGCGGGCAGGGGACGCTGAGCCCGCTGGATTCCTTGTATAACCCTCGATAGTGTTTTGTCTCGGCAGTTCTGTTGCGAACAAGCCACGCGCCCTGACTCGTCCCGCCGAAGCCGCCTGGCGAAGGCGGAAGAGCGCGTCTACGGTTTGGAGTCAGTACTCGAGCACGAGGTCTGCGGGCAGGGTGTCGAAGCGGATGATTCCATCCTCTGGAAGCGGAAGGGACTCGCCGTTGAGAGAAGCGGTCTTGAGCTGCGCGGTGTCCGGAATCCGCGCAATGAAACCACCCGGCGGCGCGCATTCACCGCGCACGGTGAACTCGCGGCGTTGGTCGGCGCGCTTGACGGATACGCTGACCGGGCCCCACCACGTCGGCGCATGCTCAACGCCCGCGCCCTGGGTCCACCAGTCCTCCGGAATCCCTCCGGCAACTTCCAGGGAACTGTCTGCAGGTCGTTCGATGACGAACATCGCGCGGACCGCGCAGATCAGGCCCGCCGCGACCCACGTGTGGGGCATGTCGCCGATATAGCCGGGCTGATCCTCCGGAAAATACACGGCCTCCGGCCACTGTCGCCAGCCCGACGGACGCTGGGTCTGCATCAGGTAATCCAAAACGACTTTCCCGCGCACCGGATCGCCCATCAGTTGAAACGCCTGCGTGATCCGGATTTCGTACGGGGAGAAACTTCCGCGCCAGCCGGGCTTCTTCCGCTCCAGAAGCCCCTCGTAGTAGCGGTTGAACGTGTTGCTGAGAGCGGGCTGCGGGAGGTGCTCCAGCTCGTCGCAGGCCACGATCGCGATGGCGGTGGAGGAAGGATCGAAATCGCCCAGCTCGGCGCAGCCCGCGATGTAGTTGATGCGGTGCCACTGCATCGCGACGTCAATGGACTTGTAGAGCGCGTCTCGATGAGAACTTTCCTCTTCTCTGAAACGGACTTCGTCCGTTTCGCGGCTGAGCAGTCGCGCGATCACGGCGCCGTCGGACCAGCCTTTGAGCGCCCAGAAGTTGTCCCAGTAGGAATGGTTTCCGGGCTCGGGATAGTAGCCCTCATGGCTGACCGACTTGGGCAGGAGTCCGGCGTAGCGCTGCGGGTCGTGGGTGTTGTTCTTCTGCGCCTCGGCCTCCTGCGCGCGCGCGTTTGCGAGATACTCGAGCGCCTTGACGACGCGTCCCCAGTGCGATTCGAGAAAGCTGCGGTCGCCGGTGAAACGGTAGTAGTCCAGCACGGCGCTGACCCACTGGCCCTGGCTGTCGAGTTCCAGCACGGGGTTCACCTCGTTGCGTCCGATGATCACGATGGCGGGAATGCGTCCGTCCTCGTACTGGAATGTCCCGTACCACTCGAGGTATTCCCGGACCTCGTTGGTATAGCCCATCCGGAGGAGCGCGGAGGACGTGAGCGCGCCGTCGCGCATCCACGCGGCCTCGTACGCGCGCGAGCCGGGCTGGATGGCGGGTCCGTCCCGATTGACCATGATGTGAGCGAGCCCGGCGAGAATGCTGTCGCTGATGTGCCGGTCGGGGATATTGAACCGGGTTTTCGGGAGGCGGGATTCCCAGTTTCGCACGGCTTCCTGGAAGAGCCTGGCGACCTCCCTTGTCGCCTGCTCGGGGTCGGCCGTCTCGACCACTTCCGACGTGGCGTGGAGGGGCACGGCGAGGATCTCGATGGCACTCTCATTTGGCGCGAGCTGGAAGTCATAGCGCAGCGCGGCGGTGGCGGTTCCGCCCGGGTCGCGGAAATCCTCGCGATGCGGCAGGGTCCCTTCTTTCAGGTATTGCAGGATGTCGCCTTCGGGCGTGCCGGTGACGCCGAAGCGGGTGGGCGGGGTGAGCGGCGCGAGCGTGAATTCGTTGACGCGGATCCGCCTGTCGTCGCGCCGGACATAATCCATGCGCGTGAAGCCGCCCCACTGCCACGGGGGATTGACCTCGAACGGACGCGCGGCGAGGAACAGGCTGCCCGTCAGCGTGTTCGTGCCGCGGTTCTTCACCGTGTAGAGGACGTAGGTGGTTGATCGGCCGGAGGGGCCTGCGCCAAAAGCGGTGATGCGGAGGGTGAGGGCCGGGGTGGACCACGTGACGGAGGGTATGGGAAGATGGCCTCTTTCGAGCGATTGGCTGACCGTGGCATCCTCGCGGGTGAGCAAGCGTCCGTTGACGAACAGGAACGGGCTGATCGAGAAGCTCTTGTACGGTTCGAGCGTTCCGTCCATGCAGAACAGGCTCTCCTTGAAATCACCCTCCACGCCCACGGTGGTCCAGAATCCCTGCCGTCCGGTCAGCCAGTACGGGAAGCTGCCTTCCGGCTCCATGTGTGCGAGCCATTGATAGAACTTGCGCGGGTTGGTTTTCTGCAGTTCGCGCAAGCCATCCTCCAGGGCGCGCTCGTCGCGCGCGAGGACGACCGACCCCATGATGCCGCTCTGCGCGCCGCGACCGTTCACTTCGAGCACGAGTTCGTTCTGCTGATGGTAGTCGAGGAACTTCGACACGTCATACTCGAGGACGCGCCGCCGGCCGGTATCGCTCGCGACCAGTTTGCCGTTGACGCGCAGCTCGAATCGGTCGCGCACGTCGGTCAGGCGTACGAACGGGTTGCCGTTGGTCCAGTCGGAGGGGATGAAATAGACATTCCGGTAAACGGCGGTGCCGCCCGGCGGGAAGCCCTGCCGGCCCCAGGCTTCGTGGGAGCTCACGCTCTTCCATGTTCCGGAGGCAGAGGGTGGCCGCTGGAACTGCCATCGCGTTTTCAGGAAAAAGCCGGAGGGATTGTCCTCGCCCCACGGATTGGCATCGGTCTTGGGCACGACCTCGAAGAGGGAGTAGCCCCAGGCGGTGGCCCGTCTGCGTCCTTCCACCTTCACGTAGCGGGCGTCCGTGCCCTCGAAATCGAGATCGTCTTCGCCTCCGTCGCCGGTTGTGTTTTCGTAGACGAGTTTCCATTCGGCGCCGTCGGTGGAGGCGTACACGGCATAGTCTGACGCGTAGGCGACCTCCCAGAACAGGCGAAGGCCGACGAGGTGTTCCGTGCGGCCGAGGTCTATTTCGAGCCATTGCGGGTCCGAGAAGTCGGTGCTCCAGCGCGTGTCGTGGCGGCCGTCCACCGCGCGCGCGGCCTCGAAACCCGGGCCGCCGGACGAGGCCTTTGCCGTGCGGGCGGGGTGTTCGGACGCGGTGGCGGGGGTGCCGGAGAGCACGCACGCGAGAAGGGCGGCGGTGAGACTCTTGGCGCCGTATGTCATCAGCCTCCAGTGTCTCGATTTCGTCGTCCGGTGCAAGGTTTTCTTGATGAGGGGTTAGTGCAAGCGTCTGGCTCTAAAGCGGTCTGGAGACCGCTTCTACCTGCGCCGTGGACGCGCTCTCTGCCTGCCGGCCAATCCAAAGCGCGTGCGAGCATTTTGCGTGGAGGGCGGACGGACGGCGGCTCCTCCTTCGGCGGGCAAGCCGCGGTCCCTCCCGCCGTGATGATGGAACAACACGGAGCTTTCATCCTGCGGCGACTTGGTGTAATAGAAGCGCAACACTCAACAAGGAGTCGCGACAGATGAGGCTACAAACCGTGGTGCTTGCGCTGGTGATCCTGGGTCTTTCCATCCTTTCGGCCCCGGCGCAAGGGATCGGCGCCGGCCGCTACATGAAGACCGAGAATCCGTTCAGCATCTCGTTTCACGCGGGCCTGCTCACCTTCGACAAGGGCGAAGTGCGCGAGACGCGGCGCGCGTACGATCCGGACCAGTCGGGCGTGCCGGACTACAGCGCGTTCCTTTCGGCCTACACGCTCGAGGACCTCGGTTTCGACGGCAGCTATCCCACGCTTGGCGGCAAAATCGAGAAGCAGTGGTCGTTCTTCACGTTCCAGCTCGACCTTCTGTATGCGAATCCGACGGCGGATGCCGTGGCGAAGATGAAGAAGACCGCCAGCCCGGTTCCTGCGGACAAGAAGGGCTACTACATCGGGGTGGACGAAGCGATCTACCGCGGCAAGAACTACGAATACATGTGGATACCGGACGGGACGAAGTTCGATTCCGATATCGAAACGATGGTGGCCGAAGCCAGGTTGAAGTTCACGCCGTTCCACCTGGGCGGCGGGGGCGTTCACCTGTCGCCGTGGGTGCATGCCGGTATTTACGGCGGGTATGCCAGTTACGAGATTGACGCGGGTCCGGCGACAGGGTTGGTGACCTACGAAGTTCCGCCCAAGACGTACGTAGTCAAGGGCCAGGGCACGGGCGACGGCGGGCTTGCCATACCGGAGCTCGGCGCGGGGGGTGAGTTGCGTTTTGATTTCGGCGATGCGAGCAATCATCCGGCGAGCCTCGTGCTGAGCGGCGACTTCTCGTGGATGCATTACAGCGGCTCGCCGAACAACATCGGCTTCAACATCCAGAGCACGAGAAATGTGGATTTCGATTTCTTCACCGTGAACCTCGAGGTGATGTTCGAGATTCCGCTCAACGAGAGCCTGGACCTCCTGGCGGGCGTGACCTATCGCAGCGTGCGGGCCGATGCGTCGCTGGATTCCGTGCACCGCACGGAGAGCGCGCAGCGCTACCTGAACGAGAAATACGACAAGCGCGCGGAGTTCGCCTTCACGCAGCTCATGGGCAATATCGGCTTGCGGTTCTGACGCGGGCGCGTCGGGTCCAGCCCGCTTATTGGGCAGCGCAGCCAGTCGGCCGCTCGCGATGAACCACTCATGGCGAGCCTTTACGGCGAGCCGCAACCCAAGAGCGTGGCGGCTGAGGCCGCGCGGATCATGCGCGATACCGGCCCGCCTTCAGCGTTGTCGCTTGGGACGCGGACACGAGTCCAGCGCCCCGCGCTCCGCCTTGAATTCGGGCCGGTCTGGCGCATTCCCAC
>JAKJGV010000114.1:0-6266 GCA_022704185.1 Verrucomicrobiota bacterium
TTCTGGAGGCTCTCCTCAAAGTCTGCTGAATAACTCCAGATGAGCTATAACGGATTTGGGACCTGCGTAGGGCGGAAGTTCACTTGTCTTCCGGTTTTACCAAACCATCCAGCTTGTCGAACGGGTTGAACAGGACGGATTTGCCCGGCTGGGACTCATCGCCACCGCCGCCGTGCCCCGCCATGAGGTACTTCTCGTGCTCGTGGTCGTGGCAATAGATGCAGAGCAGTTCCCAGTTGCTGCCGTCGGGCGGATTGTTGTCGTGGTTATGATCCTTGTGGTGGACGGTCAGCTCGCGCAACCGCGCGCCCTCGAACTCCCGTGCGCAGCTCGCGCAGACGTGCGGATACATCGCCAGCGCCCGCTCGCGGTAACTCTTTTGCCGGCGTTCCACATCGCGGTGCAATTCGGCAAGCGTCCGCGCCTTCTGCGCCGCATCCATCGCTGACTTTCTTGCCTTCATCGCTGAAGCCCCCGAACACGTTCTCCATACTCCTGAGGATACACGGATGGCTTGACTGTTGTGCACCCCTTGTCACAGGCTTTACCCGGAACACGGAACAGCTCAACCCCGGAAGTCGACGGAAGGATACCATGCATCCTCGAATGACCACAGCCTTCGCACTCCTCGTCTTTGCCCGCGTTTCCCTGGCTTCCGCACCGGAGCCCGGCGAGCGCGTGTCATCTCCCGACGGGCGCGTTTCCATCACATTCCTTCTTGAGAACGGCGCGCCGCGGTATGCCGTCGCGTTTTCGGGCTTGGGAATCATCCGCCCTTCTCCCCTCGGCTTCGTCCTGAAAGACGCGCCGCCAATGACGAGCGGCTTCGAGGTCAGTGAGTTGAAACGCGAGACCGGCGACGAAACCTGGAGGCCGGTTTGGGGCATCTCAAGCAAGGTCCGAAATCGTTACAACCAGTTGACCGTGCGGCTCCGCGAAACCAACGCCCCCGCGCGCGAGCTGGTCCTGGTCTTCCGCGCGTGCAATGACGGCGCCGCGTTCCGTTACGTCCTTCCCGCGCAATCCAACCTGTCGGACGTCGCGATCCTCTCGGAGGAAACCGCCTTCCGGCTCGCGGAAAACTGCACCGCGTGGTGGCACCCGGTGAATTACGACGGCGACGAAGACACCTACCGCACCACCCCGCTCGACCGTATGCCCGCCGTCAACACTCCCGTCACCATGAAGACCCCCGGGGGCGTGCACTTGAGCATTCACGAGGCCGCGCTCGTGGACTACGCGAGCATGACCCTGGCGCCGGTGGATGGTGACATGCACAGCTTCCGGTGCGAGCTTGTGCCCTGGCCGGACGGGGTGAAGGTGAAAGCCTCGACGCCGATGAAAACTCCCTGGCGGACGATCCAACTCGCCGATCGCGCAGCAGGGCTTCTCGAGTCACACCTCATCGAGAACCTGAACGAGCCCTGCAAGATCGCGGACACCTCCTGGATCGAGCCGATGAAGTACATGGGGATCTGGTGGGGCATGCACATCGGGAAGGAAACATGGGCGGCGGGCTCCAACCACGGCGCAACAACCGAGAACGCGAAACAATACATTGATTTCGCCGCATCGAACGGAATACGCGGGGTCCTCATCGAGGGCTGGAATACGGGCTGGGAATCGTGGTTCAAGGGGGCCTCGTTCAGCTTCACCGAGTCGTATCCCGATTTCGACCTGCCCGCCGTCGCGCAATACGCGCGAGAGAAGAACGTCGCGCTGATCGGCCACCACGAAACCGGGGGCAACATCCCGGCCTACGAAGAGCAGATGGACGAAGCCTTCGCGCTGTACCGGCGGTTGGGCGTTCGCGCCGTGAAGACGGGCTATGCGGGCGAAATCATCCCGAAGGGCCAGCATCATCACGGGCAGTGGATGGTGAATCACTACCAGCGCGTGACCGAGCGGGCCGCCGCTTATCACATCGCGCTCGACGTCCACGAACCGGTCAAGCCGACCGGGCTCTGCCGGACCTGGCCCAACCTGATGACGGGCGAAGGGGTGCGCGGCACCGAGTACGAAGCGTGGAGCGACGGCAATCCGCCGGAACACACCACGATCATCCCCTTCACGCGCGGCCTGGCGGGCCCGATTGACTACACACCCGGCATTTTCGCGGTGACGTTTCCGAAGTACCGCGAGGGAAGGCGCGTCCACACGACCGTGGCAAAACAGCTTGCCCTGTACGTCGTGATCTACAGCCCGCTCCAGATGGCGGCCGATCTTCCCGAGAACTACGAGGGCCGTCCGGAATTCCAATTTATCCGCGACGTGCCGGTAACGTGGGACGAAACTCGGGCGCTGGACGCCGCGATCGGCGATTTCGCGGCCGTCGCCCGCCGCAGGGGCAACGACTGGTTCATCGGCGCGATCACCGACGAATCGGCCCGCAAATTGAACCTGCCGCTCTCGTTCCTGGATCCGGACCAAACCTATGAGGCCACGCTCTACACGGACGGCAAGGACGCCGACTGGGAGAAGAATCCGACCCCCGTGGAGATCACGACGAAGACCGTGCGCGCGGGTGAGTCGCTGAATCTCTCGCTTGCGTCCAGCGGCGGCGCAGCGATTCGCCTTCGTCCCGTTCGCGCGGAAGCTTCACCCGCGCCCGGAGACGCGACAGGCGAATAATCGCCTCACGGATCCGCGAACACCGCCTGAAGAAACACGCTGCTGTCTTCGACGATGTCTGGCATGGCAGTCCACGAAGGCGCGGGGTTGGTCGCAACGTACGTTATTACGTACGTGTCCGCCGGCGGCCGGTTCGGGTCGGTGCAGTAGACAAGCGGGTCGGCCTGATCGCGGTAGGCGAAGGTCAGCGACACCACGAAGTCCGTGCCCGCGCCGATCGCGACCGGCGAATCGAGATCCACGAGGTGGTAGCCGCGTTCGTCGAGCGCCACCTGCTTGCTGCCGAGCAATCCGGTCGGATTGAGTTCCGCATCCACGCCGCTGTAGATGCCGATCGCGACTTCCTCGTTGCGGTTGACGGTCACCAGTCCGATGGCCTTCAGGTCTCCGGCGGTGGCGGCATGGAACCACGCATAGCCGCGCGAGTCTTCACCCCACATGGATGCTCCGGCCGCAAGGAAATCCGTGGACATCATGCCGAGCCGCGTTAGCGTGCCCGGATGCGTGAGCAGGCCGGGCCACTGATAGCCCGCGCCGGAGGCCGCGCGCACGGCATAGAATATGTCGCAGCCCTGAAGGAACGTTTTGTCCTCGTAGGAAATCCAGTGGTAGCCGCCATCGTACACGTTGGTTCCAAGGCTTTCCTTGATGAGCCATGCGCCGGGCGCGGGCGCCGCAGGGACCGGGTATTCATCGTCCCAGCCGACAACCGCAATGGCATGGTTCATATTCGGCTCAAGATTCGCGCGCGGACAGTAGATACAGAAACTATTGGTGTCATAGAAGGTAAGGCCCGTCACGCCGGGAAAGTCTGCGGGCAGGACCAGCATGTAACTCTGAATCGCGCCATAATTGGTTATCGCGTGTTTCGCGGCCGCACGAAACTCGGCGAGGCTCGTGTAATCCTCGGGCACGAACTTGTAAGCGCCGCGAAGGATGTAGTTCTGGACGGGCGCATTGCGATTGGTCCACTCCAGCGTCTGCATCGCCGTCATCTCGCCGACGGGCACCGGGGCCGCGGCCTCGTACACCGGACCGGTCCACGAAAGAAAGTAGTCCAGCAGCCAGAACACGTTGCCGCCGCCCCACCCGTTCGTGCCGTCGGGCGCGAGATATCCGAAGACGGTTTGCGGATCGGTCATGAACAGCGGGAACTCCGGGGGGAAGAAATCGCCGTAATAAATGTAGCAAGGTTCGTTGTAGTGCAGCGGCGGTTGCCCCACCGCATTTCCGAGGTGCCACGGCGAGAAGGATGACGCCGGATCATCCGGGTTCGTCGTGATGCCCTGTTTCAAAAGACTGCTCTCGAACGCGGCCATCGCCGACATCGCCCAGCAAATGCCGACGGAATTGCCGGGATCGGGCTCGCCGGTCAGCCGGTTTCCGATCTGGCTCTTTACAGGCGTTACCCATCCGTAGTCGCGCAAGTCGTAGCGGGGCGGCAGCGGATCGGCGGGCGGCGTCTCGGATACGCGATAGACGAACGGCACGTCCGTCGACATGACGGTCGAATCTGCGACGATATTCGTGAGCGGGCGCCACGAAGAACTACCCCCGAGGGCGCTGCTCCATTCGATCCAGTTCGTGGTGCCCGGCGTCGCGCCGCTCCAGGTCAGGCGCCCGGGCAGAAAGGATTCGATGTTGAGTTCGGCCGAACCGGCGACGGCCGAAAGAAGCAGGAACCCGGCCACGCGCATGGAACGTGTCATGACGGATTAAAAGTACCCTTCAGGATGCGGGGTGTAGAGCCGGCCTCACCCGCGTTTCTGAAGGTCTATGCCGTTGACGACATTGACCGGGTGGCCTGCCAGGAAAGCGCGGAGGTTCTCGACCGCGATCGCCATCAGCCGCTCACGCGAAGCGCGCGAGGCCCACGACTGGTGCGGCGTGATCCAGCAGTTGCGCGCGCGCAACAGGGGGTTCTTCTTGTCCGGCGGCTCCTGCGTGAGCACGTCGAGGAGAGCCCCCGCGATCTGCTTCCGGCCCAGCGCGTCCACCAGCGCCTTCTCGTCAATCAGCCCCCCGCGCGCGGTATTCACCAGCAGCGCCGAGGGCTTCATCTGCGCGAGGCGGGCCGCATTGATGATCTTCTCGGTTTTCGCCGTCAACGGACAATGCAGGCTGAGAAAGTCGCTGCGCTTGAAGAGGTCGTCCATCGAAACCAGCTCCAGGCCTTCCGGCATCGGGCTCGGCGGGTCCTCGGTGTGAACGATCACGCGCATGCCGAACGCCTGCGCCATACCGGCGACTTTCGCGCCGATCCGGCCGAGGCCGAGAATCCCCATCGTCAGCCCGTCCAGCTCGCGGATGGGATACATCCAGTACGTAAAGTCGGGGCACCGCTCCCAGCGGCCTTTGAACACGGAATGCGCGTGCGAGGAAACGTGGTTGGTCTGCTCGAGGATCATCGCGAACACGTGCTGGGCGACCGAAGCGGTGGCGTAGTTCGGAATGTTGGTTACGATCACCCCGCGCTTGGCCGCATCCTGCAGGTTCACGACGTCGTACCCGGTCGCGAGCACGCCGACATAGCGGAGGGCCTGGAGCTTGCGGATGAGTTCCCGGTTCAACCGCGTCTTGTTCGTCAACACGACTTCGGCATCGCCCGCGCGCTTGACGACGTCATCGGGAGCCGTGCGGTCATACACCGCCAGCTCTCCCATCTTCTTGAACCCGTCCCAGGATAAGTCTCCGGGGTTCAACGTATATCCGTCGAGAACAACGATTTTCATGTTTATCGGCCTATTCAATCTACGGCGACTTCATGCTCTCGTCCAGAACACATTAGCCACGCCTCGGCAGGCGCGGCTACCCGCGAATCAACGCGCATTTTCGCTAATGACGCTGCTTCTTCTGGTTGCAGTCTTTCCCTCGCAGCGCCATATTGGTACAGGCAATCGGAGTAGAAGCATGCAAATCGCTTTCTGGAAAATGCACGGCGCGTCGAACGACTTCATCCTCGTGGATGACCGGTCCCTGACGTTTCCCGCGACCGACCGGGCGTGGTTGGCGGCGATTGCCGCACGCCGAACCGGCATTGGCGCGGAAGGCATCATCCTGATCCAATCCTCGAAACAGGCGCATTTCCGGATGCGATTCTTCAACCCGGACGGCGGCGAGGTCGAGATGTGCGGCAACGGCGCGCGTTGTGTCGCGCGGCTCGCGCACGACCTCGGCATCGCGCCGTCCCGCATGAGCTTCGACACCATCGCGGGCCGCGTGGGCGCGGAAATCATCGGCGAACAGGTCCGGCTGAACATGACCGATCCGAAGGACTGGCGGATGGATCGCAAACTGACCGCGGCCGGACAGGTTGTCCATTATCACTTCGTCAACAGCGGCGTGCCGCACGTCGTTGTGCCGGTGGACTCGCTCGACACCGTGGATGTGCAGGCTCTCGGGTCGGCCATTCGATACCACAAGGATTTCGCGCCCGCGGGCACCAACGCGAACTTCATCCACGTGACCGGGGCCGATTCGCTCCGTGTGCGCACGTACGAGCGCGGGGTCGAGGCCGAAACGCTCGCGTGCGGCACCGGCATCGTGGCCTGTGGCCTGATTGCGGCGCGGCTGGGGCTCGTCCGTCCGCCCGTGAAGATTACCGCCGCCAGCGGCGACGTGCTGGAAGTGGCGTG
>JAKJGV010000114.1:6278-6514 GCA_022704185.1 Verrucomicrobiota bacterium
CGACGGGGCTCGCAACGTCACGCTCACCGGCCCCGCCGTCCACGTGTTCCGGGGCACGCTGAATCATCCATAGCCGGGATGCTCATCCCGCGAGGAACGCATTGAAGGCCGCGACGAAACGTTCGGGCAAGAAGTTCCCGGCGTGGCGGATGGCGTCGGCCGTCAGCGCGGCCAGGGCTTCGCGGTTCTCCGCCAGCGCGGCCAACTGATTCGCAAGATCCTCTTCCGCGTCATAT
>JAKJGV010000115.1 GCA_022704185.1 Verrucomicrobiota bacterium
AGGAGATCAACCAGCAGGTGGTGGCGAAGGGGGGGATTCCCGCCGAGGCCGAACCGATCCTGCAGGGGATTACGAAAGCGGCGCTGAGCACGGAGAGTTTTTTCGCGGCGGCGTCGTTCCAGCAGACGACGCGCGTGTTGACCGACGCGGCGCTGTCGGGCAAACGCGATTATTTGCGCGGTCTGAAAGAGAACGTGATTATCGGCCACCTGATTCCGGCCGGAACGGGCAGCCGCCACTATCAGAACGCGCAGGCGGTGGAGGGCGCCGCGGAGGACTTCGCGGAAGAGCTTGAGGTGAGTCCGGCGACGGATGAGTCGGACCTCGACGAGGCGGAGGATGCCCTCGCGTAAGCGCTCCGGCGAATGCCGGGCGCGGGTGTGTTGAAATGGTTGACTTGCCGGTATTTGTGTGCTAAACTTACCGGCCGCTGTCTACCAGGAGTGTTGTGCACGGTAAGCGGTGCAACGTGTCTGCTTCCGGAAGCGCGGCATGTGCTCTAAAGTACGATATAGCAAGGAGAAAGGTTTTGCCGACGATTAACCAGCTCGTGCGTCATTGCCGGAAGCGCAAGGTAAACAAGACGAAGTCTCCGGCCCTGAAAGGGAGCCCGCAAGCATCGGGCACCTGCACGCGCGTGTACACGATGACCCCGAAGAAACCGAATTCGGCGCTTCGGAAGGTGGCCCGCGTGCGTTTGAAGAACGGTATGGAGGTCGCCTCGTACATCCCGGGTATCGGGCATAACCTGCAGGAACACTCGCAGGTGATGATTCGCGGGGGCCGTGTGAAAGACCTCCCCGGCGTGCGGTATCACCTGATTCGCGGCGTGCTGGACGCGAGCGGCGACTTGGGCGGCTCGGCGAGCCTGAAGGAAGAAAACGGCAAGCCCATTCACAATGGACGCTGGGTGAGCCGTTCGAAATACGGGGTCAAGAAACCCAAGGTGTGAGTGAGCGCCGCGCCGTTCCCGGCGCGGGCAGGCAGCAACTAGAAGCATGAGGCGCGCCGTCTCGCGGCGAGACGGCGTCAAGACTGAAGGGATAGGCGTTTCCAATGCCAAGACGACGCGAGGTTCCCAAGCGGGTTCTGCTTCCGGATCCGAAGTACAAGAGCCCTCTGCTGGCGAAGTTCATCAACACGGTAATGGTGTGCGGGAAGAAGAGCGTGGCCGAGAGCAGTGTGTACGGCGCGCTGGAGATTCTGAAGAAGAAGCTTCCCAACGAGGATCCCATCAGGGTCTTCGAGACGGCCATTGACAACGCCAAGCCCTTGCTTCAGGTGAAATCGCGGCGCGTAGGCGGCGCGACGTACCAGGTGCCGGTGGAGATCGCGCCGGCGGTGCGGACGGCGCTGGCGTTTCGCTGGGTCATCGAATTTTCGCGCAAACGCGGCGAGAAAACGATGGCGGAACGCCTGGCGGCGGAACTGCTGGATTGCTTCAACCGGCAGGGAAACACGATCAAACGGCGCGAGGATACGCACCGGATGGCGGAGGCCAACAAGGCCTTTGCCCACTTGCGGTTCTAGGTTGGCCCGGTCCAGTACGGCCGGCGGGTGTGTGCGGATAGTGACGGCGCGTTGTGCCGGGGGCATCTTGTGCCCCGCGGCGGACAGCGCCTGAGCCTATAGACGAGTGCGGCGAGGCGCGTGGTGCGCCCGGGCGTTTAAAGTTGAATCAGCCAACGCATCATCAGGAACAGTTGGGTGATACGAGAACGAACCAGTGAAAACGCACGTAGGACAGAAGAGCGTGGAGGCCCGGGTGAGTCGGCACGCCGATTCGCTGCCGGTCGTTCTATAGCTCTTCGAAAGGAGTCCAATGTCTCGGCGTTTTGCACTGGAAAAGACTCGTAACATCGGCATTGCCGCGCACATCGACGCGGGCAAGACGACCGTGACCGAGCGAATTCTGTTCTACTCGGGCCGGGTTCATCGTATGGGGGAAGTCCATGACGGGACCACGACGATGGACTTTATGGCCCAGGAGCGCGAGCGGGGCATCACGATCATGTCGGCAGCGACCGCGTGTACGTGGCAAGGGCATCGGATCAATATCATTGACACGCCCGGCCACGTGGATTTCACCGCGGAGGTTGAACGGAGTCTTCGTGTGCTCGACGGGGCCGTGGCGGTGTTTTGCGCGGTAGCAGGCGTGCAATCGCAGTCGGAGACGGTCTGGCGCCAGGCGTTGCGGTATGGAGTCCCCCGGATTGCTTTCATAAACAAGATGGATCGTGTAGGGGCGGACTTCAACCACGCGGTGGAGAGCATGCGGGTGCGGCTCGGTGCGCATCCGGTGCCGCTTCAGATGCCCGTGGGCAGTGAAGCGGACTTTCGCGGGATTGTCGATCTTGTCCGAATGCGGCTGATATCGTGGCGAGGCGAAGGGGCCGAATGCGAGCAGGTGATTACGGAGGTTCCTCCGGAACTGCTTGCGGAGGCCGAATCGGCGCGTCACGATGTCCTGGAAGCCGCGGCGGAATCGGACGAAGGGGTGATGGAGAAGTACGTCCATGAGGAGCCCATCACCGTGGAGGAACTGCTCGCCGGCCTGCGCAAAGGCACGGTCGACGGCCGTTTCTGCCCCGTATTCTGCGGTTCGGCCCTGAAGAACAAGGGAACGCGCCTGCTTCTGGACGCCGTTGTGGACTATCTGCCGTCGCCCACGGATGTGCCGGCGGTGATGGGGCACAAACCGGGCTATCCGGAGAAGGAAGTCGTCCGGCATCCATCGGATGATGACCCGTTTTCGGCCCTGGCGTTTAAGATCCTGACCGATCCGCACGTGGGCCGCTTGACCTTCATCCGGGTCTACTCGGGGGTGGTCAAATCGGGCCAGCAGGTCTTGAACACGCGGACCGGCCGGAAGGAACGGCTGGGCCGGCTGCTGGAGATGCACGCGGATGAGCGTACGGATCTGGATGAGCTGCGCGCGGGCGATATTGGCGCCGTAATCGGGGCCAAGAACACGGTCACCGGCGATACGCTGTGCGACTCGGCCAAGCCCGTGGAATTGATGCGCGTGGACTTTCCGGAACCGGTGGTTCACGTGGCGATCGAGCCGCGCACGAAAGCGGACCAGGACAAACTGTCCGAGTCGTTGCAGAAGCTCTCCGAAGAAGACCCGACCTTTCAGGTCCGGGTCAACGAGGAGACCGGGCAGACGATCATCGCGGGCATGGGTGAGCTTCATCTGGAGATCATCATCGACCGGATGCGGCGTGAGTTCGGCGTGGCGGCGAATGTCGGGAAACCGGTGGTGGCGTATCGCGAGAGCATCCAGGAGCGGACCACGGCCCGAGTGCGGTTTGCGCGCCAGACGGGCGGCCGGGGCCAGTTCGCGGAAGTGGAGATGGCCTTCGAGCCCGGCGAGAAGGGGTCGCATTTCGTGTTCGAAAATGCGACGGTGGGCGGCACCGTGCCGCGGGAATTCGTTCCCGCGGTCGAGAAGGGCGCCCGGGAAGCGCTGGAATCGGGCATTGTGGCCGGGTATCCGGTGGCCGATGTGAAGGCCATCCTGCTGGATGGCGCGTTTCACGAGGTGGATTCGTCGGACCTGGCGTTCCAGACGGCGAGTTCGATGGCGACGCGGCAGGCGATTCCGAAAGGACGCCCGGTGCTGCTGGAGCCGGTAATGCGGGTCGAGGTGATGTGCCCGGACGAATACACCGGCGACGTGGTCATGGATTTCGGCGGACGCCGCGGCCGCATCGACCAGATGCATCTGGAAGGGAAAGCGCGGACGATTCTGGCGCATGTGCCGCTGGCGGAGATGTTTGGCTATGCCAACGACATCCGTTCGCGGACGCAGGGCCGGGTGTCGCACAGTATGGAGTTTTCGCATTACGAAGAGGTGCCGGCGAACATTGCCAACGCCATTATGGAACACGCGGGCGGAACGTTCCGCTTTGAATAGATACAACGAAGTACGAAAGACGGACACGGCGTAGCATAAAGGCCTGAGAGGTCGAGCAGCCCGAAGCAATCGAAGGAGAGAGCGATGGCCAAGCAGAAGTTTGAGCGGACAAAGCCGCACGTGAACATTGGTACGATTGGACACGTGGACCACGGGAAGACGACGCTGACGAGCGCGATCACGAAAGTGCTTGCGGAGACGGGCGGCGCGACGGTGATGGAATTCGACGCGATCGACAAGGCGCCGGAAGAGAAAGAGCGCGGGATTACGATCGCGATTGCGCACGTGGAGTACCAGACGGAAGCGCGGCATTATGCGCACGTGGACTGCCCGGGCCACGCGGACTACATCAAGAACATGATCACGGGCGCGGCGCAGATGGACGGCGCGATCCTGGTGGTGGCGGCGGACGACGGCCCGATGGCGCAGACGCGGGAGCACATCCTTCTGGCGCGCCAGGTGAACGTGCCGGCGATCGTGGTGTTTTTGAATAAAGTGGACATGGTGGACGATCCGGAGCTGCTTGACCTGGTGGAGCTGGAGCTTCGCGAGCTGCTGACCAAGTATGAATTTCCGGGCGACGACATTCCGATCGTGCGCGGCTCGGCGCTGGCGGCGATGGAGCTTCGCGACGAAGAAATTGGGAAGAAGGCGATCCTGGAGCTGATGTCGGCGGTGGACTCCTACATTCCGACGCCGCAGCGCGACCAGCCGTTTTTGATGCCGGTGGAAGACGTGTTCACGATCACGGGCCGCGGCACGGTGGTGACGGGGCGCATCGAGCAGGGCCGGGTCCACACGAGCGACAAGATGGAGCTGGTGGGGATCAAGCCGACGCGCGACACGGTGGTGACGGGCGTGGAGATGTTCCGGAAGATCATGGACGAGGGCCAGGCGGGCGACAACGTGGGTCTGCTGCTTCGCGGTGTGGATCGCGAGGAAGTGGAACGCGGGATGGTGATCGCGAAGCCGGGTTCGATCACGCCGCACACGAAGTTTGAGGGCGAGGTGTACGTGTTGAAGAAGGAAGAAGGCGGACGTCACACGCCGTTCTTCAACGGGTACCGCCCGCAGTTTTATTTCCGCACGACGGACGTGACGGGTTCGCTGGATCTGCCGGAAGGCGTGGAGATGGTGATGCCCGGAGACAACGTGACGATTTCGGCGGAGCTGATTACGCCCATCGCCATGGACGAAGGGCTCCGGTTCGCGATCCGCGAAGGCGGACGCACCGTCGGCGCCGGCGTCGTGACGAAGATCATTCAGTAGACGGGATGGAGGTCCGTGGGCGGTTTTTGAACCGCCGCGCCGGACTGTCTATACTGGTATAGCGTTTCTTCAAAGCGGGTCACGGCCCGCTTTTATGCAGGACTGTAGCTCAATCGGCTAGAGCAGCGGCCTCCAAAGCCGAAGGTTGGGGGTTCGAGTCCCTCCAGTCCTGCCATGTTTATGCATGCGTAACCGGAGCCTGGATCGGTCGTAGCAGGAGCTAGTATGGCCAAGGAAGCAGCAGCAGTAGAGAAGCCGGGGATTGCGGCTCGCATCCGCGAGTTTTTCCACGAGGTGAGAGTGGAAATGCGCAAGGTGACCTGGCCGGCCAAAGATGAAGTCCGTTCGTCGACGTCCGTGGTGCTTTTCGTGCTTGGTCTGATGGCGTTCATCATCGGCGTCTTTGACAAGCTTTCCGATGTGTTCGTTTGGTTGCTGCTTAAACTCGGGTAGGAGTCTCCCGCTGTGGCTGACGAACAGAACGACAAGAAACCTCAGGGACTCGACGACGAACTCCGCGAGCGGCAGTCTGAGCGCGCCGCGAAAGATGCGGCCGAACGCGAGTTTGCCGCGAGCTTTTTCGGCGACGTCAAGAAGGAGGTCGTCCGGGAAGAAGACGCGGCCGAGGCCGAGGCCCGCAAAGCACTGACGGAGGATCTCCGCCGGGAACAGGAGGCCCAGGAAGCCCAGGAGGCCGAGACGGAGCTTCAGGCGCGGCGGTTTCTGGCGGGCGGCGGCGACGCCAACGCGACGCAGTCGGTGGAAGTCGAGGCGCGCAGCCTGAGCGTGGATGGGGACAGCGGCGACGAGGACGACGAGGAGCCGAAAGAGGATCCCATCCTGGCGACGCTCAAGCCGGACCCCGACGACGGCATCCGGCGGCGGTGGTATGCCCTGCACGCGTATTCGGGCCAGGAAGGCAGCGTACGCAAGAACCTGCTGATGCAGGCGGAACTCGAAGGCCTGGATGATTTGATTGGCGGCGTGCTGGTGCCCATGGAGCAGGTGGCCGAGATCAAGGGCGGCGAGAAGCGGATCTCGAAACGGAAGTTTTTCCCCGGGTACGTGCTGGTGCGCCTTCCGGAACATCCCGAACGCCGGCCGGAACTGTGGCACCTGATCAACAACACGCCGGGCGTGAGCGGATTCATCGGGTCGCGGCACACGCCCGTGCCCCTGGAAGACGCGGAAGTGAACGCGATCATCGATGAGATTCGCGGCGAACGGACG
>JAKJGV010000116.1:0-6003 GCA_022704185.1 Verrucomicrobiota bacterium
TGTTGGAGTATTGTGGGGAGAAAAGGGCGTCCTCTTCTTCAGGCCCATCATTCCATTTCTCCAATACTCCATTACTCCATTCCCCTTATGGCACCGGCAATTCGTTCAGAACCTTCGCCACGATATCGTCGGAAGTCATCTCCTCCGCCTCGGCTTCGTAGGAAACCAGCACGCGATGCCGCAGTACATCTGGCGCGATGGACTTCACGTCCTGCGGGGTCACGTATCCGCGCCCCGAGAGGAACGCATGGGCCTTCGAGGCGAGCGTGAGGTAGATGGTCGCGCGGGGCGAGGCGCCGAAGCGGATGTAATCCTTCAGCGCGAGCTTGTACTTCTCCGGGTCGCGCGTGGCGAAGACAATGCTGAGGATGTAGTCCTTGATCTTCTCGTCAATGTAGATCTCGTCTACAACCTTGCGCGCGCGGAGGATGGCCGCGGGTTCGATCGCGGGACGGACGTCGAACGGCTTCTCCGTCACAGACATGGCGTCCAGGATCTTCCGTTCCTCCTCGATGTCGGGATACGTGATGCGCAGTTTGAGCATGAAACGATCCACCTGCGCTTCGGGGAGAGGGTAGGTGCCTTCCTGTTCGATCGGGTTCTCCGTGGCGAGGACCAGGAATGGCTCCGACAGTTTGAAGGTCTCCTGCCCGATGGTGACCTGGCGTTCCTGCATGGCTTCAAGCAGGGCACTCTGAACCTTCGCGGGGGCGCGGTTGATTTCGTCAGCCAGGATGATGTTCGCGAAGATCGGACCTTTCTTCGTCACGAAATTGCCGTCCTTGGGATTGTAGACGAGTGTGCCGATCAGGTCCGCGGGAAGGAGATCGGGGGTGAACTGGATGCGGTGGAAGCTGGTGTTGAGCAGCGCGGCCAGCGTCTTTACCGAAAGGGTCTTCGCGAGGCCGGGCACGCCTTCGAGCAACACGTGCCCGTTCGCAAGCAAGCCGATGATCAGGCGATCCACCAGGTACTTCTGCCCGATGATCACCTTGGCCATTTCGGCTCGCAGGGTCGTTACGAGGGCGCTCTCTTCCTTCACTCTGTCGTTGATCACACCGATGCCTGTATTCACGAGTTCCGCTCCTTGTGTCTGCTGGTTCCGATAATCACGTTAATGGACCGGGATAGTGTTCAAAAAGTTCAAAAAAAGCCGCCGCCCATCGGCGGCAGCTACGGAACGGCCTTGCCCGCGTTGATTTGGCGCAAGGCTTCGTAAACGACTATGGCGACGGCGGATGACAGATTGAGCGACCGGACGTGATCCGTCCGCATCGGGATCCCGAAAACCGCTTTCCGATGGGACTCGAGAAGCGCTTCCGGCAGGCCTTTGGTCTCGCAGCCGAACACCAGGGCATCGGCCGGCCGATAGGAGGCGTCCAAGTAGGATTGCCGTCCCCCGGTGCTGAAGAGGAGAAGCCGGGCCGGGGCCGCCGCGGCGACGAACGAGTCGAAATCGCGGTGCACGCGAATGTCAATGGAATCCCAGTAGTCCAGGCCCGCCCGCTTCAGCTTCGCATTTGTGATCCGGAAGCCCATCGGCTCGATGAGGTGGAGGATGCTTCCCGTCGCTGCGCAAAGACGGGCGACATTCCCCGTGTTGGGCGGAATTTCAGGGTTGACCAGCACCACATGCAGCGGCGGCTGCGGCCAGTGAAAAGGCAACTCGCTTCGCCTGCTGTGTCGGTGCTTCATCGCCGGCCGTGCGGGCTGATCTATTCCGCGGCAATCTTTTGTGCCGCGCGCGCGAGTTTGCGCGCGATGTCGCGGCCGGCTTTTGTGAGCGCTTCACGTCCCGCCGCTCTTAGCGCCTGCCCGCCTTCTTCGGCGCCCGCTTCCTCAACGGCGAGAATGCGCCCGTCCGCCACGCGAACGATGCGGGCGGTGATGGTGGCCGATGCCCGAACCACGGTCACGCCGTAGGCAACGCCTTCGCTCTTCTTGTCGGCGATGGCCGTGCCGAGGACCGCATATTCCGCGCCGATGTCCCTGGCTTTCTGGACGGCCGCATCCTTGGACATGATGTCGTTGATGCTGCCGGCTGTGTCGAGCCCGGCCACGTCGATGACTTCCATTCCGGCGTCCACCAGGGCCTTCTCGACGGCGCTTTGAACGATGTGCTGGGCTTCCTCGGTGTAGTGGAACCAGAACCACTGACGATCCACCTGCTCGGGCAGCAGCACCACGATTTTGAGCGCGCGCACCGGCGCGTCTTCGGCGGGTTCCACGGTTTCAGGCGCTTCTTCAGCGACCACCTCGGACGCCGTATCCTCGGGCACAACCTCCTCGGGCACGACTTCCTCGGACACAACCTCCGCGGGCGCTGTCTCCTCGGAGGCAATCTCCTCAGGCGCATCCGCCGGTGCGGCGTCCTGCGCCATGCCGGGCAGAACAGTGCTCAAGGAAAAAGACAAGATGACAAGAAACAACACGAACTGGCAGCGCTTCATTGTATGCTCCTCGTTACGGGTCTTGTTCGACCCGCGAAAGAGGATTGTGGAAGTTGACATTCCGGGCAAGACATTTATAGTGACTCCGTTTTCCGGGAAATGGGGGCGTAGCTCAGTTGGGAGAGCACCAGAATGGCATTCTGGGGGTCGAGGGTTCAACTCCCTTCGCCTCCACCAGTTCCCGCGCACGCATAGACATAGTCTGGAGGGGATGGAGTCCCCCCTGAACCGCCTATCCGGCTGATGACTCCTACCGATGGTGTTTGGGTGGGAGAATCGCCGGACTTCATTCTTCATGTTCCGGGCGATCCCGCCTTTGCGCAAGGAGTGTGCTCATGGCTTTGGACCTCGCATTGCTGGTGCTGATCGGCTTAGGCGTGGATTGGCTGTTCAGGCGGATGAACATCCCCGGACTCGTTGGGATGCTGCTGGCGGGGGTTTTGCTCGGCCCCGCCCTGTGCGGACTCATCTCTCCGGCGATGGCTTCCGTGTCGTCCGATTTCAGACGCATAGCCCTGATTGTTATATTGCTCCGCGCCGGTTTCGAGCTGAACAAAAAGACGCTCAAGAAGATCGGGGGCCGCGCCCTGCTTTTCTCCTTTGTACCCGCCGTCTTCGAGGGCGTTACGATCACGCTTCTCGCGCCGCGCCTGCTTGGTCTCACGTTTCTCGAGTCCGCCATGCTCGGTGCGGTGGTCGGCGCGGTGTCGCCCGCTGTCGTGGTCCCGCTGATGATTCATTACATGGACCGTAGACGGGGCACCGCAAAAGGCATCCCCGCGCTGATCCTGGCCGCCTCTTCGTTGGATGACGTGTTCGTGATCGTCATCTACAGCAGCCTCATCGGACTCTATATGGGAGGACCCGTGAGTCCGGTCAGGGACTTGCTGGGCATCCCGGTCTCTATCTTGACCGGCATCGGAGTCGGCCTGCTTTGTGGATGGATTCTTTATCGTTTTTTTGACCTCTTCAATCCCCGTGCCACCAAGCGGCTGCTGATGGTGTTGGGCTTGGCGATTCTTCTCGTGCACTTGGAGCAACGTTTGGAAGGGATTGTACCTTTTGCCGCGCTGCTGGCGGTCATGGCGATCGGGTTCGTGGTGCTTGAAAAGAACGAGTTCATGGCGCACGAGTTGTCGTCCAAGCTGGCGAAGCTCTGGGTGTTTGCCGAAACACTGCTGTTCGTGTTGGTAGGTTCGCAAGTGAACGTGCGCGTGGCGTGGTCGGCCGGCGCCGCGGGGGCCTTGGTGATCCTCCTGGGGTTGGTCGCGCGCAGCGCGGGAAGCTGCCTGTGTCTGCTCGGAAGCGACATGAATTTCGGCGAACGCATGTTCGTGGTGGTGTCGTATCTGCCGAAAGCAACGGTGCAGGCCGCAATCGGCGGAGCGCCTTTGATCGCGATGAAGATGGCGGGCATGGATACCGGACCGGGCGAGACGATTCTTGCGGTCGCCGTGCTCAGTATTCTTCTCACCGCGCCTGCCGGGGCGTGGGCGATTCGATGGCTGGGTGATCGGGTGCTGGAAGAGGAATCGATTATGAAAGCGGTGCCGGATTCCCCCGGGATCGCGCGCAGCGATCTGCTGGAGAAACTCACCGTGGGGGATGTGATGGAGCGCGATCCCACGGCGGTTGAAGTGGGGGAGAGGCTTCAGCGAGTGATGTTCGATTTCTCGCAGTCGCCGTATTCCCTGTGTCCCGTCGTGGACAGATACGGCCGCGTGGTGGGTATCGTTCGCATCCGGGATGTGCAACCGCTTCTGGCAAGCCAGCACACCTGGGGTGTCCTGCTGGCCGATGACGCGATGACGCCGTTGCCCGCGGTGATACACACCGACAACAAGCTGGGGGACGCGCTCGGCACGCTCGGGTCGTTGCATCTTGAAGTTCTTCCCGTGCTCGACCGCGAGACGGGTGCGCTGCGCGGCATGCTGTCCGCGCACGCGGCGGAGAAGAACGTGGAAGCGCGCGTCGCGGAATGGCTTGCACAGGCTTGATCTTGCGCGGGCCATTCGCGACTATGCCCGCAAGATGTCACCCGCAGCCGTCAGCGAGCAGGATATCATCGGTTGGCTGGAACGCGCAGGACCTCTGCGCGGCGCGCAGTTGCTGGACATGGCGAAAACCGAGGCCTTGCCGCTTTGGCGGACATGCCGGCAGTCGTCGCGCTTGCATACCGAAATCGTCGGACGCCGCTACCTTCGATTGGACCGCGCCGTGGAAGGGTATGCCAGGTTATCCCCCTCGATCCGCCGCGAGTTTCTGACGTACACGATTCTCGGCGTTCACGCGCAGGCGGCGCAGGTCGCGGATGCCGCGCGAAAACTGCAGGTCGATATCGAGCGAATCAGCGCGGCGAAGTGCGCGCTCGCCGAATCCGCCATGAGGGAATGCGTCGAAGAGATGCCGGATGGACGCGCCGTCTTCGAGCACGCATGCTTCATCATCGCCGGAGACGTGACGTACGGCATGGGACATGATGTCCCAAGGCCCGAGCGCAGTACCGGCCAGATGGTGCGAGGATCGGATCTCGATGTGATTGTCGTGGTGAGCGACGAGATGCCTGCGACGCTGGTCGAACGTCTGGACGACGCGATACTCAAGAAGAAGCACTATTTCCTTGTCCATCCCGACCTTCGCGAAGAAGTGGATTACATCATCAAGCCTCTCGCGCGCGTGCGCGAGCAGCTGCTGTTTGACACCTTTGAGCACATGGTCGCGTGCAAGATCCTCGATGAGGGCCGGTTCCTGCTGGGCAGCAGTTCGGTGTTCAAGACCGTCAAACGCCTGGTCGCGGAGCACGGCGTGTCAGAGAGGATTGCGGAGATGAATGCTTCGGCCGCGAGCAACCGGGAGCAAGCGGAGCGCGCGCTCCTGGGCCTCCCTGAGAGTGAGAGCGCGGGTTCGTTCGTGGACCTGTTCTACACGCGCGAAGAAGGGGACGAGATCTACTGATCGGGCATCCGCAGCAGCAGCGGTCTTGAGACCGCGGCTACGCAGCCGTGAGATGCCTTCACGAACGGTTGTCCAGCTCCACGCCGCGCCGGGCCAGTTCACCCGCTGCGGAAATCAGCCCGCTCGCCGCAACGCGGTCGACCACGCAAATGAGATTTCCGCCACGCTGAACGTAGATCTGGCCGTAGGAGAGAGGCACGGAGCAGTCGGGCTCCTCCAAGAGGGATTTCGCGATGACGTCCGTCTTCCGCCCACCGTTGGCAAGCAGGAGCACGGTGCGCGCCCGATAGATCAGTTCCGCGCCCATGGACACGGCATAGGTCGGACTTTGCGCGCGCGAGGCGAAGTGGCCGTCTTTCACGGCGTTTTCGATCGTGTTCTCGTCGAGCCGGACGAGGAGCATGCGACTGTCCTCGAAGGGGATGCCCGCCTCGTGGAAACCGACATGGCCCTTCTCGCCGGAGCCGAGAACCTGGAGGTCAACGCCGCCGGCCGCCTCGATCTTCCGCTCATAGGCATCGAGAATTGCCTCGCGTATCCACCGCAGGTACGCGGATGCTGCGTTGGCGCGGATCGCGATGGACTTGCCGGCATGTGT
>JAKJGV010000116.1:6018-6335 GCA_022704185.1 Verrucomicrobiota bacterium
GCCTTGAGTTCGGCATCGAGACGATCCACATCCACGAGAGTGCCCCAGGGCACGGAGGTTTCGGCGAATGTCCGGTCGAGCTTGCCGAAAAGATTCGCGGTCATGAAGAAGGAATAACTCTCGGGGTGCAGGGCCCGCTGCTGCGCGTTCTCGCCCGGCAATCCGACATACTCATCGAGGTTGAACGATCGAATGCGGGATGTGTCCAGCGCGCCCTTGTTGGCTGTCGCCGCGAACTTCGCGTAGAGTCCGGTGGGGGAGTTGCCCGTGGCAAGCCCCAGCGCGCAACGGGCTTTGTGTGCGAGTGCTTCTCGAGC
>JAKJGV010000117.1 GCA_022704185.1 Verrucomicrobiota bacterium
GAGGGTGTGGCCCAACCCGGACCCGATCGCGCGCGTGCTCGCGACGGTGGCCGTCGCGCTGTCGCTGGTCCCCGCGAACGGCCTCCTGCAACGCGTGGCCAACCGCCTGTTTGTGAACGTGCAGGAGCTCGACGCGAAGGCCACGCTCCAGCGCGCGCATGAAATCCTGACCTCCATCGGCACGCTGGATTCCGTGCTGGGCGATTTCTCGCGCCTCGTCGCAAAGGCGATGGGAACCGACCGCATCGTCGTGCTGTTGGGCGATCAGCAGGACTTCGTGCAGGCCTACCCGCCGGTCCACGACGCCCCGCTGCGGCTCGAAGCCCGGGACGGGATCATCGAAGTGCTCCAGCAACACCACGAACCGCTCGTGCCCGATTTCGTGCAGCGCGTCGAGCGCTCGCAGCGGATCAACGACGCCGCGAAACGCCTGCAAGCGATGTCCATCGCGGCGGCGGTCGGCATCTACTCCAAATCGCGCCTCGACGGCATGCTGCTGCTCGGGCCGCGGCTCTCCGGCCGCATCTACGCCGCCGCGGAACAGGAAACGCTGGACCTGCTCTGCCGCCAGTTGGCCGTCGCGCTGGAGAACGCGAAGCTCTACACGCAACTGCAGGACAGCAAGATCTACCACGAGATCCTGCTCGACAACCTGGTCAGCGGCGTCGCGGCCGCCACCGCGGACGGACGGATTTCCGTGTTCAACCGCGAGGCCCAGCGGATCACCCGGCTCAGCGCGGCCGACGTCATGGGACGCCCGATCCGCGTGCTGCCCGAACCCCTCGCCCGCACCCTCGAGCTGACGCTCGAACGGCAGCTCGGCGTGCGCGACCAGGAGATGATCATCTCGCGGGAAACGGACGAGGACACCCCCGTGCGCGTAGGAAGCTCGGTGTTCCACGGCCATCGCGGGCGGCTGCTCGGCGCGCTCGTCGTGTTCCACGATGTGGACGCGCTGCGGCGCCTCGAGATGCAGGTGCGCCGGACGGACCGCCTCGCCAGCGTCGGCACGCTCGCGGCCGGCATGGCGCACGAGATCAAGAATCCGCTGGTCACCGTCAAGACCTTCACGCAGCTCCTGCCGGAACGATACGACGATCCGGATTTCCGCGACACCTTCTCCTCGTTGATCGGACAGGAAGTGAAGCGGATTGACACCATCGTCAGCCAGTTGCTCGGCTTCTCGCGGCCCGCGAAACCGAAACTCGCGCCCGGTTCGCTGCACGAGGTGCTCGACGCGTCGCTCAACCTCGTCGCGCAGCAGCTGCGCCAGAACGGAATCCGCCTCGAACGGAACTACGGCGCGGACACGGACCTCGTGCAACTCGACGCGGACCAGCTCAACCAGGCGTTCATCAATCTTCTGCTCAATGCCATCGAGGCGATGAGCGGGGGCGGCTGCCTGACCGTCGAGACCCGCCTGGCCCGGCCGGACACCTATCGCGCGGCCTGGCAGAACGGCGACGCGCTGCCCCGGATTCGCGTGACCATCCGGGACACGGGCGAAGGCATTCCGCACGAGAACCTGGCGCGTATCTTCGATCCCTTTTTCACCACCAAGACGCAGGGCACGGGGCTCGGCCTGTCCGTCGCGCACGGGATCATCCAGGAGCACGGCGGGACGATTGATGTCGAAAGCGAGGCGTCGCAAGGGACCTCGTTCCTCATCACGTTCCCGCTGGCCGGAAAGGAGGCCGCGGTATGACGAGTCTGCTTCCGGCCTGCGTGCTGTGCACCCGGGATGCGGCGCTTGCCCGGCGCATCCAGGCCTATCTCTCTTCGATCGCCACGGTCCACGTGTCCGATCACCCGGAGAAGCTGAGCGCGCCGGCCGCGCAAGGCGGAGAGCCGGTCATCCTGTACGACTTGCGCGGAACCTCCGCGATGGAACAACTGGGCGCGATCGTCCGTGTCCGCTCCGACGCCGCGATCATCGTGCTCGGGACGGCGGGCTCGGAGCCCCTGTTCGAGGCGAGATCCTGCGGGGTCTACGCGGTCGAGGACGTGGAAATCGAAAAGCAGCAGCTGCAGGACCTCGTGTCCCACGCCTTCGAGTACGCGCGGCTGGTCGAGGAGAACCGGCGCCTCCGCGACGAGGCGGCGGGCGCTTCCGCACTGCGCGCCGCGATCGGCGCCCCGCCCGCGCGGCCCGAGGCCGTTTCGTTACAGCCCGCGCGGCATTTTCCCGGCGCGCTCCGCCGGTTCAGTGATGTCCGCGCGCTGCTGGAAAACCTGGTGGAAGGCGTGGCGGGCTCCGCGATGGTTTCGCGCGCGGGCATCTTCTGCCGCGGCCGCGAAAACGCGGGTTACCGCCTGGGCGCGGGGCTGCGATGCCTCGAAAACACGGCGCAGCTCGAGTACCGGGAAACCGACCCGCTCGTCCAGTGGCTGACTTTGCACGGACACATCGTGTGCCGCGCGCAGCTCGAGCACATCAAGGATCCGACGGCGCGTTCGCTGCTGAGCCGCGCGCTCGATCAGTGCGGCGCCGAGGTCCTCGTGCCGCTCCAGGTGCGCGAGCGGCTGCTCGGCTGGCTGTTCATCGGCCACCGCACCACCGGGCTTCCGTTCGGTCAGCCCGAACTGGAGAACCTCGCCCTGATGGCCGAGCACGTCTCCACCACCCTCGAGAACGCCCTGCTCTACGAGGAAGTGGCGATCCAGAAAACGCTCGCCGAAACGCTGCTCCATTCCATCCCCACCGGCATCATCGCCGTGGATGAAAAGGGCGTCGTGCGATGGTTCAACAGCGTCGCGCAAACCATCTTCAACCTCTCCGCGGATTCCGTGCTGGGACACGATGCGGAAGCCGTCGGCAGCCATATCTCGGGCCAGCTTCGCGGCGCGCTGGCGGACGAGGCTTCCGGCCAGCCGGAGGAATGGTCCGATCCGCGCACGCGGCGCGTCCTTTCGGTGCAAACGCGCCGCCTGGAAGACGAGGGCCGATGCCTCGGCGCGGTGGCCCTCGTGCAGGACTTGACCGTGGAGCGCATGCTCGAAGCCAAGCAGGAGCAGCTCGAGCGCGCGGCGTTCTGGACGGAGCTCGCCGCGGCGATGTCCCATGAAGTGCGGAACCCGCTGGTGGCGATCAAGACCTTCGCGCAGCTGCTTCCCGAACGCTACCAGGACGACGATTTCCGCTCCGAGTTCAGCCAGACCGTGAACGCCGAGGTGGACCGGCTGAACGGGATCATCGACCAGATCAGCCGCTTCGCGCATCCGCGGGCGCTGGAGTTGAAGCCCACATGGATTTCCCACGCGATCCAGCGCGGTCTGGACATCGCGTTGCAGTCCGGCTCGTTCGCGGGCGTATGGGTGGACACGGCCATCGAGGAAGACCTCCCGCCGGTCGAGGGCGACGAATCCGCATTGTCTGAATGCGTCGCGCACCTGATCACCAACGCCATGGAAGCGCTCGCCGGACGGGAGAACCCGAAGATCGTCCTCGCGGCGCGCGAGTTCCGCGACGGCGAGATGCCGCAGGGTATCTCCCTGTCCGTACAGGACAACGGCCCCGGCATCCGGCCCGACATCCGGAGCAAGGTTTTCTCCCCGTTCTGCACGACCAAGGCGCGCGGCCTCGGGCTCGGCCTGCCGATCGTCAAGCGGACCGTCGTGGATCACGGCGGCCGGATCCAGATTGAATGTTCGGGACAGGGCACCTGCGTGACCGTCCTGCTCCCCAGCAACCCCCGGAAGGAAAGACATGAAACGCATACTGATCGTGGACGACGAAGCCGGAAGCCGTGAATCGCTGAAGGCGATCTTCTCGCGCGAATACGAGGTCCGGCTCGCAGGCGGAGCGGAAGAAGCGCTGGCGCTGCTCTCGGCCGACCGCATGGACCTGGTGATGCTGGACGTGATCATGCCGGATCGCGACGGGCTCTGGCTGCTGCGCGAGATCCAGAACCTGTACCCGGAAGTGCCGGTAATCATGGTCAGCGCCTCCACGTCGGTCCGCCCCGTGGTCGAGGCCATTCGCTCCGGCGCATACGATTATGTGACGAAGCCGTTCGATGTGACCGACGTGCGCCGCATGGCGGAACGCGCGATCCAGGGCAGCGCGATGCGACGCCGCCTGGAGATCCTCGAAACGGAGGTGTCGCGCGAGTACCCGGTGGACGCCGTCATCGGGGGCGACCCGGCTTTCGCGGGGGCGCTGGCCTCGATCCGCCGCGCCGCCGAAACGGACGCCACGGTGCTGATCGCGGGCGAGAGCGGGACCGGCAAGGAGCTTGCCGCGCGGCTGCTGCACTCGCTGAGCGGCCGGCGCGACGAACCGTTCGTCGCGGTGCACTGCGCGGCCCTGCCGGAATCGCTGATGGAGAGCGAACTGTTCGGGCACGAGAAAGGCGCGTTCACGCATGCGGACAAGAGGAAGCTCGGACGTTTCGATCTCGCGGGCTCCGGGACCCTGTTCTTCGACGAGGTCAGCGAGATGTCGCACTCGACCCAGGTGAAGCTTCTCCGCGTGCTGCAGGAGCGCGAGTACATGCGCGTGGGCGGGACGCAGGTCATCCGCACCAGCGCCCGCATCGTGGCCGCGACGGCGAAGGACCTGCGCCAGGAGGTCGCGGAGAAGCGGTTCCGCGACGACCTCTACTATCGGCTCAACGTGGTCCCCGTTTCGCTGCCGCCCCTGCGCGAGAGGCCCGGCGACATCCCGATGCTCGCGCGACATTTCCTGGGGAGCCTGCGGCGCGCCCTGAACGCCGCGACGCGGGAGATTTCTCCCGAAGCCATGGCGCTGTTCTCGCGATACCGCTGGCCGGGCAACGTGCGCGAGCTGCGGAACGTGATCGAGCGGACGCTGGTGCTGCACGGACATGAACCGGTGATCGAGCCCGAATGCCTGCCCGACGAATTGCGTGGGGGCAGAGCTCCGATACCTGGGCTGCGGACCGCGTCGCTGGAGAAATCCGTGAACGAGTTCGAGCGGCAGATGGTGGAGCAGGCCCTGAAGGAAGCCGGCGGGGTCCAGACGCGCGCGGCGGAGATCCTGGGTACCACGCGCCGCATCCTGCGATATCGCATGGACAAGCTGGGCATCCCTGCAAACGGCACCGAGGAAATGCAGCATGGATAGAGGGAAGGGTTTCAGGTTTCAGGTTTCAGGTTTCAGGCGAGAGGCTGTTGATGAGCTTTGTACTTCGGCTCGACGGAGTCTCGCCCTCCAATGTGATGATGGCGGGGTCGGACCACAGGTCTTCTTAGGGCATCAACGAGTTACAGCAGAAAAAAGCGCAGAAATTGGCCTTAGAGGCATTTTAAGGGGTCAAAAAGAGGCTGTAAGAGATCGGAAGAAGCGTTTCCGCGTGTGCAGCTCGCTGATATTCTAGAGAAAGTTGCGATTCGACCCCGAGATCAATGAGGAGATTTCCCGCAATGGACATCCCGCGAATATTCAACATCTCTGAAAGTGCCCACCGCATCCACAACCCGATCACGCCCGACAAGCTCGCGACTCTCGGCGCGGCGCTGCGCCTGGAGCCGGGGGCCCGGGTGCTCGACCTTGGCAGCGGTTCGGGGGAGATGCTTTGCACCTGGGCACGCGATCACGGCGTCACCGGCACCGGCGTCGACATGAGCCGGTTGTTCACCGAGCAGGCGGAACTCCGTGCTGAAGAACTCGGCGTCGCCGATCGAGTCAAGTTCATCCATGGCGATGCGGCCGGATATGTCTCTGACGAGAAGGTCCATGTGGCAGCCTGTGTCGGCGCCACGTGGATCGGCGGCGGAGTCGCCGGCACGATCGAGCTTCTGGCGCGAAGCTTGCGCGCCGGGGGAATCATCCTCATCGGCGAACCGTACTGGCGGCAGTTGCCGCCGACGGAAGCCGTTGCCAAAGAGTGTCACGCCCACTCCATCTCCGACTTTCTCATGCTTCCGGAGCTTCTCGCGTCTTTCGGCCGCCTTGGCTACGACGTCGTTGAGATGGTCCTGGCCGACCAAGACGGCTGGGACAGATACGAGGCGGCCAAGTGGCTCACCATGCGCCAATGGCTTGAAGCCAATCCCGCCGACGAACTCGCCAAAGAGGTCCGATCCACCCTGACCTCGGAACCCGAGCGCTATGCCGCTTATACGCGTGAATACCTGGGCTGGGGCGTGTTCGCGCTGATGAAGCGGTGACGACATCGGAAGAGGTCACGCCTCCACGGCTGTTGAATAAGCCAAAGCATTGAACGGGGCGGGCAGGCACATGATGAATGCTCGGTCATGAAGGGCGTATAATCCGCCCTTCACCTGAGTGGAGCTGCTGATCCTCATGACCGTCAATCCAGTTGCTTCAGGAAGTAGTCGTACCAGAGCCGATCTCT
>JAKJGV010000118.1 GCA_022704185.1 Verrucomicrobiota bacterium
CGATCCGCTCCAACGCGTCCACTTTGATGCCCGCGGGAACCAACGGGGCCAACACCGCTCGCGCCGCGTCCTCCTCCCCCGCCCCGCGCAACGCGCGCGCGATAAGCACCGCCAGGTAGTCGTCCGGAATCGAAGCACTCGTCGGCAGCAGGTCTAGGTACCGCTCGACCGCGCGGGCGACCTCCCGCGAAACGGACAGTTCCAGCGGCACGCGGCAACGCGCGCGGAGCTCGTCGAGAATATGCCGGTGCAGCGATACGCCGCGCGCGGGATCGGATACTGGTTCCTGCCAGATCATTGACGCCCGATCAACCCTTCGACTTCGCTGAGGAACTGGTTGACGTCACGGAACCGACGGTACACTGACGCGAAGCGGACAAACGCGACTTCGTCCAGCTTCTCCAGTCGGTCCATCACCTTCTTGCCAATCACCACGCTGGAGACCTCGCGCTCGTACTCGCTCTCGAGTTCGCCGATGATCGAATCCACTATCGCCTCGATCTGCTGCGCGCTGATCGGCCGCTTCTCGCAGGCCCGCTCGATTCCACCCAGCAACTTCCGCTTGTCGAAATCCTCATGGCGGGCATCGCGCTTGATCACGCGCAAGGTCGCCTTCACCACTTCCTCGTAGGTGGTGAAACGATAGCCGCACTTCTGGCAGATGCGCCGGCGGCGGATCACATCCCCGTTCCGGACGGACCGGCTGTCCACGACCTTGTCGTCAAGATTCGAACATTTCGGGCACCGCATGGCCACCTCCCGTCAAAAGCCCGGAATACCTTTTGTAGTATGCGAAAGGAGATAACGCCCAACATGTAGCGGTGTCAATAAATTCCTTGGTTTCCAGACAGAAAATGGCGGCTTCCGCACTTGACTATGCAACGGAAACCGCCATTCTCAGGTTAGATAGAAGATCAACAATTGCGCTGTCGATCTTCCTCAACGCTGTAGTTATTTCTTCTTCTTAGCCACCTTCTTAGCGGCCTTCTTAGCTTTCTTCTTCGCTGCCATCTCTGAATCCCCCCTTTCCATCTCGGGTGCAAAAAGCCCCGAGTTATTTTCCAACACTGTTAGTTGTTTTCAGAACCCGGGACGTGATGTGCCGCGGAAGGAAATGCGACCGGCGGGAATGAAGGACTCTTTGGCGTGTTCTCGTTCCGTCCTTCGGATGGCATCCGCAGATGATCGTCGTTCGTTCCGCTCGCGAACAACCTGGACACGCTACTCATTACGCTGCGCTGACTGCTTCCTCTCATATAAGATCTCTTCTTCGAGATCCTTCACAGCGCTTGCACTCCCCGCATCGAATGTCACGCTGTGCGTTTCTGAGAGTACACGATAGGAGTATTCCCCCACCTCGTCAACTTCTTTGCAGCACTTTTTTCACTTTTTTCTAACCCGCCGCCGGACACCCCAACCGCCTCGTCGAGACGTCCGGAGACGATCAACCGCGACTCGGCATCCGGAGAGAGAAACGCGCGCGTCGAATTTCGTGGAGAGGAGAGCGACACGATCCGCGATAACGATCAGCGAAGCACCGACTCCACCGCGGCGATGATTTTCTCGAGCGCGCACAGGCGCCCGGCGCCGATCACGCCGCATGCCAGTTCGCCGCTCTCGACATCCAGCACCGTGATGCCGCGCTCCTTCAGCGTGAGGATGTTTGCGCGTGTCGCCGGGTTGTTCCACATCTTCTCGTTCATCGCCGGCGCGACGATCAGCGGAGCCGTCGTCGCCAGGCACGTGGCGCTCACCACGTCGTCCGCCAACCCGTGGGCCAGTTTCGCCGCGAGGTTCGCGGTGCACGGCGCAATGACCACCGCATCCGCGGACGCCAGGTCGAGGTGCTGAAAAGCTTCCGACGGAATGGCCTCGCACCGTCCCGCGGGCACCGGGTGACGCGTCAGCGCATGAAAGGTCAAGGCCCCCACGTAGTGCGTCGCCGCCTCGGTCATCATCACCCAGACATCCCAATCCCGCCCCATCATAAGGCGCACCAATTCAGCCGCCTTGTACGCCGCAATGGAGCCGGTTACGCCCAAAACCACGCGCTTTTTGGACTCTTTCATATCGGCCTCGTCCTTCTTCTCATACCCGGGTTTTCAGCTAGTCGTCCGCCCTGTTGCGGGTCTTGTGACGTTCCGCCAGGATGATCGCCCGCATGTTGTCGTACGCCTCCGCGAGATCGTCGTTCACAACCTTGTACTTGTACTCCTGCCAGTGCGAGATCTCTTCCTTGGCCTGCTTCAAACGACGCTCGATCGTTTCGTCGGTGTCCTTCCCCCTCTTCACCAACCGCTTCTTCAACGTCTCGAGCGAAGGCGGCACCACGAAGATGTCCACCAGCTCCCGGTGCAGCGGATCTCCCGGCGGCGCCGCGGCGACGCACTTGCGGATCACCGCCGCGCCCTGCACGTCGAGATTCATCAGCACGTCGCGCCCGGCACGCAGCGCCTCGATCACCGGGCTCTTCGGCGAGCCGTAGCGATAGCCATGCACGACCGCCGTCTCGAAGAAGTCGCCCGACTTCAGACGCCGCTCGAACTCGTCCTCCGTCAAGAAGTAGTAGTGCTTGCCGTTCACCTCCCCCTCCCTTGAGGGACGGGTCGTCGCGGTGATCGCGTAGTGCAGGTTCTTGAACTCCGCCTGCAACTTGTCGCACAAGGTCGTCTTGCCCGCGCCCGAGGGGGCGGACACGATGAAGATCATGGGGGTCCAGGTCGTGTGGCTCATTCGATGTTCTGCACCTGTTCTTTGATCCGGTCCAGCTCCGTCTTGATGGCGACCACGTTCCTCGCAATGTCCGCGTCGTTCGCTTTCGATCCCATCGTGTTCGCCTCGCGGAACATTTCCTGCACCAGGAAGTCGAGCGAACGGCCCACCGGTTCTGCGGACTTCATCAGCGCCCGCGCCTGCTCGATGTGGCTCTGCAGCCGCGTCACTTCCTCGGTAATATCCGCCCGGTCCGCGAAGAGCGCAACCTCTCGCAGCAGGCGCTCGTCCGCGCCATCCATCGGGATTTCCGCCGCTTTCAGCCGGGCGACCAGTTTCTCGCGATACCGCGCGGCCACTTTCGGGGCTTCGACGCGCACCCGCTGCACGCGGGTTTCGATGCGTCCCAGCCTCTTTTCCACGTCACGCCACAGCACCCCGCCCTCCCGCTCGCGCATCTTCAGGAGGTTCCCAAGTGCTTGATTCAAGGCCCTTTCCAGCGCGGGCCAGACCTTCTCGGACTCCCTCGCTGGCTGCTCATATCGCACCACGTCGGGCAGGGTCAGAAGGGCGATCCCCGTGAAATCGTCGCGCAGCCGCAGCCGGCCGGCGGCTTTGCGCAGTCCTTTAAGATACGCCTCCGCGAGCTCCACATCCACCCGGGCACCCCGCCGGCGCAGCACCGGCGAGAACTGGACGGACACCTCCCCGGTCACGCGGCCGCGAGAGAGGCCCTTCCCGATCACTTCGTCCACGCGCGGACCCAACCCCCCGAGCTGCCGGGGCAACAGAACGTTGATGTCGAGCTGCTTCCGGTTGACCGTGCTCAGATCAACCTCCACCTTGATTCCGTGCAGCGAGGCCGAACCCCGCCCGTGTCCCGTCATGCTCCGAAGACTGCTCATCCACGCCTCCCCCTGCCCGTCCCGCGCGACTTCTTCCAGTCCGCGATCTGCTGGACATCCTTGTCTCCGCGGCCGGACAGGTTGATGATCACGATATCCTTCTTCTTCCATCGCGCGGCATGCTTCATCACGTACGCCACCGCGTGGATGGATTCCAGCGCGCCGAGAATGCCTTCCCACCGCGCCAGCGCGTAGAACGCCGCGACCGCCTCATCGTCCGTGATGTAACTGTACTCCGCGCGCCCGAGGTCGCGCAGCAGGCAATGCTCCGGTCCCACCGCGGCGTAATCGAGGCCCGCGCTCACCGAGTGCGTCAACTGGACCTGCCCTTCGTCGTCCTGCAGCAGGTACGTGCGCGTGCCCTGCAACACGCCGATCCGTCCGCCGGCGAATCTCGCGGCATGCTGGCCCGCGCGTATCCCGCGCCCGCCCGCCTCGACGCCGATCATCTTCACGCGGCGGTCGTTGAGGAACGGATGGAAGAGCCCGATCGAGTTGCTCCCGCCGCCAACGCACGCCACAAGCGCGGACGGCAAACGGCCTTCCTGGCGGAGTATCTGGCGGCGGGCCTCCTGGCCGATCACCCGCTGGAAATTGCGGACCATCACCGGGTACGGGTGCGCCCCGTAAACCGTGCCGAGCACGTAGTGCGTGCCGCGCACGTTCGTCACCCAATCGCGCATCGCCTCGTTGATCGCTTCCTTCAGCGTCTGCTGCCCCGCCGTCACCGGCACCACCGTGGCCCCGAGCTCCTCCATGCGGAACACGTTGAGCGCCTGGCGCTCCATGTCCACTTTCCCCATGTAAACCACGCATTCCATGCCGAACAACGCCGCGCAGGTCGCGGTCGCGACGCCGTGCTGGCCCGCGCCCGTTTCGGCGATCACCCGCCGCTTGCCCATGCGCTTCGCCAGGAGGCACTGGCCGAGGCTGTTGTTGATCTTGTGCGCGCCCGTGTGACAGAGGTCTTCGCGCTTGAGATAGATCTTCGCGCCGCCCAACTCGCGGCTCATCGTCGCCGCAAGGTACAACGGGGTCGGCCGGCCGACATAATCCCGGAGGTAGTAATTGAGCTCGCGCCGGAACGCCGGGTCGCGCCACGCCTTGTGATAGGCCTCGTCCAACTCCCGCAGCGGCTCCATCAGCGTTTCGGGAACGAATAGGCCGCCGTACAGACCGAAGTGGCCGTGCCGGTCGGGATCTGTATTCAACTTCGGCATCGTTCGATGAACTTTCCGACCTTCGCGAGGTCTTTCCTGCCGGGCCGCTCTTCGACACCGGAACTCACATCCACGCCCCACGGCCCCACCCGCTCGATCGCCTCACGCACATTCTCCGGCGTCAGGCCGCCGGCCAGCAGGACTTTTTTCGGACTTTGCAGGACGAACGCGCGCGCGGCGTTCCAGTCGCAGGTCTTCCCGGTGCCTCCCGGCGACTCCTGACTATAGCTGTCCAGCAGGTACGCGTCAACGGACGCCCCGCCCTCCGGCTCGCCGCGCCCAAGGTGAATAACGCTCCAAACCTGTCCGCGCTTTTTTCCAGACATTGGAAAAATTCCGGACGCTTTTTCCAATGATTGGAAACCGTGCAACTGGACGACGTCCAGGCCGGCCTCCTCCACAACTTGTCGGATCGCGGGCGGCGCGCTGTCCACGAACACGCCCACCTTGAGAATCGAGGACGGCAGCTCTTTTGTCCACTCCGCCACGTCCGACGGGAGTACATTCCGCTTCGACCCGCGCCAGAACACGAAGCCCAGCGCGTCCGGCCTCATCGTCGCCACGGACGCCACATCCTCCGCCGAGCAAAGACCGCAGATTTTAACAAAGATGGACATTGGAAACTATCGGGGAAGGGAACATTGAACGTTCGAAGTTCATTCTCAGTCCGCCCACGCGTCTTTCATCAATTCCCGCACCGCCGCGCCGGGATCCGGCCTCCGCAGGAGCGATTCGCCGACCAGGATGGCGTTCACACCGCCGTCGCGGAGCCGGCTCACGTCCTCCGCCGTGCGGATCCCGCTCTCGCTCACCAGCAGGGACCCCTCCGGCGCCAGCTCGCGCAGCCGCAACGTCGTCTCCAGCGCCACCGAGAATGTCTTCAGGTCGCGGTTGTTGATGCCTACGCACCCGACCGGGAGTCCCGACAGCTTGAGCATGTCCTGCTCGTCGTGCGTCTCGACCAAGGCCTCCACGCGCGCCTCGCGGCAAAGCTCAAGCAGGCCGCCCAGCGCGCGCGCGTCCAATACCGCCGCGATCAACAGCACGGCGGACGCGCCCAACACCGCCGCGTGCCAGACCTGCCACGCGTCCACGACGAACTCCTTGTACAGCAGCGGGAGCGGAACGGCCGAACGCACGATCCGGAAATCGTCCTCGCCGCCGCCGAAGAATTTGCGGTCCATCAGCACCGACACGGCCTGCGCGCCGGCATCGGCGTAGGCGCGCGCGATCTCGAAGGGATCGAAGGGATCGCGGATCAGGCCCGCCGACGGGGAGCGGCGCTTCACTTCGGCGATCAGACCGATCGGCACCGCCTCGAGGCTCAGGCGGAATGCGGGCGGCGCTTCGCGCTCCAATGCCAGGTCGCGAAGGGCTTCCACGGGCCACCCATCGCGGCGGGCCGCGATCTCCACGCGCTTGCACGAGATGAT
>JAKJGV010000119.1 GCA_022704185.1 Verrucomicrobiota bacterium
GTCATGGCGACCAACATCCTCGGCATGCCGCCGATGAACGTTTACACCGACCGGACCGCCGTCGGCGCGGGGCCGTACTATTATCGAATACGCGTGGAGTAGCCACCCCCTGCTCAGGCCCGGCCGAATTCTCCCGGAGAAACCGGGGTTTTGGCATTTCTACACTTTACTCATATGTATGAGTATAATAGAGTATTAGTATGAGTACGCGATTACAGGTCATATTGAACGATGACGAGATGGCCGATCTGCGGCGAAAGGCCAGGCTCCAGCACATGACCGTGGCTGAATGGGTTCGCCAGGCCCTGAGACGCGCAAAACACGAACAGCCCGAATACGAGGCATCCAGGAAGCTGCGTGTGGTTCGCGAAGCCGCGCGCAATCAGTATCCGTCCGGCGACATCAACGAGATGCTGAGCGACATCGCGCGGGGGCAGCAGGAGGGGCTGGATTCGTGATCTTTGTTGATTCAAACATTCCCATGTACCTGCTCGGCGCTGCGCACCCGAACAAAGTGGAAGCCCGGCGCTTACTTGAGCAATCCATTTCCGAGAGTCAACGACTGGTTACTGACGCGGAAGCGCTGCAGGAGATTCTTCATCGCTACCGCGCCATAAACCGGATGGACGCCATTCAGCCCGCATTTGACGCGCTGCTTGGGATCGTGGATGAGGTATTTCCCATTGAGCAGGCCGATGTGCGCAAGGCAAAAGACCTTCTCCTGGGCCACAAGAAGCTTTCTTCGCGTGACGCGCTGCATATCGCCGTCATGCAGCATCGCGGCGTCAAGAAAGCCATGACCTTTGATCGCGGATTCGATGGCGTTCCCGGAATCGCGCGGATCGTGTGAAGGTCTTGCTGCGCTTCAAATAATGCCCTGAAACAAAACCACCCCTTTACACATCCGCCCATATCGGTTATTTCTTTCATTCGCAAACGTTTGCTGTCGCTGTTGCGTGGATGAATTCTTTGCCTAGGAAATCGCTGTGAACTCAATACTGTCCGCCCTTTTCGTAGCCGCAGGCATCGCCTGTTGCGCAGGTCTTCTCGCGTCATGCACCACGCCCGCTTCGCATCCGCAGACCGCCGGATCGCTGGAGCTGGTCAACGTGCAGCCGCCGGCAGACCAGGTCCCGCAATACGGTCTCCTCGAAATCGAAGCGCTCGTCCGCTCCGCCGCGAAGAACCCGTTCGATCCGGACGACATCGCCGTCCACGCGACACTCATCTCGCCCTCCGGAAAAACATACTCCTGTCCCGGCTTCGTTTCCGCCCTCGCCAATGAAGAACGCGATGCCGACACGTTCCGCGTCCGCTTCAGCCCGAACGAACCCGGCGTGTGGCGCTGGCGTCTCGTCGCCGAATCCCACGGCCAACGCGTCGAGTCGCCCGAGTTCAAAACGACCTGCGCGAAAAGCGACGCGCGCGGCGGCCTCCGCGTCTCGCGCGCCAACCCGCTCTACTTCGAGTTCGAGAACGGATCGTTCTTCTATCCCATCGGCCACAACGTCTGCTGGAACTCAACGGAACAGTACCAGGACCAGTTCGCAAAGATGGGCAAGCACGGCGAAAACTGGTCGCGCATCTGGATCGCCGCGTGGAATTGCGAGATCGAATGGACACCGCGTGATGGGATGTACGAGGGCGGACTCGGTCGCTATGAACTCCGGCAGGCGGAGAAACTCGACGCCATCGTCCGCGCCGCCGAAGCCAACGGCCTTTACCTCCAGCTCGTCCTGCACGAACACTGCCGACTCAGCGCGCAAACCAATCCCGAATGGCACAACAATCCTTACAACAAGGCGCGCGGCGGCATGTGCGATGCGCCGCACGACTTCTACACCCACCCCGAGGCGCGACGCCTCGCGCGAAACCGCCTCCGCTACATCATCGCGCGCTGGGGCTATTCGTCGCACGTCATGGCCTGGGAGCTGTTCAACGAGGTGGATCTGACCGACAATTTCCGGTTCGACACCGACCTCGCATGGCACAAGGAGATGATTTCGTTCATCCGCGCGACCGACCCGCATGGACGCATGACGACCACCAGCTACATCTCGAACCCGAACGCCAAGGTCTACCGCCTGCCGGAAGTGGACTACGTCATGTCGCACGTCTACATGCCGGATGTCATCAGTTACTTCAGCTACCTTAACGAATTGTATGCGCCCTTCGGGAAGCCCCATCTCATCGGAGAATTCGGACGGCACACGGCCGACGGCGTGGATGCGCAGGACAAGACCGGTCGTGTCCTGCACTCCGGCATCTGGGCCCAGTTCATGCAGCCCGCCGGCGGCAACGCGATGAGCTGGTGGTGGTACGACCTCATTGACCCGAACGACCTTTACTATCACTTCAGCGCGCTCGCGAAGTTTGCCGAAGGGATTGACCGGCGAACTCGACACTGGACGCCTGAGACCGGAGCTCTCGAATCCGGCCGGGAGAGAGTCCTGGCGATCTCCTCGCCCGATCTCGTTTTGATCTGGCTGTACGATTCCGAGATCCTGCCCTGGAGCGAGAATCCGCCGGCAACACCGCACCCGATGAGCGGCGTTCTGCGTTTCGATCGCGTCGCGGACGGGCCGTGGGTCATCGAACAGTGGGACACGTACAAGGGCGAAATGCGATCAACCCTTTCCGCGGAAGCGTCCGGCGGCAAAATCGAATTCCCGTTTTCCGCCCCCGGCCCCGATATCGCGTTCAAGCTCCGGTTCGACGGCGAGCCGAAACCGGACATGCCGTCGCCCCGCCCCATCCTGGCCCATTGGGATCCCCGACACCCTGTCGCCCGGGAACGAACACGCTTCTCCATCCCGCGCGCACCCGGCCCGATGCCCGTGAATGCCGATCTCGAAAAATGGAGCGGGATCCCGATGCACGAGGTGGCACCGACCGACGGGCGGTCGCCTGCCGATCACAGCTTCCGTTTCGCCGTCGCGCACGACGTGGAAAACCTTTATGTGATCGCGCAGGTGACCGATCGTGAAGTCATTCGACGCAACGGGCCGGGCGGCTCGCTCTGGAAGGACGACTGCGTGGAGCTCTGGGTGGATTCGCGGTTCGACGCGGACGCCTTCAACAACATGCCGCACAATCCCGGGTGCTGGCAGTTCGTCATCGCGCCCTCGCTCGAACCCGGCGGGAAACCGGATCACACGGTCTATCGCCACCCGGACTGGAACGACCGGCAGTTTCCGCATCTCGAAACGGCTTCGCGGATCACGGAGGACGGGTACGTCATCGAGGCCCGGTTGCCGCTGAACGACCTGCGCGGCCCGGTGCTGATGGTGAATCCCCATGTGGTCGGCTTTAACGTTTCCACCTGCGACGCCAGCCCGACGGGCGATCAGAAGGATTGGAAACACCTGCTATGGCAGGGCGAACACGAGTGGGATGGAAGAGAATGGGGAGTTGGAGTGATGGAGTGATGGAGTGATGGAGTATTGGAGTGTTGGAAGAACTCGACATGAAGCGGGCGGTCTCTCCCATTGCTCCAACACTCCAGCACTCCATTACTCCGGACGCCGCAAGGACAATGTCTGGATAATCGAAAGGAAGCTGCCTCATGGCCAATGAAACCGTCTTTAAACGCTACGCCCGAAACCCGATCATCACCGCGAAAGCCGTCCCGCGCGCGAACAGCATTCACAACAGCGCGATCGTGAAGGAGAAGAACGGCTATCTCGGCATCTTCCGCGTGGACGAGATAGACATGAACTACACGCTCCACGTCGGACGCAGCCGCGACGGCATCCAGTGGAAGATCGAACCCGATCGCATCCGGATGCGCAGCGGCGATCCCGATGTGGTCATGACCGACCACAGCTACGATCCGCGCATCACGAAGATCGGCGACACGTTTTACGTCACGTGGTGCAACTCCGACGCGCACGGCCCCGCGATCGGGCTCGCGACGACAAAGGACTTCAAGACGTTCAAGCAGTGGGAGAACCCGCTGCCGCCCGCGAACCGCAACTGCGTCATCTTCCCGAAGAAGCTCAACGGCAAGTTCGCGATCCTGCACCGCCCGAGCGACCGCGGGCACACTCCTTTCGGAGATATCTACTACGCCGAAAGTCCGGACCTCGTGCACTGGGGCTGCCACCGGCATGTCATGTCGCCGACGCAGGGCTGGCAATCCACCAAGATCGGCCCCGGCCCGCATCCGATCGAAACGGACGACGGCTGGCTGCTGATCTATCACGGCGTGTGGTGGAGCTGTAACGGGTTCGTGTATTCCGCGGGCGCGGCGCTGCTGGACCTTGAGAAACCGTGGAAGGTCATCGCGCGCACGCGCGACTACCTGCTTTATCCTACCGAACTCTACGAGCGCGTCGGCGATGTGCCGAACGTGATCTTTCCGAGCTCCGCCACCCTGGAGCCCGGCGGCCGCATCCGCCTCTACTACGGCTGCGCCGACACCTGCATCTCCATCGCTGAGGCAAAACTCGCCGACGTCATCGCGTGGGTGAAGACGCACGGGGCGTGAGGGGGGGGAAGAGGGAGATACGGGATACGAGATGCGGGGTGCGAGATTCGAAGTTCAACGTTGAACGTTCAATGTTCGATGTTTCTTTTCACCTTGGTCAGCGCTTTTTCCTTCGACGGGTCGAGTATGATGCGGCCTTCTCGCGCACGGCTCCTGCCGATGGGCCTCCGGGATGGGCAGACAAGAAATTCCGGATCGAAACCGCTATGCCGGGGAACTTGCGCAACAATTCTTTGTCTTCCGTCACCAGCGAGATGCCCTTGGACAAGGCCAGAGCTACGTATTCCGCGTCGTACACCGAAATCGCTTTTTCCGCCGCAAGCCGGAGGGCGTCGCCCATATTCACATCATATTCTCTCGTCGAAAGGAGCTCCTGCGCGTCGCCCAACGTTGCAAGGGCGTCATCAAGCGACAGCCCGGCCTCGCGCACGCTCATGGCGAGCGCGTTCGCGAACTCATGCCGCCAGAGAGAAGGAACAATCCAGTTGTCGTCCGCCTCGCTGACCCGATGCGCCAGCTCCGTCTTGGCGCCTTGCACGAAATGGTAGATCAGCAGATTGGCATCCGCGACGATCACGTTCGCCCCCATTCCTTCGCGCGTCGAAGCCACGAGTCGTCAATCCGGATCCGGCAGGACACGGGCTCGACCTCGCGCAACGACGGGGCGGCCGTCACTCCCAACTTCTCCTCCAGAATCGACAACGCCTCCATGGTCATGGAGCGATGATGCATCCGCGCTTCTTCCTTCAACCTCTCGTGGACCGCGGGCGGCACATCTTTGATCAACAAGCCGGGCATAGAACGCCTCCTATTGTTTCGCTATTACTATACTAGCAATATCATAGCATGTAAAGCCTCGTTCTGGCTGCGCCGACGTCATCGCGTGGGTGAAGACGCACAGGGCGTGAGGGGGGAAAGAGGGAGATATCAGGATACGGGGTGCGGGACACACGAGATCCGTGGTCAACACTCTTCTACGGATTCTCGCCCGTGCACTCCGTGCCTTCGAGCCCCGCGCCGGGGCGGAGGGTGATGAGCTTGCCGAGACGGTCGTACAAATTCGCGAGCTGCTTCTGAATGTCCGCCGCACCGCCCTGGGTATGCCGGTCGAACGCCTCGAGGACCTTGATCGTGTCGCGCGCGACCTGCTGAACCCCGTCGCGATGCGAATCCACGGATGTCGGGATGGCTTGGAGGGAAGCCTGGATCTTGTCGCGAAGATGATGGAGGGCCGACGTCTGCTCCTTGATGGAATCGCCGAGCACGGCGGTCAGCCGAGCTGCCAGAGCACGAGAAGGAGAACGATCGGCATGAACAGCCAGAGGACGAGGTTGAATGAAAGCAAGGCGCCGAAAACCCGCTCCAGCGGAGAAGCGGCGGGCCCCACGCCGGAACTGATCACATCGCCCAGGTCGGCGATCAGCGTCTGGATCGAATTGGATGCGTACATGGTGTCCTCCCCGGTGCGCGAACCTCCATGAGCACATCATACCCCAATCGCCCGGCGCCCAGCACGGAAAAGTGATCGGCGGAATCGCGCGCGGCTGAAGCCGGACAACACGAGCTTGAACCGGCAAGCCCCGTTCACTAGGGTTGCCGCCATGACGAGACGACGCGGGAGCACGGCGAAG
>JAKJGV010000011.1:0-32311 GCA_022704185.1 Verrucomicrobiota bacterium
GATGAAGAAATTAGGTTCGATCTAACCATCACTCCGGACGGTCCGGAGATCATGACTTCAGAAAAACCCCTCCGGCGGAGCTAGAATTGGCGACCCCAACGGGATTCGAACCCGTGTGTCCAGGATGAAAACCTGGTATCCTAGGCCTCTAGATGATGGGGTCGCCCTTTGAGCGAACTATACCCTCGGTCCTCTCGCCTCATCCAGAGCGAATTGCGGAATCCGGGGATTCCGCCCGAGTGGGGTGAGAAGATAGCAGAACGTTCGCGCGGGACAATGATTTTTTGCGGCCACCGCCCTACGCCGGTATTCGGTTCGCGAGGCCGACGCCAAATACCGCCTCCGGGGGCAGGTTCCGCTCCAGGCGCGAAATCATGATCTCCACGGCGCGCAGATCGGCAAGCGCCTGCGCATAGGTGAGCCCGTCCGCCTGGCGCCCGACCGCTTCGCGTTCGGCCTGGAAATGAAGGTACCGGTCATCCATGCGCAGCACCTTCAGCAGCACGTCCCGCTTCCAGAGCAGGATCGCCCGCATGATGTCTGAACGGACCTCCACCACGCGTGCCGCGATGCGGGCTTCCATGACTTCCTCGTCCTCTTCCGCCCCGCCCTTTTTCTCCACGTCGGCGGCCGCGCCTTCCTTCACCGCGTCCAGCAGGCTTTTCAGCAATCCCGCCTGCAGCCGCGCTTCCAGCGGACCCGCCGGAGGACCCGACCTCAGGATTTCCAGCAGCGGCGCAACCCACTCACCCGTTTCCTCATCCGCGCCCCCACCCAGCACGACGCGCTGGCATCGCGATACGATCGTCGGAAGCAGATGCTGCGGCGCATCGCTCAGCAGCAACAACACGCTCCGGCCGGGCGGCTCCTCGAGCGTCTTGAGAAACGCGTTGGCCGCGCCGTCGGTCATGCGGTCGGCGTGAACCAGCACGCCCGCTTTCCAGCCGCCCTCATAGGACGTCTGCGCCATCCGGGGCGAAAGGATTTCGCGAATCTGTTCGATGCTGATCCTCCGGCTCTTGCTCTCCGGATGCAGCCAGATGATGTCCGGATGCTCGTGCGATCTCACCCGGGCGCACCCGGCGCATTCGCCGCACGGGCGGTTCTTTGCGCTGCAGAAGAGAAGCTCGAGGAACGACTCCGCCAGCGCGAGCGCGTTGCCGCGCGGGGAGCCCACGACCAGGTACGCGTGCGCCGTCCGCCCCGACTCGAACCCCTGCCGGAGCCCTTCGAACGCCGCGGTAAAGCTGTCAATCGAGGACATCGCGCACCTTGCTCCAGATCTCGTCCGACACCGTCTCCGGATTCCCGCGCGCGTCAATAATGACGAACCGGGACGGCCAGCGGCGCGCCAGTTCCAAGTAGCCGTTCCGTACCTTCTCGTGGAACACGCGCGCCTCGCGCTCGATCCGGTCCCACGTGCTGGATGTGTTGCGATGACGCTTCTCGATGCGCTGGAAGCCGGTCTCCACCTCCACGTCGAGTAGCAGCGTGATGTCCGGCTGCGCCCCGTTGATCGCGAAATCGTTGATCGTCAGCATCTGCTCGATGGGAAATCCGCGCCCGTACCCCTGGTACGCGGTCGTGGAATCCGCGAACCGGTCGCACACCACGTGCCGGCCCGCCTCGAGCGCGGGAAGGATGACATGGCGCACGAGCTGCGCGCGGCTGGCGGCAAACAACAGCACCTCGGTCTCCGGGCAGATCGGCTCTCCCGCCTTGTCGTACTGAAGGATCTGCCGGATCGCCTCGCCCGTGGGTGTTCCGCCCGGCTCCCGCGCGTAAAGCACCTCGCCGCCGGCCTCCTGCAGCCGGGTCACCAGCAGCCCCGCCTGCGTGGTCTTGCCGCTGCCTTCCGGCCCTTCAAAAGTTATGAACTTGCCGCGCATGGAGAGAGGATGGAGTGATGGAGCGTTGGAGAAATGGAGTACTGATAAAGGCAAGAGAGAGAGCATGCAGCCCTTCTGCTTCCTTCCAGCACTCCAGGACTCCACCACTCCATCACTCCAACTCCTTATACTTTCTTCAGTTTCGGGCCCTGCGCGGTGTCCTGCACGGTCCAGCCGCGCACGGTCAGCTCTTCGCGAAGACGATCGGCCTCAGCCCAATTCTTCGCCTTCCGCGCCTGCTCGCGCAGTTCAAGGATGGCCAGCGCCTTCGGATCCACGGACTCCTCTTCCGGCCGCAGCAACCCGAGCACCTGGTGCCATTCGTCCAACAGCTCCAGCACACCCCAGATTTCCTCTGCCGCAAAGGCACCCGCATCCATCGCTTTGTTGCCCGCGTGCACCATATCGAAAAGCGCGCCCAGCGCGCCCGAGATGTTGAGATCATCATCCAGGCAATCCGCAAACCGCGTCTTCGCCTCCACGGCCCAGATCGGCAAACGGGTCAGAGGCTCCTCTCCCGTCGCCTGCCCCTGCAGCCTGAGAATGAACTCGTCGAGCCGCTGCAACGCGGCCCGCGCCGCGTCCAATCCCTCGAACGTGAAGTTGAGCGACTGGCGGTAATGGGTCGCCATCAGGATGTAGCGGATCTCGCGTCCGCTGTAGTTGCGGGTGAGCACGTCGCGGAGCGTGTGAAAGTTGCCGAGCGATTTCGACATCTTTCGCCCGTCCACCACGAGGTGCGCGCAATGGAGCCAGAATCGCGCGAACAGCTTGCCGGTGGCGCCTTCGCTCTGCGCGATTTCGTCCTCGTGGTGAGGAAAGATGTTGTCCACGCCGCCGGTATGAATGTCGAAGCTCTCCCCGAGATAGCGCATGCTCATCGCCGAGCATTCGATGTGCCAACCGGGACGCCCCCGGCCCCACGGTGAATCCCAGTACACGTCGCCGTCCGCCTCATCCCAAGCCTTCCACAGCGCGAAGTCTGCCACGTTCTCCTTCTCATACTCGTCCTGCGCGACCCGCGCCCCCGCCTTGAGCCCCGACACATCCAGGTGCGCGAGCTTTCCGTAGGCGGGGAACTTCGCGATGCTGAAGTAGATCGAACCGTCGTCGGATTGATACGCCAGCCCGCGCTCGAACAGGCGGTGGATCAGCGTGATCATGTCCTGCACATGGTCCGTGGCCGCGGGATAGTACTCCACCGGCTCGACGCCCAGCACGCGCAGGTCGTCGAAAAAGGCGTCCACGTAAGGCTTTGTGTACTCGCGCAGCGACACCCCCTTCTCGCGTGCGCCCCGGATCGTCTTGTCATCCACGTCCGTCAGGTTCATCACCTGGGTGACGTGGTATCCCTTGAATTTCAGGTGGCGCCGCAGCAAATCCTCGAAGATGTACGCACGAAAATTGCCGATGTGCGCGAAGTTGTAGACCGTGGGGCCGCACGTGTACATCCGTACATGCCCATCTTCCAAGGGCTGGAAATCTTCGACCGAACGGCTCAGCGTGTTGAAGAATCTCAGTGCCATACTGACGGCGGATTATACGGGCCGCGACGGTTCATGCAATCAAAAGGAGCGCGGCGACGGCGGATTGTCGTTGAAATCAGCGGGCAAAACTGTTGACCTAGCGCGAGACATGCCAATACAGAAAGGCCCCGAATATGATCGGTCGTATCGCCGTTTATCCCCTGCTTCCGGTTCTCTTCGTCGGCATGATGGTGGCCGGGTGCCGGCTCATCCCCCGCCCCGCACCGGAAAAACCATCCCGCTACGTCCGCGTTGAGCTGATTGACGGACGTTGGTGGTTTGTGCGCGGGGAAGAGAAATTCCTCGCCCTCGGCGTCAACGTCGTCAGCCCGCACGACGGCAGCAAACCCAAATCGGGCCCGGTGTACGACGTGCTCGAGCGATACAACAACGACCGTGCGGCGTGGGCGGCCGATGCCGCCGCGCGACTGCGCGACTGGAACTTCAACACGGCCGGCGGCTGGAGCGAGCCGGCGATTTACGACCGAAAGGACCTGTATCATACGCGCGTGGTGTATCTCGGACCGTGGGGACAGCACGACAGCCGGCTGATCGACGTGTTCTCGCCCGCCTACTCGAACGCGATCGAGAAAACCGCCGCCGAGGAAATCGCGCCCCATGCGACGAATGAATATCTCATCGGCTACTTCCTGAACAACGAACTGCCGTGGTACGGCGAAAAAGGCTGGCCCACATCGGGCGACGTCTCGCTGCTGACCCGCTACATGCGCCTCCCGGAAAGCGCCGCGGGCAAACAGCGGGCCGTCGAGTTTCTCCAGGAACGCTACGCGGACCGTTTCGAGGCGTTCGCGGAAAACTGGGAAACGCCTGCAAAGAACTTCGCGGAACTGGCCCGACAACGCCGCATGAAACCCCTGAAGCGCGAAGCGCAAAAGGACGCGATCGCGTGGGCGGGAATCGTCGCGGAGCAGTACTTCCGAATCTGCCATGCGGCGATGCGCCGGCATGATCCCAATCATCTTTTCCTCGGCGTGCGCTTCGCCGACCGCGCGTACGAACCCGTTCTCGCCGCCTGCGGGCGCTACGCGGACGTCGTCAGCGTGAATCATTACAGAAAACCCGGCCTGTTCGACGCGCGGCACATCGGCGCCATCGCCGCGCTCACCGGCAAGCCCGTGATGATCACGGAGTACTCCTGGCGGGCCATGGAGAATTCGTCCGGATGCCGCAACACGATCGGCGCCGATGTGACGGTCCAAACCCAGCAAGATCGCGCGGACCGTTTTCGCACCTACATGACCAACGCGCTCGCACAACCGTATATCGTCGGCTGCGACTGGTTCATGTATCACGACCAGCCGCCCGGGGGCCGTTTCGACGGCGAGGACTCCAATTACGGGCTTCTGGACGTTCGGGACACCCCTTACTTCGTCCTGCTCTCAACCATCACGGAGATCAACGGGCGCGCCGCGGAAATCCACCTCCAGGGGCCCGCTCCAACGCCCGCCTATGATCCGAACGTGCTCGCCGACTACAGGGAAGTCACGGTCAGCGGCGGCGAAACGCCCCTGCAGGAGCCTGTCGTGTTCGCCGACGCTTCTTCCGCCTTCCACGTCTGGGGCGACACTCCGAAGGGTGCGTCCATCAAGGCCGTCTCGGGACCCGGCGAAAACCCTCTCAAAATCGCCGTCAAAACCGGCCGCGGATGGGGCTGCGGGATCACCTTCAAACCCGTTTCATCACTGCCCGCCCAGCCGGACGGCTCCGTCAGCGTTTCCGGCGCCTCCCGCGTGATCGTGGAGCTGAAAGCCAAGCCGGGAATCAAGGTTTCCCTCGGAATCCAAGAATCAGGACACGGACCCTTGGATGCCCAAGCCTACGGCGGCTACGGAAGTGCCGATGGCGAATCCTATGTCCACCGGGAATTGACCGTCGAAGCCGATCGGGAATCGTATGTTTTCACGCTGGACCAGATGGAGCCCGCGCCTTCCTACGGGAATCAGCGTGGAAACTATGCGATCAACACGGATGCCATCGCCCAGTGCCATTTGTTCTTTGCCGGCGGCCAAAACGACTTCACAGTCGAGCTGCTGTCAATAAAATTTGACTGATCCGGGCATCAAGCGTATTGTATCCCCCGTAATAAGTTGATGGCATGCAGTTTACGCCATCGAAAGGCAGACCGATATGACGGCACGGGTAAACATGAACGCTGGAACGCCTGTTGAACCGCTTCGACTCAGGCTGAGAAGGGGGCTTTTGCTTTGCACAACCCTTCTCATTCTCACGGGGGCAAGCTCCGACGCGAAAGCGAAGGCTTCCAGTCGGAATCCCGCGCTCGGCGATAAGCTCGAAGACGTGACTTTCGTTGTTTTTGACCTCGAAACCACGGGGTTCAGCGCTGCCTATGACCGCATCGTTGAAGTAGGCGCCGTGAAGTTCCAGAACGGGCAAATCGTGGATCAGAAAGCCTGGCTTGTAAATCCGGGCCGCCGCATCCCCTGGGGCGCCCAGAGAGTCCACGGGATTACCGATGCCATGGTGAAAGATTCGCCGGCCTTCAAAGCGATTTACCCGGAATTCCACGATTTCATCAAGGGAAGCGTCCTGATGGCTCATAACGCCCGCTTCGATGTGGGCTTCCTGGCCGCCGAGATACAACGCGCCGGGTTTCCCCTTCCGAACAACAAGGTTGTGGACAGCCTGAGCCTGTTTCGCCGATGGTATCCTGACATCAAATCCCACTCGCTCGAAGACGTCGTGAAGCATACCAACGTCGAGCCCGGCCTATTCCACCGGGCTCTGGAAGATTCGATCTACGTGTACCGCATCTTCGAACACGGGATGAAGCGGAACCAAAACGTGGAAACCCTCGGCGACGTGTTCGAAGCGTGCGGCGGCCCGATGAAGTTTTAGCCCGGCACAACGAGGTGCCCTTCCCCGTCGAGCCGGCCCTTTTCACCCGGAGAAAACCATCCGTCCGCGCTGACCGGGCGTTCCGTTCGATCGCCCGTGACATATCCGACCATGAGCGGATGCCCCTTGACCCGTATTTCGCCCGCAGGCCCGATTTCCAGCTCCCGGTACTTCAGCGCGCGTCCGCGCGTTGCTTGCTTCTCCGGCGTCTCTCCCGCTGAAACGGCGGTCACCTGCGAGGCCATCTCGGGCAACCCGTAGTAGCTGTGAATGCGGATCCGCGCGTCACTCGCGCGCTTCAGCGCAGCGGCGCAGACAGATTCACCCACCATTACACACTTCAGCGCGCTTTCTGCCGCTGCCGGCGAATCCAGGAAGGACTCCAGCTCCTCCATCGTCGCCGAGGCATGGGTGATCCCGTGTTGGGCAACGGCACCCGCAAAGGGCTCCGCCGGGTCCGGCGCAACGAGCGTCGCCCCGCTGACGAGACACCGGAAGACGATCGCAAGACCCTCCACATCATGTATCGCCGGGGCCAGAAGATAACGGTCTCGCGATCGCAGGCTGACATTCGCGTTGCAGCCGAGGGCGCTGTAGTAATGGTTCTCGTAGGCATGCAGAATCGCGCGAGGCCGTGTCCCCGAATGCCCCGCGAAGAGAATGGTGACCGGACGATCCGCCGGAATGCCGTCGGCAAACGCGCCTTCACAGCCCATCGCGCCCAGCGCCGCGACCGATTGGGCATCGTGCAACTGCAAGCCGGTCGTCCTATCCGTCCAAGCCGCGGGATCGGATACCAGCGCGCGGCGGCACGACACTTCCTGCAACCGCGCGGCCATCTGGACCGGACCCGCTCTCGTGTTCAGGAGGCATGCCACGCCGCCCGCACGGATGATCGCCAGCATCAGCACCGGCTGGCGCCAACCCAAATCCACTGCCAACCCCACCCGTTCGCCCGGCGCAACGCCCAGGTCGCGCAAGCGCTCCGCGGCCACAGTGACAAGTTGATCATACTCGTAGAAAGTGAGCGCGCCTTCCGGGGATCGTAGCCCCGTTTGATGCTTGGAAACGTAGGCGGCTTCTCTCAGCGGACATCTTATCTCAAACACAACTCACGACCTCCGAAGAAGTTCCGGAATTGGGCGCGAAGGTGGGTCCAGCCCACTTCCCGCAGCCTGGTCCCTACAGATTTGGGACCCGCGCGCGGCGGCACTACAGACTCAGCCAGCCGAAAACAAACGCGATCAAGATGAATACCAGCACCGCGACCAAAGCGATCGAAAACCACGGCAGCGGACTCCCGTCTATCTTCCGGCGCTCCGACTTTGAATACACTGCCGCCACCGCGAGAATAAGCGACACGGCCAGCGTTGCGCTGAACGCGATGTAGTTCTGTTTCAGGTGCGGAACCGCCCCCGCGCCGGGGGATCCGGATCCATGCACCGCCGCGGGACCCACGAGCGGAAGAATCGTGCAAAGAAAAAGAAACGACAACCCGGACAGAATCGTCAGCACATTTCCCGCCATGGGCAACGCCATGAAAGGGATCACTCTTTCGCTGCGCTTTTCACTCATTCGACCACCTGACATGAACGATTTGACATCCAACCCCGAAAAACGTTCGTAAAGTAATCCCGAACCGCTCCGCAAACAAGAAAATATACCTTGGTCGCAGGGAGTCGGGATCGCGCGGCGGGGTTCGATCCACCCTTCTCAGCCCGTCTCGTCCGGGGTCGTTCGCCAGCGGCGATGGAGCCAGATCCATTGTTCCGGGTATTCCCGGATGTGCTGTTCGATGATGCGCGTGTAGTTTTGCGTATGCTCGCGAATGGTTTCCGGCTCGCGATTCGGCGGCGGCTCGAGCAGCGGCAAAATCTTCACCAGGTGCCGCCCGCCGGGACGGCGGACCATGAACACCGGCAGCACCGGTGCGCCGGACTGCGCGGACATATACGCAAGCCCGGGCGTGGTGCAAGCCGGCTTGCCGAAGAAATCCACAAAAACCCCCTCCGTGCGGATCATGTTCTGGTCGAGGATGAATCCCACGATCTCGTTCTTCCGCAAGGCCTGCAGGCACGCCCGGTAGGAGTTATGCGCGGGCACGAACTTCAAGCCGTAGCGGCTTCGGATGTCCATCCAGACATCGTTGATCGCCTTGTTCTTGATCTTCTTGGTGATGATGGTCAGCGGATAGCCCCACGTGGGCGCCGCGGTGCAGAGGAGGTCCCAGTTGCCCGTGTGCGCGGACAGCACGATCACGCCCTTGCCGCGCGACAATCCTGCCGCAATGTGTTCCGAGCCCTCCATCTCGACAAGCAAGCCCGGATACCCGCTGCGCGCGTCGATCAGGCGCATCAGTTCCATGACATTCATGCCGAGCCCGGCGTACATTCGCGAAACGATCGAGCGGATTTCCGTCTCGGGCTTGTCGGGGAAACTCCGGCGCAGCGCCTCACACGCGTCGTGACGGTGGTAGCGGACCACTGAACCGTAGATCCACCCGAGCCCCCTGCCGACGGCAAGAGCCATCGGCAACGGCAACCGCGAAAAAAGAAATGCCAGCACCTTCAGAAACCGGGCCACGATATCCGAACCTCCGCGGCAGGCCGCGGACGCAAACGCCCGCTCACGCAAGCACGAACCGCAAGGCCACCGCCTCGTTCGCGCTTCTCACCTGCACCTCGCAGAATTGATGCCCGGACTTGACCTCTCCTGCAAGACATTCCCGCGTGAAACGATGCTTGAGGACCCGCACCGCGCCGCGTCCGACGCGCGCTTCAACACGCGCCACGCTCGCCGTATCCGGAACGCGCACGCGAATGACGTATCGCCGCTGCTTCGGCATTCCCGCGTACGCGCCCTTCGGCGCGTCCACGTTCAGCTCGATCGCGCGGCCCGTTGCCCGCGCGCGGACCCGCGTGACAGCGAAACGGCCCTTCTCGTGATCGCAACTCTCGCCGTCATCCTCGTAAAGCGAGTATTCCGACGCCTGGACCATGTCCGGGAAATAGTCGAAATGGAGCTCTTCCGGCGCTCTCGTGCCGATCGCGTTTCCGACCTTCTGCGACGGGATGATCGCGCCGCCGCGCACGTACGTCGGAATCCGCTCCAGCGGAATCTCGATCGTGCCGTCGCGCATGCCCAGGATCACTTCATCCGTCTCCAGTCCGTACCACGTCGCATTCGGGAAGTACGCGCGCTTGCGGAGCGTACGGCTCGTTTTGTCCACCGGCCCGTCCGCCGGGACCACGAAAAGGTCGCGCCCGACCAGGTACTGGTGCTTGCGCAAGAGCGCGCCGCCGTCGTTGTCGTTGTATTCGAGGTACAGAGGGCGGACGATCGGCAGGCCCGACTCGTGCGCCTCGCGCGCGAGCGTGTAGAAATACGGGGCCAGCGCGTAGCGGATGCGCGTCTGCTTCCGGAACAACCGCTTCGCCTTGTCGCTGAACTTCCACGGCTCGCGGTCCCCGTGGTCGCTGTGCGTGCGGAACACCGGGCTCATCGCGCCGAACTGGGCCCAGCGGATGAACAACTCCTCGTCCACCTGCTTGCCGAAGAAACCACCGATATCGTGCGACCAATACGCCGCGCCGAGATTGCCCGAGCGCGCGGTGAACTCGACCTGGAACTGCAGCATGTGCCACTCGGACGGTGTATCGCCGGAAAACTGCACCGGGTACCGGTGCGATCCGATGCCGCCCCAACGCGCGAGGATCATGCCGCGCTTGCGGGTCTTCTTCTCCGCGAGCTCGAAATACTGCCGGTTCGCCCAGAGCTGGCTGTCGGTGTTCACGAACGGCGGCTTGATCCAGCCGTCAATCCACCAGAAGTCCATGCCCTGGTCGTGAAACGGCCCGAGCAGGATATCGTTCCACGCCCGCACCGCCTCCTTGTGGGACCAGTCGCACGACCACTGCCCCTGGTGCGGCAGCGCGCCGAGGCGCTTCCGGATCGCCGGGATGTGGCTGTCGCTCGCAGGCAGCGAATCGTAGTTGTCGTAACCGGGATGATCGTTGAGGGACGTGCGGCAGCCGAGCCGGTGCAGTTCCGCGAAGGTCTTCTCCGGGTTCGGGAAGAACTTCTTGTTCCAATCGTACCCGCCCCACCCTCCACGCCAGTCGGTGTCAATCACCATGACGTCCATCGGCACGCCTTCGCGGCGGTAGCGCTTCACGAGGTCAATCACCTCGCGATCGCGGTAGGCATACCAGCGCGAGTACCAGAAGCCGAACGTCCAGCGCGGCACCATCGGAATGGGTCCGAGAACCGTGATGAAATCCTTCAGCGCGGCCTTGTAGTCGGCGCCGTACGCGAAGAAGTATCCGTCGGAAACCACGGCATGCCCGCGGCACTCCGGCCAGTCGTGTTCCTTGTTCCAGTACACGCGCGGCTCGTCCGCGAGATAATGTCCGCCGTCCGTGCTGAGAATGCCTTCGACCGGAAAATGCTGCGGCCCGCCGCACCACTTCCACTGGTCCAGGCAGCGCGTCACCGTGCCGAGGTTCCCCGCGTCCTTCTTGCCCGGAGTCCAGACCGTTTTACGGCCCTGGAAATCCCGGTGCTCGATGCGGAGATTCGCGCCGCTGAACGCTTCGCCGTTGTCTTCGTAGAACAACTCGACTTGCGCCGTCTTGATGTGCAGCTTCTTGCGCTTCAACGTGCATTCGGCCGGGACCGGCTTCGCGGGCTTCGGACCGACAAGCAGCGACGGCCCGTCGCTGAAACTTCCTCCGTGCGCGTATTCGAGCCTGATGCATCCCGGCGAGTAGACGGTGAATCGAGCGTTGCCGATGGTGACGGGCGTCTTGCGGGCAGACATTTTCATTCCTTTGGTTTTGTAGTTTTAGCGTTTCGACAATGCGCGTGAGAGTATGATAGTTCCGTTTGAAATCTAGCAGTATTTTGTATTCTACCCCGTCTCGCCATTTCTAACCCGGCCGACACAACTCCAGAAGACCCCATTCAGCCCACCACTGTTCCCATTCTGCTGGACGCATCAAGTGACTCGTAACAATCGCTACCTGTTGATAATATGGATGTTGCATATTCATATTCTCGCCTCACCTGCAATGTAGTGTCGTTGTATTGACATTTGTGCCTATATTGTGATTTCTTTACCTAGGCATGAAGCTGTCTGTAAAAGATGCGGCTGAGTTGATGGGGGTCACGCCCAAGACGATCTACCGATGGATCCAGGAATCGGATCTGCCCGCATATCGTATCGAGGGTCAATACCGGCTCAACAAGATGTTGCTCCTTGAGTGGGCACGCGCGAAACGAATCAACGTCGCGGCTCCCATTCTGGAGGAAACACCGGGCGGGCCGGTAACCAAGCTGTCCGATGCTCTTCGCAACGGCGGCATCTTCTATCGCATCGGCGGCCATGACCGGGAATCGGTTCTCCGCGCCGTCGTGGAGATGTTGCGGTTGCCCGAATCGGTTGATCGTGAATTCGTCTACCAGGCCCTCCTCGCCCGCGAACGGCTGCAATCCACCGGCCTCGGTGGAGGCGTCGCCGTGCCGCACGTGCGCAATCCTCTTGTGCTCGATGTCGAGACGCCCGGCGTGACGCTCTGTTTCCTGGACAAGCCGGTTGATTTCGCCGCACTCGACGGACAACCCGTGCAAGTGCTCTTCACCCTCGTGTCCCCCAGCGTTCGCGCGCACCTTTATCTGCTCTCGCGCCTGTCGTTCTGCCTGCAAGATCCGAAGTTCAAGGCAGCACTCCAAAGGCAGGCGATTCGCGAAGACATCATGGACGAGATCGTTCGCATCGAAACTTCCTTCCCCGGCGCCGATCCGTCCCAAGCGAGCCGGCCATGAATGGTCTCACGCCGGGTCTCCTTCTCTTCCTCGCGGGCGGAATCTGCGCGCTCGGCCTGCGCCGTTTCCCGGCAGCCGCCTCGTGGGCCGCCACGACGGGCGCCGTTCTCGGCAGCGTCGCGGGACTCTGCGGGGCGTTGAGTACGCTGATCCACGGCGTGACCGAAGCTTCCAGCTTCCCATGGTCCCTCCCCTACGCAGCCTTCGATCTCGCCCTCGACCCGCTCTCGGCGTTCTTCATGGTGCCGCTGTTCCTGCTGTCCGCGGTCTCGGCCCTGTACGGAGAACTCTATCTCCGACACGGAAAGAACGCACAACGGCGAGGGGATGCCGGGTTTCTCTTCAACCTGCTGGTGCTTTCCATGGCGCTCGTACTCGCGGCGCGCAATACCCTCCTCTTCCTCGTCGCGTGGGAGCTGATGGCGCTCAGCTCGTTTGCGTTGGTGATCTTCGAAGACACGGATGATTCGACGCGCAAGGCGGGCTGGAGCTACCTGATCGCATCCCAGGCCGGAACGGCATTCCTGTTCTTCTTCTTCATACTTCTCGGAAACGGGGCCACAGATTTTTCGGATTTCACGGCGCCCGCCGCCCCCGCGCGCAAAGCGATTCTCTTCGTCCTCGCGCTCGCCGGTTTTGGAACCAAGGCCGGGTTTGTCCCCCTGCACGTCTGGCTGCCGCGCGCACATCCCGCCGCCCCCAGCCATGTCTCGGCCCTCATGTCAGGCATCATGATCAAGATGGGCATCTATGGGATTCTTCTCACGCTTCGGATCCTCGGCCCCCTCCCGCCGTGGTGCGGATGGCTGGTCACATCGATCGGGGCCTCGTCCGGTGTGCTCGGGGTGCTGTTCGCCCTGTCTCAACACGATTTGAAGAAGCTGCTGGCATATCACAGCGTGGAGAACATCGGGATCATCGCATTGGGCATGGGGCTCGGCATGCTGGGACTCGCCTATGAATTGCCGGCCATCGCCCTGCTGGGTTTCGCGGGAGCTATTCTGCATGTGGTGAATCACGCCCTGTTCAAGGGACTCCTGTTCCTCAGCGCGGGAAGCGTGCTGCAGGCGGCTCGCACTCGCGAAATGGATCATCTCGGCGGCCTGGTCCGGCACATGCCCTTCACGGCCGCGGCCTTTCTCGTGGGTTCGGCGGCCATCTGCGGGCTTCCGCCGTTCAACGGGTTCGTAAGCGAGTTCCTGATCTACCTCGGCTCCCTCTATGCCGTGAGACAACCCACGGCCGAACCCTCGCTGGTCGCGCTGGGAATCCTGGCGAGCCTCGCGCTGATCGGAGGTCTGGCCCTTGCCTGCTTTGCAAAGGCCTTCTCGATCGTGTTTCTCGGCCATGCGCGATCTACCCAGGCCGGCAGGGTGGCCGACCCGGGACCGTTGATGACGGTCCCCATGGCCCTTCTCGCGATGCTGTGCCTCGCGATCGGCTGCAGCGCCCCCGCGATGTTCCCGCCCCTCATGCGGGTGGCCGCACAGCTTGCGGGACAAAACGAGCTGTCCACCGTCCTTCCCGATGTTCTGCCGGTCGCGTCGGCCCTGACGATGGGTGTCGGACTGCTGATCCTGCTCGTGATTGCCGCGGCCTTCACCCGGAAATGGGTGCTGCGCGGCCGTGATGCCGGTCTCGCGGAAACGTGGGGCTGCGCATACACGGCCCCGTCTCCCCGCATGCAGTACACCTCTTCGTCGTTTGCCTCTCCGATCGTCCGGTTCTTCTCATCCGTATTGAGGCCGATCGAAACGCACGCGCCTGTTGACGGACTGTTCCCGGCGCGCGGGCGCGTGGAAACGCATACGCCGGACGTGTTCGAGAACGCGCTTTACGAATCGCCCGCGCGATGGGGCGCGGAAAGGATGAGGCGGCTGCGAGGAAAGGTTCAGCATGGACATATGAACCTCTATGTCCTCTACATCGCCCTCACGCTGCTCGCCCTGCTGCTGTGGAAGCTCCTATGAAGCTCGTTCTCCAGAATTTGGCCGCCCCGCTCCTGGGGATCCTTCTCGCGCCGCTGCTTCCGGGCATCGTCAACAAGGTAAAGGCCTTTTTCGCGGGCCGGCGTGGCCCCCCCCTGCTGCAGCTCTATTACGATCTCTTCAAACTGATGTCCAAGGGCGCCGTGTACAGCCACACCACGTCCTGGCTGTTCCGTGCGGGCCCCGTCGTCTCGACGGCATCCGTCCTCACCGCGCTGTTCTTCGTCCCCTGCGGGATGCGCGCCCCCTGCTCGTTCCCCGGCGACCTGTTGCTGGTCTTCTACCTCCTCGGGCTCGCGCGGTTCTTCACGGTGATCGCCGCCATGGATACCGGTTCCAGCTTCGAGGGCATGGGAGCCAGCCGCGAGGCGCAATTCTCGGCCTTCGCCGAAGTGGGGCTCTTCATCGCTTTCGCGGCGTTGGTGCGGATGACGGGACAGCTCTCGCTTTCCGACATCTTCGAACATGTCACCCCGGACCTCTGGCGCACGCACGCGCCCTCCCTCCTGCTCGGCGCCGTCGTGATCATGATTATTTTGCTGGCGGAGAATTCACGCATCCCGGTGGACGATCCCAACACGCATCTCGAATTAACCATGATTCACGAGGTGATGGTGCTGGATCACGGCGGACCCGATTTCGCGATGATCCTCTACTCCTCCGCCCTGAAGCTCTGGCTTTTCGCGGCCTGGTTTGCGGGCGTCGTCGCACCTCGCTTCGAGGGTTCCAACGCGCTCACGGCGGCAGCCACCCTCGGCGGCATGCTGCTTGCGGCCGTCCTGACCGGCATCATCGAATCAACCATGGCAAGGCTCCGCCTGCTGCGAGTGCCCCAACTCCTGATCGGAGCGGCCGCCCTTGCCTTCGTCGCGTTTCTTCTGACATGCCGGGGAGGCGCCCAGCCATGAACGATCTGCTCCTCATCCTCGTCATCCTCACCAACCTCCGCCTGCTGGCCTCGAGCCGGCTCGGCTCGTGCATCACATGGGCGGCGTGGCAGGGAATCGTGCTGGGCGTGCTCACGATCAGCGCGGCATGGCCCCATCCTCCGCTCCAGACCTGGGTGCTGGCCGTCATGGCCGCTTCGTTGAAGGGGCTCGTCTTTCCATGGCTCCTCTTCCGAACGCTCCGGCGCGTGCAGGTGCGCCGCGAAATCGAGCCCTATCTCGGATTCAACCTTTCCCTCGGAATCGGACTTCTGCTGCTTTGCGTCGCGTTCGGTCTTGCGCGGCGCCTGCCCGTCCCGGAGGGGCTCGGCAGCGCATTCTGGATGCCCGCCGCCTTCTTCTCGCTGCTCGCGGGACTCTTGCTCATCGTCGCGCGCAAGACGGCGATCATGCAGGTGATCGGCTATCTTGTGCTCGAAAACGGAATCTTTGCCTACGGCGCAGGCGCGGCGCGGCATGCGCCCCTTGTTCTGGAATTGGGCATACTGCTCGACTTGTTCGTGGCCGTTTTCGTGATGGGCATTGCCCTCTTTCATATCGCCCGCGACTTCGACCACATCAGCGTGGATCGCCTCGTGTCACTGAAGGAATGACCGAATGACCAGCGAAACCATACTGTACGGCCTCGTGCTGCTGCCCCTGTTCGGCGGCTTGGCCGCGTTCGCGCTGCGATCGGACCGGCTGCGGCGCGCGCTTCTGCTGCTCGTCGCATTCGGGCATCTCGCGCTCGCGCTCATGGCGCTGCGCGCGCGGCCAGCACCGGTGCTGAACGGCTGGATCGCGCTGGATGATGCCGGACTCCTCTTCCTGCTCGTCACGAGCATCCTCTTTGCGGCCGCGGCGGTATATGCCCAGGGATACCTGCGCTCCGAATCCCGCCCGGCGCACCGTGACCCGGAGGAAAGCTTCCTCTTCGACAACGCGCCCGAGGCGGTATTCACGGGATGCCTCCTGCTGTTTCTCGGCACCATGACGCTCGTGGAAGTGAGCCGGCATCTCGGACTGGTCTGGGTGGCCGTGGAAGCCACGACGCTGGCCAGCGCGCCGCTGATCTACTTTCACCGCCATCACCGCTCGCTCGAGGCCGTGTGGAAGTACCTGATGATCTGTTCCGTCGGCATCGCGCTCGCGCTGCTCGGCCTGTTCTTCCTCGTTTCCGTCGAGTTCGCCCCCTCGCTGCAACTCGACCACATCCTTCGAGACGCCGCGCGCCTGCCCGCGCCGTGGCTGAAAGCCGCGTTCATCTTCATGCTGGTCGGCTACGGCACCAAGATGGGGCTCGCGCCGATGCACACCTGGCTGCCCGACGCACACAGCGAGGCGCCCTCGCTCGTCTCCGCGCTGCTGTCCGGCTCGCTGCTCAACTGCGCGTTTCTTGCCTTGTGGCGAATGGTCCAGGTTTGCACGGCCGCCGGCCTCGGCGATTTCGTCCGCGACCTGCTTCTCGCGCTGGGCCTCGTGTCGCTCGGCATGGCCGCCCTGTTCATCGTTCAGCAACGCGACTTCAAACGTCTTCTCGCGTACTCCAGCATCGAGAACATGGGCATCATGGCCATCGGCGCGGCCCTCGGCGCAACCGGCGCCGCCGGCGCGTTCCTGCATGCGTTGAATCACTCGCTGATCAAGGGCGCTCTCTTCTTCGTTGCCGGGAGCCTGCTCGCCCTGTACGGCACCCGCGCGACGGATGCCGTGCGCGGTCTTTCCCGGCGGGCCCCCGCGGTGGCGCGACTCTGGTTGCTCGGACTGCTCGCCATCGGCGGCATGCCCCCGTTCGGCGCCTTTGCCAGCAAATTCATCGTCGTCCGGTCCGCGATCGTGCAAGGGCACGCAGCCGTTGCCGCCGCATTTCTTCTCCTGGTGTTCGTTGTGTTCGTCGGTCTGTCCGGCGTCGCGCTGCGGATGATTCTCGGGCCCCCTTCGGAGCCGAAATCCGAATCGCGCGCCGCCCTCTCGCCGGCGTGGATCGTGCCACCCGCCGTTCTCCTGCTGCTGTCGCTGGTGCTCGGCGTCTGCATCCCCGCGTTCCTGGAGCGCATAATCCAGGGCGCAGCGGGCATAACGGGGGTGTGGCCGTGAACACCACGCTCAGAAATCCGGAGGCCATCCGGCTGGCCGACATCCCCCTGCTCGACATCGCGACGTTCCGCAACCGCATACTGACCGCGGTCGCCGAAGGCGGCCGTGTGAACGCGCTGTTCTGCCATGAACAAGAGGACCAAGCTCACCAACTCTTCGCCTTGCTCGCGCACCCGGGGCAGAACACGCTCGAGGGGATCGCCGCGCGGATTGGGGGCGAATACCCCGCGTTGACGCCTGAATGTCCGCAGGTCCACCTGTTCGAACGCGAGATGGCGGAAAGCGGCGGAGTGACTCCGGTCGGACACCCGTGGCTGAAACCGGTCCGATTTCCCGCACGCGCCGGTGGGCCCCCCGTCGGACACATGGACTTCTACCGCGTCGACGGCGACGAGGTCCACGAGGTCGCCGTCGGCCCCGTGCACGCGGGCATCATTGAGCCCGGCCATTTCCGTTTTCAGTGCCACGGGGAGACCGTGCTTCATCTCGAAATATCGCTGGGCTATCAGCACCGCGGCGTCGAGCGCGCGCTCATCGGCGGCCCGGACATCCGGACCCTCCACTACATGGAAACGCTCGCCGGCGATACCACGATCGGACACACGACCGCGTACTGCCAGCTTGCCGAAGCGCTCGGCGGAATCCGCGTGCCGCTGCGCGCGGAAGCCTTGCGCGCCGTCGCGCTGGAGCTGGAGCGTCTCGCCAACCACACCGGCGACCTCGGGGCGCTGGCGGCCGACATCGGGTTTCTGCCCACCTCCGCATACTGCGGGCGCATTCGCGGAGACTTCCTCAATATGAGCGCGCTTCTCTGCGGATCGCGCTTCAGCCGCGGCCTCGTACGGCCCGGCGGTGTCGCGTTCGATCTCGAACCGGTCCGGCGCGCCGAATTGCAGAAACGTCTGCTCGCGGCCCAGCGCGACGTCACGGGCGCCGTGACTCTCCTCTGGAGCAACCCCTCGGTCCTCGCGCGATTCGAAGACACCGGCAGGTTGTCGGCCACGCAGTGCCGCGAATTGGGCCTCGTGGGACCCGCGACTCGCGCGGCCGGTGTGGATCAGGATGTCCGCGCGGACCTGCCCCACGGCTTCTACCGGTTCTTCCAGATTCCCGCGGCCGCGATGACGAGCGGCGACGTGTTCGGCCGGGCTTACGTGCGCTGGCTCGAAATCCAGCGCTCCATCGAGTTCATTCTCAACACCCTGTCCGCCCTGCCCGGAGGGGACGTGACAGCCCATCCGAAGACCCTGAAACTGCAGCCGGAAGCGCTGGCCGTTTCCCTCGTCGAAGGCTGGCGCGGCGAGATCTGTCACGTGGCCTTGACCGGTCCCAACGGCCGGTTCACGCGGTATAAAGTGTTCGATGCCTCGTTTCATAACTGGCTCGGACTCGCGCTCGCTATGCGTGCCGGGCAGATCTCCGATTTCCCACTCTGCAACAAGAGCTTCAATCTTTCGTACTGCGGATTCGATCTCTGAGGCCATGCACCCATGATCACCACGATCTTCGAACGATTGAAACAGGGCTACCGGACGCAGCGCTTTCCCCCGGCGCAGGACACTCTTCCGGACAGGCTCCAAGGACTTCCGGCAGTCGAGCCGGATCGCTGCCGCACGGATTGCAGCCAATGCATCGCGGCCTGCCCGACACAAGCCATTGGACGAAACGCCGCCGGCAGGCTGTCCATTGACCTCGGGCGCTGCCTGTTCTGCGGCGAATGCGAGAAAGCCTGTCCTTCCGGCGCGATCCGTTTCTCGAACGGCTATCGCCTCGCCACCCGCAAACGCGAAGACCTCCTGGTTTCCGGCAATCACGGCATCCGGCTCGCGGAAGCCTTGAACCGCGAGACGCTGCGGCTGTTCGGCCGCTCGCTGAAACTCCGGCAGGTCTGCGCGGGCGGCTGCAACGCCTGCGAGGCGGACACCAACGTGCTGAATACGCTGGTATTCGACCTTGGGCGCTTCGGCATCCAGTTCGTCGCTTCTCCCCGGCACGCGGACGGATTGCTCATCACGGGACCCGTCACGGAGAACATGCGGGAAGCTCTACTCAAGACATGGGAAGCGGTGCCTGCGCCCCGACTCGTGATCGCCGTCGGGGCCTGCGCGATATCGGGCGGCCCCTTCATCGGCCATCCGGAGGCGCACGATGGCGCATCGAACGTCATCCCCGTGGATCTCTTCGTCCCCGGTTGCCCGCCGCATCCGTGGACCATCTTGGACGGGATGTTGAGATTGCTGGCGCGCGTTTAGCCCGCCTTGACCATGGAGGGCCGGCAACAGACGGTTCTACCACATGACCAGGAAGGGGCAGGCGAAGCCGGATTCGATGTCATCCCATTTCCCGTCGGAGAACGTAATCAACGAATGCTGCGTCCCCCGGTTGTTGTCCGGCTGAACGGGCATCCATGCCGTAAACTTCCATGGCGCGCCGCCGACCCATTGCCAGTCCCCCTCCTTCTTCGCGTCCGTCCCCCCCAGTCGTATCGGCATGCCCGGCAGCGCAAAGTTGGCAATGATCCAATCCATCTCCTCCTTGCTCGCCACGGAGGCCAGTGTGCCGCCGACCGACCGACTGAAGGCCACCGCTCCGTCAAAGTCCGCGTAGCGGGGAGCCAGCGCGTAGTCCTTCCCATTGAACGTTTTGGCGAGCGCGCGGATGTTCTGCGGCGCGGCGGCCGCGCCCTTGAGATCCGGAATCCGCTTCTCCGCGAACACGCGCAACAGGTTGACCGTCGGCACAAGAGCCGGGACCCCCTCCACGTCGCCCGCAAGCTTCAGCGCCGCCTGTGCCGCATCGTCGAACCGGCCCGCCTCGACCGCCTGCGCCACCGGCGCCATGATTCGCATCTGGTCCCACCGGTCCCAAACCAGCACTTCAAGGGTGGACATGCCGCGGAGCGGACTCATGTCCGCGAATGCAACCCCCGTGATGTTCAGCGCCTTGAGCGGCATGCCCTTCAGGGGAGACAGGTCCGTCACCTTCGTGCGCGCGAAGTACAGATGCGTCAGGGGCATTCCGCCAAGCGGGCCCAGATCGGCAAGCGCTCCGCAATGATCCGCCACCAGCTCGCGAAGCGGAAGCGTCTTCACCGGCGTGAGATCTGAAACCCCGGTGCCGGAAATGACGAGGCTCTCGAGAGGCATACCTTCCAGCGGGGAAAGATCGGTCACGGCCGTGCCCGCGACCATCAGCCACTTCAGCTGCATGCCTTTCAGGGCCTTGAGATCGACGATTCTCGTCTTCCATAGGCTCAGCCACTCGAGCGGCAACGGGCGAAGCGGACGCACATCCGTTATCGGGCAACTGCCGAGGTCCAGCTTGACCAGCGGCATGTCGGAGAGGCCCGTGACCACATTCACCGGGTTCCCCGAAAGGTTCAGGACCCTCAAGGGCGCACCCTTCAACGGCCGGACCGTCCGAACCTTGCAGCCGGACAGATTCAGCTCTTCGAGGGGCATCCCGGCAAGGATCTGGATGTCGTCCACCGGGCAACCGCTGAGGTCGAGTGTGCGCAACGGCATCATGCGCAGCGCCGTGAGATCCACCACCTTGGTTTTCGACAGATTCAGCTTCGTCAACGGGAGGCGCTCGAGCGCGGCGATATTCGACAATTCGGGGTTGTTGGACAAGTCCATCTCGATGCCTTCGGCACTGACATCATGCATGAACAGAAGCTCGGTCACCTGCGGATTGTCCATCCGCAGACGCTGAACGGCCTGTTCAAGGATCGCGGGATCCACTTCGCGGGGCACCGTGTCCACTCGTTCAAGCGCCTGCAGCAGGGCTTCCGCCCGCTTGGCCGTCTCGCTGTCCCCGTATACCTTGTTGAACCTCGATGCCGCATCGCGGATCCGCGCGACATCCGCCGCCGGATACGGCGTGCGGCGAATGCCGCGAACAACCTCCTCCGTGGCTTCTGTGGCAGGCGGCAGTCCGACCAGTCTCAACAATCCCGCGAAGGTCTTTTCGGCTTCCACCTCCCGCGCATCGGCGAGCCGCTGGTCAACCTGTTCCGCGAGTTCACGGCCCAGTGACGACCCGGCCCGCGCGAAGAAGACCTTTGCCGCCGACGTCTTCTGCCATTGGTTCAGCAGCAGGCCGCGCATGATATCGAGTTCCGGCGACGCCTCCTTGCCCAGCCGGTCGAACCGTTCCTGAAAACCCAACTCCTCGATGACGAAATCCCTCTGCGCATAACCCGCCCCCTCGAAATGCCTTTGCGCGCGGACGCGCCCGTCCTGCCCGACCAACCCGATCTTCAGCAACTGCGGTCCAGTGGAAAAAAGCACCCTGATTTCGCGACCCTGGTCGCCGCGGAAGGAATCCAGAATGACCCGCGGCATCTCCGACACCTTGCCGACCTGCTTTCTGAGCGCTTGCAGCTCGGGCTCGACGGATTGCCACTCGCCCTCGCTTTCGGCCGCGTCCAATCGCATCATCGCCTGCGCGAAATCCGACTTAAGCACGTCGGCGGCCACCGAGCGCAGCAAATCGTTGAGGCGCGACTGGGCTCTCTCGGTCTTCTCGCGAAGGGCGCGCTTGGCTTCCTCGTCGCGGCGGACGATTTCCTCTGCCAGCTCCTTCCGCTTCTCCAGCGTGTCGTCCGCATGAGGGCCCTTGTAGTCGAGCAACAACGCCGCGGCTTCCTCCGGCTTGCCCTCCTGCTGCAACTGTCCGGCCTCCGCGGTCAACCCGGCGATGACGGCTTCCAGCACCTGCTTCCTGGCCGCATCCAGGCGCCGCAATTCGTTTTCCGCCCGTATCTCGTACTCGGTTCCCTGGCCCTCACTGCGGATCGCTTCGAACCAGCGGATCACGCCCGCGAAGTCGTCGGGATGCTCGCGTTCATACCGCGCCGCCTCGGCCAGTTTCTTCTCGAGCGCCGAGGCCCGCGCGTCCTCCGCGGATTCCTGTTGCACCGCCTGGGAAGTCTCTTCCGGAATCGGCGCCCGCGCCCGTTCCCCGGTGACCACCCGCCACACCACGACCAACCCCGCAGCGACGGCGGCCAGCAGCAGCACCACCCCGGCCACGGGAAGCCAGGACTCCGATTTCCGCGATGGCTCGACCGTTCGATCATGAAGCTTTCTCACCTGAGAATGCCGCAACACGATCTTCTTCTGGTCCATCGGACTGCCGCCCATCGCGCGAACGCGGAGCATCGCGGATTCGCCCGGGCCCAGCGGCTTCTTCAAAGGATGCTCCCCGGCCATAACCCGTTCGATATCCCCGATCAACGCGCTCCAGCTCGGATGCCGGTCGTCGCGTTCCATGGCCAGCATGAGCGCCAGCAGTTCCACGCAGGCATCGGACACGTCCGGATTCAAGTCGCGCGGGTCCGTCAACGGTTCCGACGCCTGCTTCTCGAAAACATCTTCCGGCGGCACCCCGTCGAACGGCAGGCTCCCTGTCACCATGTGGTAAAGCGTGGCGCCGAGCGAGTACATGTCCGAACGGAAATCGATTTCCACGTTGCCCGCGCCCTGCTCCGGGCTCATGTAGTTGGGTGTGCCGACCACCCAGCCGTCGCTGACCTGGATGCCGGAATGCCGCAGGCTTCGCGACAAGCCGAGGTCGGTGAGCCGCGGATCGCCGTGGGCGTCCATCACGATGTTCGCCGGCTTGATGTCGCGGTGCAGCAACCGGTGCTCCCTCCAGGCATAGTCCAGCGCGCCGGCCAGCTTGTGGACGATCTGCAGCGCTTCCTGCTCCGGAATCGAACGCACGCGCTCCAGCCGGGACGCCAGGGATTCGCCCACGTAAGCCATCGCGAGAAAGTAAACGCCCCCGTCCTCTCCCGATTCATGGGCGGTCACGATGTTCGGATGCTCCAGTTTCGCTTGGAGCCGCACCTCGTGCAGAAAGAGCTCCACCGCGTCCTTGTCCCGGGTGAACTCCGGCGGCAGGATCTTCAAGGCGACATCACGATCCATGGAGACCTGGTACGCGAGATAGACTTCGCCCATCGCGCCGCGACCCAGGAGCTTCTTGATCTTGAACCCGCCGATGGTAACTCCCGGACCCAGCGGCCTGGCGGGAATGGTTACAACGCTCGCGCACTGCGGACAGGGCACCTGCGAGCCAACGGCATCGGCCTCGACTTCAAGCTTGGCCTTGCATTTCGGGCAAGAGAAGGAAATCAGCACGCGCGACCTTCCTTGAAAGAAACCCTGGGGAAGCGTACCCCTTCGCGAGCCCGGCATAAAGGATTTTCACTCAGCTCGTTCCCGCGAGCTGGCCGAACCGCAGGCGGTCTTCGTCGGCGGTGACTTCGACGACTTCGTCCTTGTGGATGTGGCCCTTGAGGATCTCTTCGGCCAGCGGGTCTTCCAGGTAGCGCTCCACCGCCCGCCGCATGGGCCGCGCGCCGTATTGCGGGTCGTACCCCTTGGCCATCAGGAACTCCTTCGCCGCGTCGGTGAGATGGAGGTCTATCTTCTTCTGCGCGAGGCGCGTCCGGATCTTCTCCACCTCGATGTCGAGGATCTTGACCACGTCGTCCTTGGTCAGCTGGCGGAACACCACGATCTCGTCCACGCGATTCAACAACTCGGGACGGAACACGCGCTTGGCCTCTTCCTGCATCTGCTTCTTCAGCGTCTCGTAATCCGCCGCCAGGTCGCCCTTGCCGAAGCCCAGCGTCCCGCCCTTGCGCACGAGGTCCGCGCCGAGGTTGGAAGTCATCAGCACGATCGTGTTCCGGAAATCCACGGTGCGCCCGAGGCTGTCCGTGAGCTTGCCCTCCTCGAGGATCTGGAGCAGCACGTGCATCACGTCCGGGTGGGCCTTCTCGACCTCGTCGAAAAGCACCACCGAGTACGGCCGCCGGCGCACCTTCTCCGTGAGCTGGCCGCCCTCTTCATAGCCGATGTAGCCCGGAGGCGATCCGACCAGCCGCGAGACCGCAAACTTCTCCATGTACTCCGACATGTCGATCTGGATGAGCGCGTCCGGGTTGTCGAACATGAACTCCGCCAGCGCGCGCGCCAGCAGCGTCTTGCCGACGCCCGTCGGGCCCAGCAGGATGAACGAGCCGTTTGGCCGCCGCGGGTCCTTCAGGTCCGCGCGCGAACGCCGCAGCGCCTTGGAAATCGCGCCGACCGCTTCCGGCTGGCCGACCACCACCTTCTCGACGTCCTGCTCCATGTGCAGCAGGCGCGCCATCTCGACATCTTCCATCTTCGTCACCGGAACGCCGGTCCACTTGGATACGATGACCATGATATCCTCGGCCGAAACCGGCACGATGGTCTCGTCGCGGGACTTGCGCCATCCCTCCATGACCTTTTCCATCTCCTCGCGGGCCACCCGTTCCTGGTCGCGGAAAGACGCCGCCTCCTCGAAATGCTGCTGGCGGATCGCCTCTTCCTTCTTCTTCCGGATCTCCTCGATCTGGCGCTCCTTCTCCTTGATCTCCGGCGGGCGCGTCATCGCCCCGATGCGCGCGCGGGCGCCGGCCTCATCCACGAGATCAATCGCCTTGTCGGGAAGATAACGGTCCGTGAGATAGCGCGAACTCAACACCGCGGCGTCGCGAATCGCCTCGTCGCTGATCTGCGCGTGGTGATGCGCCTCGTAGCGCGGCCGCAGGCCCTTGAGGATTTCGACGGTCTCCTCGATCGTCGGCTCGCGAACCATCACCGACTGGAACCGCCGCTCCAGCGCGGAATCCTTCTCGATGAATTTCCGGTACTCCGCGAGGGTGGTCGCTCCGATGCACTGCAGCTCCCCGCGGGACAACGCGGGCTTGATGATGTTCGACGCGTCCATCGCGCCTTCCGCCGAGCCCGCGCCCACGATCGTATGCAATTCGTCAATGAAGAGAATCACGTTCTTCGACCGGCGGATTTCGTCCATCACCGCCTTGATGCGCTCCTCGAACTGGCCGCGATACTTCGTGCCCGCCACCATCAACGCCAGGTCGAGCGTGATCACCTTCTTGTCCCGCAACAGCTCGGGCGCCTCGCCGCGCGCGATCGCCTGCGCCAGGCCCTCGACGATCGCCGTCTTGCCGACCCCCGCCTCGCCCAGCAGAACCGGGTTGTTCTTCGTGCGACGGCACAGGATCTGCACCACCCGCTCAATCTCGGGCTGCCGCCCGATCACGGGATCCAGCTCGCCCTTGGATGCCAGGTCCGTCAGGTCGCGGCCGAACGTCGCCAGCGCGGGCGTCTTCGAATCGCGCGGCGCGGCCGCGCCGGGATGGCTCGGCTCCGCCTCCGGTCCACCCGCCATCTCGCTGCCCGGATCGTAGTTCGGGTCGAGTTCCTTCATGACCTCGACGCGCGTTTTCTCGATATCAATGTTCAGATTCTTCAGCACCCGCGCGGCAACCCCCTCGCCCTCGCGCAGGAGCCCCAGCAGGATGTGCTCGGTGCCGACATACGCATGATTGAGCGCCCGGGCCTCGCTGCCGGCCAGCGCAAGGACCTTCTTCACGCGCGGGGTGAATGGAACATTCCCGACCGTCTTCGTCTCCGGCCCCACGCCCACCGCCTTCTCCACCTCGAGCCTGACCGTATCCAGGTCAATGCCCATCTTGCGCAGCACGTTGACCGCGACGCCCTGACCCAGCGCGATCAGGCCGAGCAGGACGTGCTCCGTTCCCACGTACCCGTGGTTGAAACGGTCCGCTTCCTTGCGTGCCAGTTGCAGCACCTGTTGAGCCCTGGGCGTAAAGTTGTTCATTCCTTCTTCTTCTCTTCCACCATGCCGACACCCGCGCGAACCAACTGCTGGCGCACCCGTTGCGCCCTTGCCAGATCACGATCCCGGGTCCGCAGCTTCCGTCCCTGCGTTTTCTGCAGATGCCCCGGCTGCGTCGTCAGCAGCAGCGCGTCCACCGCCTGCCGGTTCTTCGCTTTCAATATACCCAAATCCAGCCCCAAGCGCAACCCGGACAGGAGATCGAGCGCTTCTTTCGAGGAAAGGATGTGCGCGTGCGACAGGATCCCGTAGGCCCGGCCCACATGATCCCGCACCACGCTGCCTTTCTTCTCCATCAGCCGCTCCCGCGCGTTCTTCTCATGTTCGACAATCTCCAGCACGATCTGCTCGATGCTCCCGACAATCCGCTCCTCCTTCTCGCCCAGGCTGATCTGGTTCGAGATCTGGAACATGTTGCCGATGGCCTCGGTCCCCTCGCCCCAAAGCCCGCGGACCGCGAGGCCGATCTTGCTGACCCCCTTGATGATCGGGTTGATCTCGTTCATCAGGACCAGCCCCGGCACATGCACCATCACGCTCGCGCGCAGTCCCGTGCCCACGTTCGTCGGGCACGCCGTCAGGTAGCCAAGCTTGGGCGAAAACGCGTAGCGGATGGTCTTCTCGATCTCGCTGTCCACCGCGTCAATCACCTGCCACGCCTCGCGCACGCCGAGGCCGGGGCGGATGGCCTGCAGCCGCAGGTGGTCCTCTTCGTTCACCATGATGGCGATCGTCTCGTCCCGCCGGGCCACCAATGCGCTGCCCCGCCCGCGTTCCGCGTGCTCGCGGCTGACCAGGTGCCGCTCGAACAGGATCTGCTTGTCCAGCGGATCCAGCGCGCTCATGTTCAGCACGAAACACGGCTGAAGCGCCGCGCACGCCTCGACGGCGGGAAGGATCTCGGCGAGGATGCGCTCGCATTCCTCCTCGCCCGCCCAACCGGGAAAAGCCGATTCCTTGAGGTTGCGCGCCAGCCGCGCGCGGCTGCTGACCACGATGCCGCTGTCCTCGCCCGGCGCGAGCCACGCGCCCTGCTGCTTCAACAAATCGTCAACGGTCATATCCGTCTTCACCAGAAAAACATCCCCGCCGCTTCGCGCGGCCCAGCCTACGGCTGCTTCGCATCTTCCGCGGCCTTCGAGCGCCATCCCGCGATCTGATCGCGCAGCCGCGCGGCCGTTTCGTAGTCTTCCGCCGCCACCGCCTGCTCCAACTGCTGCTGCAACACCGCCACCGCCGCGGTCATCCGTACCCGCAGGCTCTCGCCCGCCGGCACCTTCCCGGTGTGCTGCTCGCTCCGGTGCATCGCCTTGACCAGCGGCGCCAGCTCGGAAGCGAAAGTCTCGTAGCAGGAAGGACACCCCAGGCGCCCCGTCTTCTTGAAGTCGGATCGCCGGAGATGACAGCGGGCGCACGACCGGTCCTCGGCCATGCTGTCCACCTTGCCGCCGCCCATGCCCAGCAGGATGTCGGTGATGGATATCGGCCCCTGCAAATCCAATCCGCTCTTCGCGGCGCATTCCTCGCACAAGTGGATCTTCTTGACGCTGCCCTCCACCACCTGGGTGAGATGAACCGTCGCTTCGCGCTCGTTGCATGATTCACAGAGCATGGCGTCCACCCCCGCTTCAGCGGATCGGCGTGCCCGAAGACTGCGCGAAGGCATGGAACAGGCGCGCCAGTTCCCGCGTCACGCGGCCCGGCTTGCCGTCGCCGATCTTGCGGCGGTCCACGTCCACCACGCTGATGATTTCCGCCGCGGTCCCGGTCAGGAACATCTCGTCGGCCGTGTAGAGATCGTACCGCGTCAGCACGTCCTCGCGCACTTCCAGCCCGTGCCGCGGCGCGAGCTGCATCACCACCGCGCGCGTGATGCCCTCGAGCGCGCCGCACCAGGACGGCGGCGTGACGAGCGTCTTGCCGCGCACGATGAACACGTTGTCGCCCGAAGCCTCGGCGATGTACCCCTGCGAATTCAGCATGATGCATTCCATCACGCCGGCGTTGATCGCCTCGATCTTCGCGAGCACGTTGTTCAGGTAGTTCAGGCTCTTGATCCGCGGGTTCACCGCCTCGGCCTGGTTTCGCGTCGTGCCCACCGTCACGATGGACATGCCCGTTTCGTACAGCTTCTTCGGATAAAGCTGGATCGCGGCCGCGATGATGATCACCTGCGGCTCCTTGCACGTGAAAGGATTCAGGCCGAGCGTGCCGACGCCGCGCGTCACCACCAGCCGGATGTATCCGTCCTTGATGCGGTTCGCGGCGCACGTCTTCACCACGGCCCTGGCCATCTCCGCCTTCGACATCGGGATGTCCATCGCGATCGCCTTGGCGGAGCGGTAAAGCCGGTCAATGTGCTCCTCGAGCATGAATACGCGGCCCCCGTACGCGCGGATGCCCTCGAACACGCCGTCGCCGTACAGCAGCCCGTGGTCGAACACCGACACCACGGCCTTTTGTTCGTCCACCAGTTTCCCGTTCATGTAGATCTTCATGATTTCACTTCTCCAACCCGGCCAATATAGCGGAAAGAACGGCCTAAGCCAAACATCCATCCACCAGTTGCAGCCGGCGCGCGCAACGCGCGGCGACCGCGTCGTTGTGGGTGACGAGCACCACGGTATGCCCTCTCTCCTTCGTCAGATCAAACAAATAGTGCAGCACCTGCTCGCCCGTCGCCGTGTCCAGATTGCCGGTCGGCTCGTCCGCCAGCAGCACCTCGGGCCCGTTCATGAGCGCGCGGGCCAGCGCCACGCGCTGCTGCTCGCCGCCCGACAGCTCCGCCGGACGATGCCGCGCGCGGCCCGCCAGCCCGACACGGTCCAGCAGCTCCAGCGCCCGCCGGCGGTTCGACGCGCCCTGCCGCCACAACCCGAACCGGCTCATGGAGGGCAGCACCACGTTGTCCAGCACGTCCAGCTCCGGCAGCAGATGGTAGGCCTGGAATACGAACCCGATGCGCAACGCGCGGATGTCCGCGCGGCCGCTCTCCGGCATCCCGTAGAGGTCCCGCCCGTCGAACCGCACCCGGCCGGCCGTCGGATGGTCCAGCCCGCCCAGGATGTGCAGCAGCGTGCTCTTGCCCGCGCCGCTCGCGCCCATGATCGCCACCAGCTCGCCGCGCCGTATCCGCAGCGTGACGCCCTTCAGCACCTCGACCGGGCTCGTCTCGATCGAGTACGTACGGTGCACTCCGTCCGCCTCTATGATCCATCCGTCGTCCACGTCGAATCCTCACTCGTAACGCAAGGCCGTCACCGGGTCCAGCCGCGCCGCGCGCAACGCCGGAACCACGCCGGCCAGCGTGCAGATCGCCATCGCCACCAGCGCGATCAGCCCGATGTCGCCCCAGTTCACCACCGCCGGGATCTCGCTCAGGTGATAAAGCTCCTTCGGAAACAGCTCCATGCTGAACTCCCGCGAAAGGAAACGCAGCAGGTCGTTCCGATACTGGAGAACCAGCAGCCCGAACCCGATCCCGAGCACCGTCCCCAGCGTGCCCTCGATCCAGCTCTGCCAGAAAAACACCCGCATCACCGTGTCGGACTTGAACCCCAGCGCCTTCAGCAACCCGATCTCGCGCGTTTTCTGAACGGCCACGGTGATCAATGTGTTCGTGATGCCGAACGCCGCGACGATCGTGATGAAGATCAGCAGGAAGAACATCATGTTCTTCTCCACGCGCAGCGCCGCGAACAACTGCCGGTTCTGCTCGATCCAGGTCTCCACGTCGTACTCCATGCCGATCGCGTCGAGGATCGCGCGCGCCGTGGTGTGCGGCCGGTACGGGTCCTCGACCATCACCTGGATCCCGTGCGCGCCCTCCTCCATGTGGTACAGGTCGCGGGCCTTCGCGATGGACGTGATGATGAAGCCCATGTCGAACTCCCACATCCCGACCTCGAAAATGCCCGCCACCGTCAACTGCTCCGGCAGGTGCAGCTCGTCCACGTTCGCGAAGTTCTGCGGCGAATACACCAGGATGCTGTCGCCGACGCGGATGCCGAGGCGCTGCGCGAGATCGCTGCCGATCACGACCTCGTCGTCCTCCACGGAGAACCGCCCCTCCACGATGCTGTTCGGGATCCGGCTGACCGTCTTCTCCTGCTCCGGATCCACCCCGCGCACCACGGGCGTGTACACGCGGTCGTGGTACTGGAGAAAGACCAGCCCCTGCACGTAGGGCGCCGCGCCTTTCACGCCCGGCACCTCGCGGATGCGGTCCACCAGGGCGTCCTCGTCCGTCATCACCTCGGGCGTCGAAACCGTGACGTGCGCGTTGAAACTCAGGATCTTGTCGCGCCACATCTCGTCGAAACCGCTCATGACCGAAAGGACGATGATCAGCACCGCCACCCCGAGCAGCACGCCCAGGATCGAAATCAGCGTGACCACCGAGAGGAAAGTCCTCTTCGGCTTCAGGTACTTCAGCGCCAGGAATAGTGAGAAAGGCAGGTTCACGGGGGTGTCAGGTGTCGGGTTTCAGTTCGTTTTCGGCTCGCGTGGACGCTCGCCCTCCATTTCATTCATATTGGCTCAGTCAATTCATGGAGGGCAAGACTCTGTCGAGCCGCACTCACGCCCCCTTCGGCTTCAATTGCGGGAACAGAATCACGTCCCGGATCGCCTCCACGCCGGTCAACACCATCACCAGCCGGTCAATGCCCACCCCCATCCCGCCCGCGGGCGGCATCCCGTGTTCCAGCGCCAATAGAAAATCCTCGTCCACCTTGGAAGGATCGCCCCCCGCCTGTGCCTCGAAGCGCTTGCGCTGCTCGATGGGATCGTTGAGCTCGCTGTACGCCGGAGCGATCTCCTTGCCCAGGATCACCAGCTCAAACACATCCACCACCGAGGGATCGTCCTCGCACGGCTTCGCCAGCGGGATCAGCTCCGCGGGGAACCGCGTCACGAACGTCGGGTTCACCAGCGACTTCTCGGCGACCTTCTCGTACACCTCGTGCGTGACCTCGATCGGCGTCCATTCCGGCGCGATCGCCAGGTCCAGCGATTCCGCCCGCGCGCGCGCCGCGGCCGGATCGAGCCCGTACCAGTCTTTGCCCGCCACTTCCTCGATGATCTCGCGGTAGGTCACCGTCCGCCACGGCGCCGTCAGGTCCACCGCCGCGGCGCCCTCGCCGATCTTCAGCGTGCCGCATACCGTCGTCGCCACGTGCGTGATCAGTTCCTGCACCAGGCGCATCATCGAACGCACGTCGCCGAACGCCTCGTAAATCTCCAGCATCGTGAACTCGGGATTGTGCGAGCGGTCCAGCCCCTCGTTGCGGAAATTGCGGTTCAGCTCGAATACCTTGTCGAACCCGCCCACGAGCAGCCGTTTCAGGTACAGCTCCGGCGCGATGCGCAGGAACATGTCCACGCCGAGCGCGTTGTAATGCGTCTTGAACGGAGTCGCCGCCGCGCCGCCCGCCATCGGCTGCATCATCGGCGTTTCCACTTCTACGAACCCGCGCTCGGCCAGAAACGCGCGGATCGCGCGGACCATCGCGATCCGCTTGTCGAACAGCGCCCGCGATTCCGGGTTGGCGATCAGGTCGAGATAGCGGTACCGGTGCCGCAGCTCCACGTCGTGCAAGCCGTGCCATTTCTCGGGCATCGGCAGGAGCGCCTTGCCCAGCAGCGTCCAGCGCAGCGCCTTCACCGACTTCTCGCCGGTCTTCGTGACGAAAAGCTCGCCCTCGATCCCGACATGGTCGCCCAGGTCGAGATACTTGAACGCTTCGAACGCCGGTTCCCCGATCACGTCCTTCTTGAAATAGACCTGGAAACGCGCCGTGCCGTCCTGCAGGTGCGCGAAGACGGATTTCCCCATCTCCCGGCGCGACACCATGCGGCCGGCGATGCGAACGGCTTTGCCCTCTTCGAAGGAGGCGGTGATTTCCGCCAGCCGGCCTGTTCGCTCGAACGCCGCGCCGAACGGCGAATAGCCCATTTCCTTCAACTTCGCCATATTGGCCAGCCGCTGATCGCGGAAATCGTTCTGTCGCGGACCCTGATCCATTCGCACCTCCGAAATTGCCCGCCAGCATAGGTTTGACGCACCGCCAAGTCAAGGAACGCGGCGGCGGCAAACCTCGCCGCCGTGGACAGAGATTCCTCGTCGCGAAGGCGATAGGCGTAGAAGCGGTCTCCCTGCTTCGCCCAAGGCTTCGCAGGGCGAGCCAGACCGCTTGGTGAAACCGACCGGCATCCCACGCGCTCTGGAGAGCGCGTCTACTAAGTAGAAGCGGTCTCCCTGCTTCGCCCAGGGCTTCGCAGGGCAAGCCAGACCGCTTAATCCCACGCACACTCCCCACGGCCTTGCGCCGTGCGGGCGGAAGACGCCTGCGGGAATCTTTCCGAATGGCTTCCGCGTGGCGGCTGAGGTCAGGCGAGTCTTCGAGCCTCCGCGTGGGAATGCGCTAGACCGGCCCGGATTCAAGGCGGAGCTTGGGGCGCTGGACTTGCCCGCC
>JAKJGV010000011.1:32349-32775 GCA_022704185.1 Verrucomicrobiota bacterium
ATCGCGCATGATCCGCGCGGCCTCGGCCGCCACGCTCTTTGGCAGCGACCATCAAGCTCCGCCATGCATCCCCCGCGCTTTCGGGCCGCGAGCCGCGCCCCTCCCCATGTCGCGCTTGATGCGTCCTTCCGTCATCGGGTATGCTGCGCGGCGAACGTAACGCAACTTCCAGGACACACACATGACCAAAGAACCCCTCAAGATCGGCATCATCGGCGGGACCGGCCTGTACGACATGGAAGGCCTCACCGAAACGCGCACGTGCGAAGTCGAAACCCCGTTCGGCGCGCCGTCGGACCCGTTCATGCGCGGCATGCTCGACGGCGTGGAGGTGTTCTTCCTCCCCCGGCACGGCCACGGCCACCGCATTCTCCCTTCCGAAATCAACAACCGGGCGAACATTTTCGGGTTCAAGAAGCTCGGCGT
>JAKJGV010000120.1 GCA_022704185.1 Verrucomicrobiota bacterium
GAAGATATCCCTCGAAATCAACCGGATTCCGTTCGAGGCTGATTCCGATGATCTCAAAGCCGTGCTGCTGCAATTCGTTGTACAGGCGAACCAGCCGCGGAAGATCGCGCTGCCACGGCGTCCACGATGGAATCCAAAAATCAACGAGGACCACTTTCCCGCGGCAATCGGCCGACCGGATCAACCGTCCCTGGGTATCTCTCATTTCGAAATCGGGGAAGGCCCTGCCGGCCGCGGACCGCGCGCGCTGGCGAGCCACTTCCATCGCGGTGACGGTCAACGAATCGTCGCCACGGCCTCGCCCGCCGGTGAAGCTGTAAGGCTGCGGATCGTAGAACGGGCTCCGCTTGAATTCCTCGATCAGGCGTCCGATCGCCGCCTCATCGCCCAGCTTCCCGTAGATCTGCGCCTCCCGGACGTACAACCGGCCGTAACCCGGCACCGGCGCCACGCTCTTGAGTTTCTGCCGGGTCTGCTGCACCACCGCCAGCGAGCGCTCGGGATCGTTCAGCAGGTCGTCCAGCACGGTGGCTTTCAGCAGGCGCGCCTCGAGGACCGTCTGCCAGTCGTGAGCCTGTTCCGCGCGCGCCGAAAGCACGTCGAGATCGCCCAGCAGGCGGGTCCATTCGGATGCGGCAAAGTACCCGTGCGACATGGACTGCACGCGCGCGACCAGTTCGTTCAGCTCGTCCATGTTGGAGGACGCCAGCGCCAGCCCCGCGCAAAGAAATACGCCCAGGAATACAAGCTTCCAGCCACATGTTCCGTTTACGCGCTTCATCATAGCCACCCCATGCCACTGAACGCCCTGTTTGTTCGTCCAATCGCTCATAGAACATACACACAAGCGGGTCCATTATTCAATGATATCCGGACGCGCCGGCGTTCCATGGCGGATCCGGATCCCGGGGAAACACCCCGAAAACTGGCCTCTTGATCTGCATCCGTGGTTCAGCCAGAATCAACTTCATGAAAGAACTCTGGGCTCCCTGGCGGGTGGAATACTTCAAGAAGGCCAAGGACAAAGGCTGCTTCCTGTGCCGCAGTTTCGCCGGCCGCAAAGACCGGCAGAACCACATCCTGAAGAGAGGCAAGAGCTGCGCCGTAGTGATGAACCGCTATCCCTACACCGGCGGACATCTCATGGTGTGCCCGTACCGTCATATCAGCGACCTGAAGGAGATGACCGCCGCGGAGCATGCCGAATTGATGAAGCTGACGGTGAAGGCGATGGACGCGCTGAAGAAGACCGTGAAGCCCAACGGCTTCAACATCGGCATCAATCTCGGCGAGGCGGCCGGGGCGGGCCTGAAGGATCACGTGCATCTTCACATCGTGCCGCGATGGAAGGGCGACACCAACTTCATCACCGTCATGGCCGACGTGCGGGTGGTTCCGCAATCCCTGCTGGAGCTTTGGGACATCCTGCGCCGCGAATTCCGGGACTGATCCATGAGCGAGCAAACCCTTCATTTCGACAACGCGCGCGAGGCGCTGGACATCACCGGCCGCCACGGCGAGTACCTCCCCCGCATCGAGAAGGCCCTGCACGTGAAACTCACGGCGCGCGATCTGTGGCTGCGCATCGAGGGAGAGGAATCCCGGGTGTCGCAGGTGCAGCGATTCGTGGAGAGTCTTCGCCGCGCGCGCGACTCGGGCGCGATGCTGCGCGAGCACGGCGTGATGTTCGCCCTGCGCGCCTTCGCCGCAGGGCGCGAGGAGGATCTGCAGCGGCTGTACATGTCCCGCATTGATGTCAGCCCGGGCAAGCCCCCCGTTTTCCCCCGGACCTTCGGACAGCAGGCCTACGTGGATGCCATTCGGAGCTGCGACATCTCCTTCGGCATCGGCCCCGCGGGCACGGGCAAGACCTACCTTGCCATGGCCATGGCTGTTTCGACGCTGCTCCGCAACGAGGTCAGCCGCATCATCATGACCCGCCCGGCCGTCGAAGCGGGCGAAGCCCTGGGCTTCCTGCCGGGCGACGTGCACGAGAAGGTGCTCCCCTACCTGCGCCCGCTGTACGACGCCCTCTACGACATGATGTCGCCGGAGGACATCGAGCGGAACATGACGCGCGGCGTCATCGAGGTCGCGCCGCTGGCGTACATGCGCGGCCGGACCCTGAACCACGCGTTCGTCATCCTGGACGAGGCCCAGAACACCACGCCGGAACAGATGCTGATGTTCCTGACGCGGCTCGGGTTTGACTCGAAATGCGTGATCACGGGAGACCTGACGCAGATCGACCTGCCGCCCGCCAAGATCTCGGGTTTGCTGGAAGCCAGGCGCACGCTGGCCTCCGTGGACGGCATCTCCATCGCGGAGCTGAGCGATGCGGACGTGGTCCGCCATGCGCTCGTGCAGAAGATCATCCAAGCCTACCGGGAAGGCCGGGCCGACGCCCCGGAAAAGAAGAACCCAACGCGCCGCGAGCGAAGAGGCGGCGGAAAGTGAGCCGGCACCCATGAGCCCCGAGTTCTTCAAAAAGCGGAAGGCGCGCGCCGAGAAACTCAAAGCCCGCCAGCGCGCGGCGGGATCGCACCGCGATGCCGTGGTCGGCTTGCTCCTCGCGCTGCTGCTCTGGGTCTCCGCGCTCGTACTCATCTACTCGGGCAGCACCGGTCCGCAAACCCGGCTGGCCGAGGGGCAGCGCGCGCCGGTCACGGTCGTGGCGGCCGTGGACTTCACCTGCGTGGATGTGTCCAAGACCGAGCTCAACCGGCATCACGCCGAAAAGGCCGTGCCGCCCGCCTTCTCCATCAACTATGCCCCGCAAACCACCTCGCTGAGGGCGCTGGACAAGATGTACGACCGGATTCTGCAAGGCCGCATGGAGGCGGAGGAACGCAAGGCCGCCGAGACGCCCGCCGAAGAGCTGGGATCCGCACTGGATCTCCTGGGCATTCCGTTGACTCCGTCCGAAGCCTTGCAGCTGGCGCCGCGCGGCGCGGAAGCGGAAGTGCGCGATGCGATCCGCAACGTGCTGCGAAAGATGTGGGCCGGCGGCATCGTATCGCCGGAGGAGAAGAACACGCAATTCCAGGGGATCGCATCCGAGGGAGCGATCGTGATCCGGCGCACGGACGGGTCCGTCACGCCCCCGCTCGCGCTGGACGACATCCCCACATCCGAATCCGCATTGCCCCTCGCGGTCTCACACGTCACGGAAGCGCTGGACCGCATGCGCATTCCGAAGGACCAGCTCGCCGCGCTGATCAAGCCGTGGCTGACCCCGAACCTGCTGTACGATCCCGCCCTGACCGCGGAACGCCGGAACGACGCGCGCGAGGAAGTCCCGCCGGCCAGCATGACCGTGCGCGCGGGCACCACCATCGTGGAGGGCAGCGAACGGATCACCGCCCAGAAGATGGCGATGTTGAGCGCACACGAGCGGCGGTTGGGCGAGCTGGAATCGCCGCACGACCGCCTGATCCGCCGCATCGGCAATGCGGGACTGCTGCTCGCCGCGCTGATCGCCTGCATCGGATTGGTCCAGATCCTTACGCCGGACGTCATCGGCAAGGAGTCGAAGATCCTGTTGCTGATCGTGCTTTCGCTGCTGGTGATCCTCCCCTCGAAGGCGCTGCTCTACCTGTCCGCCGTGTCGCGATCGGTTCCGCCCGCGGTAGTCGAATTCGCCGTGCCGCTGGCCCTGGCCCCCGTGCTGGCATCGGTCCTTCTCGGCAGTCCGATGGCCCTCCCGATCGGATTGTGGGTGAGTTTCGCCGTGTCGGTCCTGTTCGACAACAGCTTCACGATATTGACGCTGGGCATGGTGGTGACGGTGGTCGCCGCGTTGTCCACCCGGCATGTCCGCAAGCGGTCGCAGATCTACCGCGCCGGACTGGTGGTGGGATTGGCCAAGGTGCTGTATGCGATCAGCATCGGGGCCATCCGCCAGCAACCCGCGCAGTTGATCCTTGAGCAATGCCTCGTCGGCCTGACCAGCGGCATCGCGGGCGCGTTCGTCGCCGCGTTGCTGATCCCGATTTTCGAGTGGCTCTTCAAAATCACCACCGACCTCACCCTCCTGGAACTCTCCGACATGGGACACCCGCTGCTCCAGCGGCTCGCGATGGAGGCGCCGGGCACCTACCATCACAGCATCGTCGTGGCCAACCTCGGCGAGGCGGCGGCGACACGCATCGGCGCGAACTCCCTGATCGTCCGCGTCGGCGCCTATTTCCATGACATCGGGAAGCTCTCGAAGCCGGAATTCTTCAACGAGAACATGAGCCACCGGGAAAACCCTCACGACGACCTCGCCCCCAGCATGAGCACGCTGGTCATCACCTCCCACGTGAAGGAAGGCATTTCCCTCGCGCGCCGCCACAAGCTTCCGCGTTGCGTCATTGACGCCGTGGAGCAGCACCACGGCACGAGCCTCGTTTCCTTCTTCTATCACCGCGCCAAGCAGGAGGCGGAACAGACCAATGGATCCCGAACCGCCGGGCGTTCCCTCAACGAGCAGGATTTCCGCTACGAGGGCCCGAAGCCGCGCAGCCGCGAGATGGCCATCCTCGCGCTGGCGGATGCCGTCGAGGCCGCCGCGCGCTCGATCGAAAAACCCACTCCCGCGAGGATCGAAACCCTCGTCAACGACATCACGGATGGGAAGGTGCGGGACGGGCAGCTCAGCCGCTGCACCCTGACGCTCGCCGAGCTGTCCGAGATCAAGCAATCCTTCGTGTTCACTCTCGCCAACATGTTGCATGTCCGCATCGCGTATCCGCAGGATGAAAACAAGCCTTCACAATCAACAGAAAAAGGTGCCGCTGTGCCTGAAGTCCGTGCGGCGTCTGACACGGTGGCTGGCCGCCGAAGCGGCGACACGCAGCCCGGCGCGCTGGCATGAGGCGAGCGTCGTGCTGACCGACGACGCGGGCATCACGCCCCTCAACCGTCGGTTCTTCGGGAAGGACCACCCCACCGATGTCATCAGTTTCGCCCTGGACACCCTGCCCGGCGAAGCCGCGGGCCTGCGCGGGGAGATCTTTGTTAACGTCGAACGCGCACGGCTGGTCGGGCGGCGGCCCGACGCGTCCTCGCGCGAACTCGCGCTCTATATCGCGCACGGATTCAACCACCTTTCAGGAGCCACCGACCATACCGCGCGCGAGCGCGCCGCGATGCGCCGGCGCGAGCTCGCGTGGCTGCGACGCGCGGCGCGGCTGGGGTATTTGCAGGGTCTTGTTTCCGCTTGCGTCGCCCGCAGGCGTCCGTCATCCTGAATCGCATGTTCGCCCGCGTCACGAAGACGATCCGGAACAACGTCATCGTGGGCCTGATCCTGGTCACGCCCATCGTCGTGACCGCGTTCATCGCGAGCTGGCTTTTCACCCTGACCACCAGCCTGGTGCTCGGGTTCGTTCCCAAGGGCGTAAAGGCCAGCTATCCCGTCACCCTCTCGCCCTGGATCGCGCTCCTGATCATGATCGCCGTTCTCTTCCTGATCGGGCTTCTCGCCCGCAATATCCTGGGCAAGAAATTGTATCAGCTCGGAGACATGATCCTCGGGCGCATCCCGGTGTTGAACAGGATATACATCGGGGTCCGCCAGATCAGCGAAACGCTGGTGGACCAGAGCCAGAACCTCTTCAAGGACGTGATCCTGGTCGAGTACCCCCGCAAGGGCATCTACTCGATGGGCTTCGTCACCGGACAGGTCCCTCCGGACAATGTCTCCGGGTTGGCCGAACCGGACAACCAGAAGAAGTTTCATGCGGTGTTCATCCCCACGTCGCCCAACCCGACTTCGGGGCTCGTGGTGTTTGTCTCCCGTGAAGACATGCACCCGCTGCCCATGTCCGTCCAGGACGCCATGAAGCTCATCGTATCGGGAGGCGCCGTGTTCCCCGGTACCACATCCCTGGACGGCCGCCCCACCCTGCTCGACAAGCTGGAAGAGTGGATGGCGCGCCAGAGCAAGTCCGACGCCCGGCAGACGCGCGCGGGAGACAAAACAGCCTTGCCGGAAAAGCCGTGATCGAGAAAACCCAGGCGATTGTTTTGCGGTACTATCCTTACTCGAACACCTCCCGCGTGGTCTCGTGGCTGACCGCCGAACAAGGACGCATCACGACGCTCATCAA
>JAKJGV010000121.1 GCA_022704185.1 Verrucomicrobiota bacterium
CCTGGGAGTTGTCCAACACGCTCGACGCCACGTTCTGCGTGCAGGCCGTGCGCCGGGCGATGGACGAGTTCGGCACGCCGGAGATCTTCAACACAGACCAGGGCTGCCAGTTCACCTCCGCCGAGTTCACCAAGCCGCTGCTGGCCGCCGGCGTGAAACTCTCGATGGACGGCAAAGGCCGCTGCTTGGACAACGTCTTCGTCGAGCGGCTGTGGCGCAGCCTGAAGCACGAGGAGATCTACCTGAAGCGCTACGAATCGGTCTGGGAAGCGGAGGCCGGGATTGCCTCCTGGATCGAGTTCTACAACCACGAGCGCCTCCACGCCTCGCTCGATGGCCGAACGCCGTGGGAAGTTTACCGCGCCTTCTCCCCCCTCCCGTCCCCCCACAGGGGGGAGGCGCCAGCCTCCAAGACAGTGGAGGACCGAATCGAAAAGGTTTGCGAAAGGATGATGCGCGGAGCAAGGTGCGGTTGTTCGGGAGCCGGCCAGCTACCCGAATCAAGACGGTAACCGGGAGGGACACCCAGTGCCCTTCCGGTCAAAAATCAGCCCGCAAGACTTTACTTATACATCCCCAAAAGTGGTCTGATTAACCCGACCACCTCATATTGTCGAATTCCACTCGGGAAAGGATTTGAAAAGATGACTCAGCAGCCTCAGGAGGTTATTCTCACCACGAAGAACACCGCATCTCTTACTCTTGGCATTATCGCCACCGTTGTCGGTGTTCTTGCCTTGCTGATCGGATGGGTTCCATTTCTTGGCCTCTTGGCCGTGCCTGTTGCCATTGTAGGTCTTTCGTTAGCTTTCATTGGTGTAGTCATTGCCCTCGTCAAGAATTTCAAGGGGATTGGGATGCCCATTCTCGGAGGCGTGATTTGCGGAATCGCGTTTATTGTTCCCGTGGTTTCAACCGGCGGCACGTCCGCCGCGATCACGAAAACCATCGACGAAACTCATCGCGAGATGGAATCTGCACGTATGCAATTGCAGGAAGAACAAAAGCGAAAAGAACAAGAAGAGGCTGCGGTTAAGAACGCCTACATCTCGAAACACCTCGAACTCTACGATGTGCAGGCTCGTTATATGGACTCTCTTTTGGACGGAAAAGTTCCTGGTGTGTTGTTCAAGATACGGAATAAGGGTGAGAAGTCTCTCGACAAAGTCGAAGTCACCGTCTACTTCAAAGACAGCACTGGTTCGGTCATAGCCGAAGAAGAGTACTTGCCCGTGTTCGTTTCGGAGTATTCGTTTTCTGGCGATAACAAGCCCTTGAAGCCCGGCTATGTTTGGCAGATGGAAAGCGGAAAGTTCTACTCCGCCAAGTCCGTGCCGACAGAATGGCGTGAGGGGTATATTGAAGCGAGGATTACCGACATCCGATTCTCTGAAGAAGGGTGAGACAGATGCTCCAACGATATCGAATTTCCGGGAAAGACCGTGAGAGCGGCGAAGCAATTGAGATAACAGTTCAAGCCGATGGTATCGAAGGAGCAACCGCCAAGGCAGCACAGCGAAACATTTCCGCAGAATCGATTGTCTTGGAACAAACTTCCTCGCCGCCACCGCCACCAGCGAAATCGCCAGCGCCCCCGCCAAACGCAGCCCCTCGATGATAAGATGCTCCGTTTTGTTGCTGATTTTCAGGGGCGCAAACGCCGCGACCGTGACTTCTCGGATGGCGTCGATGTCAGCTGGCTTCTCATCCCTGATAACTGGCACTTGCTGCATGATGCCTCTTTCCGGTCAATCTGGCGCGGGCACCTGATCAACAAATCCCACCCAAGGCCTTGTATGACGGCTTGGGTTGGTAGTCTTCGTGGAAAACCAGTTCGTGGCCGCTCTGGTGGCCGGTGCGTTCGGGGTCACAGGAATGGCGATCGGCGAAACCCTACAGGATGTCTGATCGCTCGTCAGATGATTGATCCGGATCCACCCTAATCCCCAACGATGGGATCCGCCTCGTTTGGCTCTTTATGCTTCCATATCGCTCAGAGCCGGCCAAGTCTGCATCTTGACCCGGTTCGCGACCGAGTTGAGCTGCCGGTCAAAGGAGGCAAACAAAACATCCTCCTCAAGCCTTTCCTTCAACGACAGGGCAGCGGCCAGGTGAACCGCGTCATACCCGCGCAGCCCGTGGTCCCATGCCAGGTTCGCTGCCGCACCCAACATGGCCTCACTCAATGAAATCCGGATCAGGCTGGTCCAGTCGGTATCCAGTGCCGCAAGTGCGGCACGCGCGGTGGGCTCATCTATCCAGCCCATGCGCAAGCCTTTGGCAAAGGCCGCCGTTGCCTCAACGCGCGCGACAATCGACGTCGCTACATACTGGCTGCCCTCAATCAAAGCGATGACTTCAGCGGTCATTGACTCTGATACGTACCGCTTAACAAGGGCACTCGTGTCCAGGTAAAGGTTCACTCACGGTTACCGATTACAAGGGCCGCGATCGAGTGCCCCTTCGCGACCCGCGCGGGAGGCGTCAGGGCGGCTAGTTTCCGGCCGTTCCACAGTACCTGCCCGTCTGCTACCATCTCAGCCAGGCGACTGTCTGTCGCGCGTTCCGGTGGCACGATCCGACCAATGGGTTTTCCCCGTTCCGTGATGACGACCGAGCGGCCAGTTTTGGCCATACGGAGATAACGGCTTAGCCCAGAACGTAATTCTTTAACCGTGACCTGGACCGGCTCCATGGTGTCACCTCCGTTCCTGAAACCTGGCTTTATTCTCCACTGTGGAACGATCCGAAGCAAGCGTCCCAATACCTCGTCACGAGCTAATCAGCTTGCTCCCCCCAGCCGCTCGCACCCCATGAACGGCCGCAGCACCTCCGGCACCTGCACCGTCCCGTCGGCCTGCTGATAAGTCTCCAGGATCGCGATCACCGTGCGCGGCAGCGCCAGCCCCGAACCATTGAGCGTGTGCATGAACCGCGGTTTCTCCTTCGTGCCCGGCCGGTAGCGGATGTTCGCCCGCCGCGCCTGAAAATCCTCAAAATTCGAACACGAGCTGACCTCCAGCCAGATCCCCATCCCCGGCGCCCAGACTTCCAGGTCGTAGCACTTCGACGCCGCAAAGCTCAGGTCGGCCGAGCAGAGCTGGACGACGCGATACGTCAGCCCCAGCCGTCGCAGCAATGTCTCGGCCTGCTCCCGCAACGTCTCCAGTTCCTCATACGACGACTCGGGCTGCACGAACTTGACCATTTCCACCTTATTGAACTGATGCACGCGCGTGATGCCGCGCACTTCCTTGCCGTAGCTGCCCGCCTCGCGCCGGAAGCACGGCGTGTAGCCGCAATGCCGGATCGGCAGCGCCTCGGCCTCCAGAATCTCATCCTGATACAGATTCGTGATCGGCACCTCGGCCGTCGGGATCAGCCACGCGTCCTCGGCGACGTACCCTTCGGCCGTCATCCCGCCGACGCGATACATGTCCTCGGCCATCTTCGGAAGCTGTCCCGTCCCCGTCATCGTCTTGCTGTTGACCACAAACGGCGGCAGGATCTCCGTGTAGCCGTACTCCCGGGTATGTACGTCGATGAACCAGTTGATCAGTGCGCGTTCAAGCCGGGCGCCGGCGCCCTTGAGCACGTAGTATCCCGAACCGGAAATCTTCGACCCGCGCGCAAGATCAAGAATCCCCAGCGCCTCACCCAGTTCCCAGTGCGGCTTCGGCTCAAAGTCGAACGTCGGTTTCTCGCCCCACGCGGCGATCTCCCGGTTGTCGGCCTCGCTCGTTCCCAGCGGCGTCGTTTCATGCGGCAGGTTGGGCACCGTCAGGATGAGCGCGTCGAATTCCGCGATGACGGCGCGCTGCTCGCTCCGCCGCCTTCGCCTCCTCCGGATCCTCGCCGGCCTGCACGCGCGCCCCGATCTCCTTGCTCGCCTGCCGCCGCCGGGCATTGAGCTCCTCGATCTGTGTGATCACCTCGCGCCGGCGCACTTCCAGCTCCAGCAGCCGGTCAAAATCCACCGCTGCCTTCTTGGCCTTGATGGCCGCGCGCACCCGCTCCGGATCGTCTCGCAATAACCGAATGTCAATCATCGATGGTCTTTCCTCGGATCAGATTCAAGGCTCTCCGTCCGTCCCTCAAGAATCGTCCCTCGTCCTCGCCCCCTGAGCTCTGCCCAAATTCGGCTTCCGGCTCTCGTCCCTCATCCTCGTCTCTCGAATGCCCGCTGTTATTTTTTCTTCCTCGTGAACCCCCGCCTCATGTGCGACTCGTGCTCATTCGTGTCTTTCGTGATCCTGTGTCTCGAATGACAACCTTGTCTTCGCCCCGGCGAGGCGCCATCCGCAAAAAGCTATCACGCCCCCCTATCGATGTCGAGCCGAGGCCGCTGCGACGCCCCTCCGGTGAACGCTCCCCGCCCCCGGATTAATAACCTCTCACCACTCCGCCCGCGGATCATAACGCCGCGCCAGCGCGGTGAACTCCCGCACTTCGCGGGCCTGCCAGGCCGCGTCGTGGCCCAACTCGCGCGCCAGCAGGCGCGCGGCGACCGGCGCCGCCTCCGCCGCTGCTCGCGCATCCAGAAACAGCAATCGCGTCCGCCGCGCGAGCACGTCCTCCACCGTGCATGCCATCTCGTGGCGCGCGGCCCAGACGATCTCCGCCTTCAAACACGGCAACCCCGCCGCCAGCGGTTCCGCCCATTCGGCCTCTTCGCGCTGCAGCTCCGCCAATGCCGCCCGCTCATCCCCGTAACGCGCCAGCGCATCGTCGGCCCCGCCCGGCTCGCACCCGCCGACCAACCGCAGGTCGCCCGTCTGCGACCGCCGCCGCGCCAGGCCCGCCACTTCGGCCGCGCGATCGACCGCCTCCTCCGCCATCGCCCGGTAGGTCGTCCATTTCCCCCCGGCGATCGTCACCAGACCCCCGCGCGACACCCGGATTTCGTGCTCGCGCGAGAGCCGCGCCGTCTCCGCAGCGCGCGTGCGCACCAGCGGCCGCAGCCCCGCGAAACAGCTCAACACTTCCTCGCGCCGCGGCCGCCGTTCCAGATACCGCCCCGCGTGCTCCAGCAGATAGTCGACCTCCCCCGCGCGCGGGCGCGGCTCCAACGCGATCTCCTGCACCGCGGTGTCCGTCGTCCCGATCAGCACGCGTCCCTCCCACGGAATGCAGAACACGACGCGCCCGTCCTCGGTGCGCGGAACCAGAATCGCCGTCGCGCCCGGCAGAAATTCGCGCGGCAGCACCAGGTGAATTCCCTGGCTGGGGGCGAGCCGCGGCTCCGCGCCCGGTTCCTCCAGCGCCCGCACCTGATCCGAAAAAATCCCGGCCGCATTGATCACGCCGCGCGCCGCGACCTCGAATTCGCGCCCCGTCAGTTGATCGCGCGCCGCGACCCCGCCCAGGCGTCCCGCCCGCCGCGTGAACCCGATCACGGCCGCGTGATTCAGCACCGTCGCCCCCGCCCGCGCCGCGCTGCGCGCCAGCGCGACGGCCAGCCGCGCGTCGTCGAATTGCGCGTCCCAGAACGTCACGCCCCCCCGCAGCCCCTCCCGGCGCAAGCCCGGGGCCAGCGCGCCGCACGCAGCCGCCCCCCGCCAGCGCGACCGGCCGACGCCGCGCCCTGCCGCGAGCAGATCATACGCCAGCAGCCCCGCCCGGTAATACGGCAGTTCCCAGTGGTGGTAACACGGCACGAGAAACTGGAGCGGCCGCACCAGATGCGGCGCATTGCGCAGCAGCCGCCCGCGCTCGCGCAGCGCCTCCCGCACCAGCCCGAGCTCGCCCCGCTGCAGATAGCGCACCCCGCCGTGGATCAGCTTGGTCGATCGGCTCGACGTGCCCTTCGCGAAATCGGCCTGCTCGAGCAGCGCCACGCGATAGCCGCGCGTTGCCGCGTCCAATGCGCACCCCAGCCCCGTCGCGCCGCCCCCGATCACCACCAGATCCCACGGCGCCGCTTCGCTCTGCAGCCGTTCCAGGGCATTCTCACGGATCATGAACCCATCCTTCATTCCCCCCC
>JAKJGV010000122.1 GCA_022704185.1 Verrucomicrobiota bacterium
GATTCTACGACCCGGCACTTCATCGCCTCTTCACGGCCGACCCGTCGCCCCACCCGAGCGCGCCTCGTTTTCTCAGCCGCAACCGCAGGAAGCTCGTCGATACCATCGCGCTTTGGGCCCGCGTGCCGAAATACGTCGCGGACAACATCATCCGCCGGCTCGGGATTCGATCGCGCGAACTCGGCCTGCGCCTGCGCGGGCCGGAACAGGACAACCTCCTGCCCGCAGGAATCTGTATTGCGTCGTTCGTGCTGGAAGCCCGTGAACGCTATCTCCGGACGGTGAAGCGGGAGTACAAGCCATGAAAATCGTCGCCCTGGTGGATCACGAGGTCAGGTCCGAAGCGGATCCGCAGTTCGAGAGCCAGTCGAAGGACGAACACGGCCTGATGGAGCGCTGCGTCATCCAGGCGCTCCGACGGCGCGGCTATGAGACGCTCGCTCTCCCGTTCGGCCCCGACGTGCGGAAGACCATGGACGCGCTCGTCGAACACAGCCCGCAGCTCGTGTTCAACCTGACCGAGCACTTCGAGGGAGACCGACGCAAGGATTCGCACGTCGCGGCGCTGCTCGAACTGCTGCATCTCCCGTTCACGGGAACCGGGCCCAGCGGCCTGATGCTCTGCCGGGACAAGGCCACGTGCAAGCGCGTGCTCGGTTACCACCGCATCCGCGTCCCCCAGTTCTGGTCCGTCCCGCTCGAGAAAAACCGCCCCGCCGGCCGCGTGCATTACCCGGTGATCGCCAAGCCGGTCTACGAGGACGGGTCCGACGGCATCTCGCTCGCCTCCATCGTTCACACCGACGAGGAGTTGCGCGAGCGCCTGCGCATGATCCACGAACGCATGAAGCAGCCGGTCATCTGCGAGGAGTACGTCGAGGGCCGCGAGCTCTACGTGGGCATCCTCGGCAACGACCGGCTCTCGGCCCTCCCGCCGCGCGAGCTCCGGTTCGGCAACACCGAGGGAGACGGCCCGCATATCGCCACGTCGCGGGTGAAGTGGGACAAGGCGTATCGCAAGAAGTGGAAGATCGAATACACCGATGCGGAGCTTCCGCAGCCGCTCGTGGATCGCATCGCGCGGATCAGCAAGCGCATCTACGGGCTGCTTTCGCTGCGCGACTATGCCCGCATTGACCTCCGGCTGACGGCCTCGAACGAGGTCGTCTTCCTGGAAGCCAATCCCAACCCGGACCTGTCCCCCGACGACGATCTCGCCCTGTCCGCGATCAAGGGCGGCATGGAATACGACGCCTTGATCGCGCGCATCGCCCAACTGGCCGCGCGGAGATCCGGGCTCAGCGGTGAAGTGAAAGAGTAAGTCGGCGGGGTTCGGGTTTCCCGGCTTCGCTCGGAAGCTACGCCGCGGCAAGCAGGTTTCAGGTTTCGGGTTTCGGGTGTCGGGTTTCAGGGGTAAGGGAGGATTGTCCTGAAACCTGAACACTGACACCTTCTCAGCCCTTTCCCTCCACCATCCGGTTGGTCGCCTCCAATCGTTCGGCCATTTTTGTCAGCATGGACCGCACGATCCGCGGCTCCTCGCGGAGAATCGTGTCGAAGTTGTCCATCGAGATGCGCACCAGTTCGGCCGAATCCGACATCACCTTCGCCGCCGCCGTGCGCGGCGCGCCCAGAAGCATGGACATCTCTCCGAAGTACTCGCCCTCGCCGAGCACCGCGAGCCGGCGGGCGCCCTTCAAGATTTCGACCTCGCCCGATGCGACATAGAACATATCCTTGCCCGTGGAGCCCTCATCGAAAACCTTTTCGCCACGCCCGAATTCGACGACGAAGCGATTGAGCAGCCGGCGGGTCGTGGACCGTCCCGCGCCCCGCCCCAGGAAGAGGCCGCGCAGCAACAACGCATCCCTCCGGCGGATCGCGGCGACGAGTCCAGCCCCGAGCAGCAACACGGCAAACGTGTAGTACACCCAGACAATCACCAGGAACAGGGTCTTGAGCGAGCCGAAGGCATAGCCGTAGTCCGGGTTGAAACGCAGGACCAGGCCGAATAGAGGACGGATGACCGCCAACAGCGCGGCCGCGCCGAACGCCCCGGCCGCGGCCTCCCACAGCTCCATCTTCACCGGAGCGAAAGCCTTGTAGAAGAAGACCAGCACACACACGCTGAGCAGGAATACGCCCCCGTTCCGGACCAGTTCCGGCATCCCGGCCATGGGGATCGCCACGGCCGGAAACAGGGATCGCAGGATCCGGCTCGCCGCGAGAAAGAGAAACAGCGCCAGCAGCGCGAGGATCGCGGCCACGTCGAAAAGCTTCGCCTTCCAGAAACGCATGCCCGTTTCGACGCGGAACACATCGAACATCGCGTTTCTCACCGCCGCGGCGAACGGCGTCACCGACCACAACAGGATCACGAAACTGACCGCTCCCCAGATCTTCCCGCCGGACACGGCCAGCACATCCTGCAACATCGTCTGCCCGAACACGGGGAAGAGATGGGAGGTCAGGTTCTGCAGGCCTTCGAGTACCTGCGCGGACGAGCGCACCACCAGGCTCATGACGAACACCACCAGCAGCATCAATGGCATCAGCGCGAGGAACCCGTAGTAGGCCAGCGTGGCCGCGGCGGCGGCATGGCGGTTCACGATGAAACAGCGCACCGATTCCTTCACCACCACTCCGGCAAGCGTGGCGGTCCGCAGCACCCGGCCCGGGAAGCTCTCTGCACTGCCATGCTGAATATCCGCGGCTGTCATGAACGGAAGTACCGCCTGACCTCGTCGAGGCTCTTGCGCTTCTTCTCGCGCGTGGCGCCTTCTTCCGCGTATCCCACGCTGATCAACACATCCACGCGCGCCTCACGCGGAAGTCCGAGCGTGCGCTTCACGGCCTTCTCGTCGAACCACCCCAACCAGCAGGTTCCCAACCCCTCCTCCGCGGCCTGCAGGATGAGATGCTCGCACGCGGCGCCGACATCCAGCAGGCTGTACTGCACACCCCGGATCATCCCGCCGAGGCGCGCGATGTACTTCGAGCGCTCCGTGACAACGGCTACCAGCACCGGCGCCCGCGCGGCGAAACGGTTCATGTTGTAGATGCCGGAAAACGCGGCGGCCGCCAGGCGATCGCGATCCCCGGGATGATCCACGACGATGAACGACCACGGTTGGGAATTGCACGCGGAGGGCGCCAAGCGGGCGGCTTCGAGACAGCGCTCGATCGCGTCGCGCGGCAACGGGGTCTCCGCGTACCGCCGGTCGCTCTGCCTCCTGCCCGCCAATTCGAGAAAACGCATGCCCCCATCGTATCGGAACCCTGTCCCGCATGTCAAAGATGCTTGATCCACGGGTGAATATGGGCTAAGGATGGAACGTCTAAGCTTGCAGAGAGGAGAATACAAATGAAGACAGTCGTCGCCCTTTCCATGATCGTTCTGCTTGCCCTTTTCTCCAGCGGCTGCGCCGCATTCCGCGCTTCCACGGCCGACGTGGACGTGCGGGACCAAAAGCACATGGGGTCCACGTATGACTACTCCGACATGCGGAACATCACGCAGGCGGTGGTGGACGAACTGCTGGCAAGTCCGTTTCTCAAGGACAAGGAGCCGGCCCCGATCGTGATGATCGCCGGAGTTCAGAACCGCACTTCCCGCTACGTGGACACGAAGGCGCTGACGGACAAGATGCGCACCGCGCTGATCCAATCCGGCAAGGCGCAGTTCGTGAACGAGGCCCGCCGCGAAGAACTCCTTCGCGAACAGGGCTACCAGGCCGCCCACTCCACGGCGGATACCCAGGTACAGGTCGGCCGCCAGCTCGGAGCGCGCTACATGCTGAGCGGGTCGCTCATGGAAATGGAATCCAACTCGCCCCGGCAGGTCCGCGTTTCGAAGCAGCAGTTGAATTACTACAAGCTCACGATCGAGGTCACCGACCTGGAGACCGGCTTGATCGCCTGGACCACCGAACAGGAATTCGCGCGCCAGGCCAGCCTGCCGCTTATCGGATGGTAATCCATCATGTCCCTGCGCCGCGCCATCAAACCGTTGTGCGCGGCGGGGTGTATTGTCCTCGCCGCCCTCGCGTTGTGCGGCTGCAGGACCCCCGCCCTCGGTGCGGCGCGCCACAACTTCTACACGGGACAATTCCAGCAGGCCGAAGAACGCCTCGCGGATGCAAAGGTCCCCGATATCGACCGGGTGCTGCTGTTGATGGAACGCGGGATGGTGCGCCAGGCGTCGGGCAAGTACGAGGAAAGCTCGCGCGATTTTATCGCCGCGTCCGACCTTCTCGAACAACTCCAGACCTACAGCGTGTCCAAGGGCGCCGCGAGCCTGGTGGTCAACGACGGCGTGCAAAGCTTCCGCGGGACCCCGTTCGAACGAACCTTCGTGCACGTGTTCACGGCGTTCAACCACCTGGCGCTGACCGATTGGGACAACGCGGCCGTGGAAGCCCGCCGGATCATCAAGTCGCTGGACCCCTCGGTCAAAGGCGACTACCCGGAAGACGCGTTCTCGCGTTACATGGCGGGGTTCTGTCTTTCGATGATAGACGACGACTCCAATGCCGCCCTGCAGTACAGGCTGGCGACGCCGCTGGCCGGCCCGTACATGGTCTCGCCGGACACCGGGCGCATCTATCCCAAACCCGCCACGAACGACACACCGAACGCCGAACTCACGTTCCCGAAAGAAGAACGGTGGTCTCACGAACTGGTCTGCTTCGTGCTCATCGGCAGGGCGCCCGGAAGCAGCGATGTGTGGAACGAACGGTGGACGCCGGGCTACCCGATGTATGCGGAGATCCAGCACAACGGGCGCGTGCTGGGAAGAAGCTACAACCTGGCGGACACGTTCGACCTGGCTTTCACGACCGCGCAGATGGAGGCCGCCCGAAAAGTGGCGAAAACGGTCGGTCGCGTGATCATCAAGGAAGTCGTCGCCGGCGCCGTCGAGAATCAGACCGACAGCCCCCTGGCCGGAGAACTGGTGCGCTTCATCCTGATCGGACTCCTGGAGCAGCCGGATCTGCGGCGCTGGGAAACGCTTCCCCGCTGGCTGCAGGTCGCGCGCGTGCCTTGCCCGCCGGACCTGCAGAGCTTCGACGTGGTTTTCAAGAATGCCGCCGGAGCCACCGTGCGCACCGTGCACGTCGAGCAACCGCTCGTGCGGCGGCGCAATACGTTCGTCTCGTTCACCCGAGACCTCCCGCCCGCCGTTCTCACGGGCGGAAAATGATCCTTCGGCGGCCCGCCCTCACCCACTGCGCCCCGAGAACGAGAAGCGCGAACGCCGTGATCACAGCCCCTCGCCGGAACGCCCGATCCACATACCGCAGGCTGACTTCATGCCGTCCTTCCGGAACCTCCAACGCCTGGAATGCGCCGTTCGCCTTCAGCAGCGGCGTAACCGTTCCGCCCACGCGCGCCTGCCACGGGTGATAGTACGATTGCGCCACGGTGACGATCACGGGATTCGACGCGACAACCGTGAACTCGACGGCCTGCGCCCCGAACCGCCTCATCTCGATTTCGCCCGGCCCATGTTCCTCCCAACGAAGCGAGTCGCGGGCCGTCTCGGGAAGCAGCACCGTCTTTCGGAGATCGAGTCCCGGCTCGCGCAGCCGCGACAGGATTTCCGGCTCCGGCACGAACTCCGGTTGCTGCCCGGCATACACCGGCGGCATGGCGTTCGTTCGCGGCTGCCAGGTGAAAAGCGTTCCCGGCGCCGTAATGTGGCTCACCCCCAGGAAATCGGCGAGCGAATCCGGCGGACCGGACCGCGCGTAGCAGACACCGTCCACGACCGACTTCGTGTCGGCCAGGTAAAGCGAGAAGAACCCGTCGAGCTTCGGGATGCCGTCCATGATGTTGGCATTCGCGAAGGCACCGAGGCGTTTGACCACGAAGTTCTCGGTGTTGGACATGATCCGTGATGTCCTGTACAGCGTGCGGCGCGCCTGCCGGCTCATCATCACGCGGCCCTGCCCCAGCCGCGGCAGAGACGGATTCT
>JAKJGV010000123.1:0-314 GCA_022704185.1 Verrucomicrobiota bacterium
CTGTACAACAACCTCTTCCGCCCCTGCAAGCGACTCATCTCCAAAACAAAAAAGCCGGACGCGCACGGCTTCTCCAAGCGTTACGACAAACCCGCCACGCCCCTCGACAGGGTGATTGCGTCGGGATACGCGGACCCCGCCGTGATCCGGCGTCTTACCGCGCTCCGCGAAAAGACCAGTCCGATCCGCCTCCTTGAGGACATCCGCCGCCGGCACGCGCTGATCCTGCGCAAGCAGAACAAGCTCGCCAGGCGCGAGGCGCAAGGGATGACCACCCCGGGTTCCGCTCCCTGCCCCGCCGGTACTCCGGCGGG
>JAKJGV010000123.1:400-5933 GCA_022704185.1 Verrucomicrobiota bacterium
CACCGCCTCAAAAAAACCTACGGTGTCTTTTCTATTTGACGGACTGCGGCATGACCCCTGTCACTAACCGTGGCGGGTGTGTTACAATGCACACGCTAAGGTGTTCGATGTCCTGTCGGATGTGTCGGATGGATTTCCGCCTGATCTGTCCGGTGGGCGTCGCCGATTGATGATGCTTCCGCGCATGGAACGGAGAGAAAGCGGTGCCGCGACCCGCGCACAGCGCGGCCCTTGTCACCGCACTCCAGATTTTACGCAATTGCTTGAGTATTGAAAGTTTTCTGGAACCACTAAGAATGTCGAAGAGTGTCTCCAATTTTCATGAAGTTTCATGTGTTTCATGGTTCACTAAACAGTGCCTTTTCATGTTTTCTGTCTGTCTTGCCGTAGGCCTCCTTATCGCATCCGTTGACGCTGACGCCGCCGAGGCCTTGAACTTCGTCTCCAACCCTGGGTTCGAGGAGGGCATGGCACCGTGGGTGTACGAGGGCTCGGAATACACGGTCGATGCCGGCGCGGGTCGGAACGGCGGTGCGGCGCTGCGGTTCGAGAACACAAACACCAACTTCTACCATTTCCCGCGGCAGCGGGTGAATCTGCGCCCGGGACGCGCCTACCGGTACGAGTACTGGTTGAAGACCGAGCTTGGCTACCGGGACGGGAGAGGCGCGAACTGTTGCATCGAGTGGAACGACGAGAAGGGCAAGTTCCTCGGAGGCGCGTACAATCAGGGCGGGAAAAGTGGCACGCACGACTGGACGAAGATCGTTTCAACGACGCCGCGTATCCCGCTCAACGCGACGAACATCCGGATTTCACCTCTTGTTTCAGGCGGCGTCGTGGGCCGCTGCTGGTTCGATGACTTCGTGCTGACGGAAGTGCCGCCGCGCCCGGTGGGCGATCTCTCGGTCTCCGCTTACCGCGGACTCGTCTCCGAGGGGAAGGTCAGGATCGCGGTTGCGCTTGAGCTCTTTCAGGAGGACTTCCCCGATCTCGGGGCGCTGGAGTGGCGCTTCTTCCGCCGCGATGCCGAGGGGCGGATGTTCGCGATCGAGACTGAGGTCTTCACGCGCGATCAGGCCGAGGCGTCCTTCGATGCGTCGTCGCTCGCCGTGGGAAAGCACACGATCGTCTTCACGCTTGCCGGCGAGACGGGTGCGGAAGTGGGTCGCGCCGAGACCGTGATCGAGAAGGTCGCGACGCTGCCGAAGCTCCGAGTGATGTTCGATCAGCACGGTCACACCCTTGTCGATGGTGAGAAGTTCTTCCCGCTCGGTATGTACTGGGCGAATCCGCTCACAGAGGAGGACCTCGATCTCTACGCGAAGGGGCCGTTCAATTCGATCATGCCGTACGTGCGGATTAATCGTGAAACGCTCGACCGCTGTCAGGCGCGCGGTCTCAAATGCTGTTGCAATTTCATCCATGACAGCCTCGGCGAATCCGGCCAGCGCGCCCGGGCACTCATTGCGGAACTGAAGGGGCATCCTGCGTTTCTCGCCTGGTACGTGAACGATGAGAAGACCGCTGCGGAAATCCCGTTCCTGACGCGCCGTTACGACATGCTCCTCGAGAACGATCCCGACCATCCCACCTGGGCGGTCGAGGACAAGCCGGACGAGGTCCGCCTGTTCATGAAGACGTTCGATGTCATCGGCACCGATCCCTATCCGCTCGGTCGTCGGCCGCTGTCCATGGCGGCAGACTGGGCCCGCCGCACGCGCCGCAGCGTGTTCGGGATGCGCCCGATGTGGATGGTGCCGCAGGCCTTTGATCCGGCCGCCTACTCTTACCTCCGTCGTAAAGGGAGCGCCAACCTCGCCCCGACGGCGGAGCAGATATCGGCTATGACCTGGATGACGATCGCCGAAGGCGCGAACGGGATATTCCTCTATTCTTTCCACGATCTCAAGAAGGAGGTCAACGTGCCCTTCGCCGAGAGTTGGCGGGATGTCTGCACTGCGGCTGAGGAGGTGAGGCGGGCGATACCGATTCTTCTCATGGATCCCGCCCCCGTGCCCGCTCCCGCGCCTTACGGGGTGAGCGTCCGCGCCTGGCAGGATGAGTCGACGGTGTATGTTCTCGCGGTCAATGCGACCGACGAGGAGAAGACGTTCGCGCCGTTCCCGGGGGATGCCGTCAGAACGCTCGCCCCTTGGTCGCACCAAATCTTTAACTCAAAGGAAATGACGATGACAAACTCAAAGACAAACTTGTCCGCCGCTCTGGCCATCGCGCTGGCTACGCAGGCCTCACCCGCCGCCGCGTTGGACGGCCGTGCCACCGCGCAGGAACGGATCACAGCGGAGAACGCGCGGGTCGGGAGTCTGTCGAAAACCTGGAGCGGAAGCGCCTGGCGGAACGAGCGTGTCCACGCGACCTTCGTCGTGTGGGGCGAACCGGGGGCAAGGCTTGAGCTGAAGGCGGGCGCGCTCGCCGGGCCAGACGGCGCGGTCATTGCCGACGTGCGCGCCCGGCAGGTGCTGGAATCGCTTGCCGACGACTGGGTGATGGGGTGCCCAAAGGACTGGTCGAAGTTCCCCTCCCGTCCCGTCGGCGAGGCGCTTGACGACACGCTGCCGGTCACGCTCAACGACCGGGGCTTCCGCGCGATATGGGTGACGGTCAAGACACCGGCGGACGCGCCGGTCGGACGATACCGCGGCGGACTCGAGGTCGTCTCCGGGGGCGAGCGGCTGGATCTCGCCATCGATCTCTCCGTGCTTCCGATGACGCTGCCGGCGAAACGGAAGATGTATCTCGATATCTGGCAGACACCTTGGAGCGTGGCGAGATACTACAGGGTCGAGCCGTTTTCCGACGAACACTTTGCCCGGCTGGAGCCGATCTACCGCGAACTCGCGGATGCCGGACAGCGCGCCATCACGCTGACGATGACCGACTTCGCGTGGAACATCCGCCGCAACATCGACACCGCCCGCTCGATGATCGAGTACACGAAGGGGAAAGACGGCGAGTTCCGGGCCGACTTCTCCCTTCTGGACCGCTACGTTGACTTCTGCAAGAAGTGCGGGCTCGGCCCCGATCTCCATTTCTACGCCCTCGCCCGTTTTCAGGGGAATACGTCATACTGGTACTGGGGCGAGCGAGAGACCTACCGGCACATTGAGTGCAAAACCGGCTCTCCTGAGTTCATCGCCTACTGGACGCCCCTCCTCAAACAGCTTGAGGCGCATGCGGAGGAGAAGGGATGGATGGGACATGTCTATGTGGCGCTCGACGAGTGTAGTCGGGAGGAAGTCCAAGCATGCGCGGATCTGTTGGCGAGCGCGGCGCCGTCCTTCAAGTTCCAGATGGCCGGCGATCGCTCGCCCTCCGCCTTTGAGGGCATCCACATCGACAATTATTCCCAGAAACTTTCGGCGAAACAAGTCGACGCGGCCTTCCTGGCGGAAGTCCCCCGCCGCCGCGAACAGGGTTTTACGACCACCTGCTACGTCTGCTGTTCACCGCGCAAGCCCAACTGCCTCGTGTTGAGTCCGTTGCACGAAGCCCGTTGGATCGGTATCTACCTTGCTGCAAAGGGGTTTGACGGGTTCCTCAAGTCGACGAGCCATCGCTGGATGAGCCACGTCGATCCGCTCGTTGACACGAACTGCCGTCCGCATTTCCCGTGCGGGGATTCGTTCCTCCTGTACCCCGGCCCGCGGAGTTCCGTGCGCTGGGAGTCGCTCCGTGACGGCTGGGAGGACTACGACAAGTTAGTGGTTCTCCGCGAGACCGGGCGTCTCACGCCCGCTCTTAACGAGGCCCTGGAAAAGATTGACCTCCAAAGATTCAGCACGAGCGACGAAGCGACCGTACTTGCCGACATTCAAACGGTGTATGACGCCCTCGAAGCGGCATCGAGATAGCCGTAAAAAACCTCCGCGCCTCTGCGTCTCTGCGTTAAAAAATTACGGAATTCTTGGCCTTGCCACGTCCCCGACGCCTTTTTGTCTTATCCGCCGGAAGCAACGGCGCGGTGTAGCTCTCGTAGAGGGCGAAGAGGAACTCCACGCGCTGGCGTTCGGAGGTGAAGGGCTGGGAACGGTAGCAGCGGTCCACCGCGCGGTCGAGGTCGGCATGCGCCTTCACCAGATCGGCGGGCATGGTCAGGGGGTCGTAGAGGTCGGCCAGCGTCGAGAGCGGATAACTCGCCCGCGCGTCGAGCACGGCCTTTGCCTTGGCCTCGACGGCCGCCTTCTTCCGCGCGTCGCCGGTCAGGCGGACGGGCCGGGGTCCCTCCGGTTGCGGACGCGGGGCGTTTTCGTACTCCCCGCCTTCGTGGTACGACGACCAATAGAGCCGTGACGCCGCTTCCCGGACGCAGGCGTCACCCTCCTGGATCGGCAGGTTGAGCCGCGGCCACGGGAAGGTGTTGTAGACCATCGTGCGCGAGTAACTATACCGCGACTCCAACCGTCCGCCGACATGACGCATCCACGCCATGTGCATGGCGGAGGTCAACACGCCGAATAGATAGAGGTCGGTTGTCGGGAGCAGAAAACATTTGTTGCTCGGGACGAGCGACGGGCTCGCGATGCCGATCGGGATGTAATGCCGCCGTTCCGAGGAAACCTCGGGAATAAGGATGTAATCGGTGGTCGGCTGCGAGCGGTAGAAGAACAGCCCCGGTGTCTTTGCCGCCTTGCGGGTGGGAGCGGCCGTGCTCTTTTCCCGGAATTCGCGCACCTTCTCCACGCGTTCCATGACCAGCGGCAGCGCGCGCAGGCTTCCCGGGTCGGCGCCTTCGAGCCAGAGGCACCAGCGCGTGTTGCCGTTGATGAATTCTTCTGCTCCGGTAAAACGCCGCAGGTACTGCTTCGCGCCGGGCTCGGCGGCGATCAATGCGTCTCGTTCGCTGTCCGTCAGAATCAGGTTGCCGCCGTCGGCCGGCTTGCTGCCGCAGCGCATTTCCGGCACGGGCGAGATCGGCTTCTGGCGCTTGGTGACGAATGCGTCGGGGCCGGGCGTGAGATAGGGGCCGATGTTGATCGCTTCGATCACGGCGGCATCCCCGTTGCCGGAGTCGTAGTCGAACAACTTTTTGACAGGGATGTCGAACGCGGCGAAGCCGATGATGACCACGTGGACGTGCGCCTTGCCGCGCGCCTCGCTGGCCCATGGAAACGTCCGGTGGGCAAAGTGGATCTTGACGTGCCACTTGTCGAAGAGCAGGCCCCAGATCAGCGGCACCTGCTCGCCCTGGGTGATCGAGTTGGTGGACACGAAGCCGACCACGATGCCCGTGCCCTGGATATACTCGGCCGCGCGGTAGTGCCAGCAGGTCACGTAGTCGAGGTCGCCGGTGTTCTTGAATTTGCCGAACACGGACGCCATGTCGGCTTTCTGTTCCGCGGACTGGTAGTGCTTGCCGACAAAGGGCGGATTGCCGAGCACGTAAGAACATTGACCGGGCGGGAGAATCGCTTTCCAATCGAGGCGCAGGGCGTTGCCGAGAACGATGTTGGCGGATTTCTTGAGCGGCAGGCGGACGAAGTATTGGCCGAACGCCTCCGAAAGGCGCACG
>JAKJGV010000124.1 GCA_022704185.1 Verrucomicrobiota bacterium
GGCCGGCGTGTTCGTGCTAGCGAGCCTGGCGCTCGGCCGGTGGGTTAATCCGTACTGGTTCCTCTTCACGGCATTTGTCGGCGTGAACCTGGTACAATCCGCGTTCACGGGGTTCTGCCCGGCGGAGAAGCTGCTGAAGAATATGGGATTGAAAGAAGGATGAAAAGGGAGAGCTGTCATGCCGTTGTTCGAGTACAAATGCGCCCAGTGCGGCGCGGGATTTGAAGTGCTGGTGCGCAACGACGCCGACGTGCCGTCGAAATGTCCGAAGTGCGGCGCGCGCAAGGTCGAGAAGCAGCTCTCGTCGTTTTCGGCGAGCGTTTCGTCCGGCGGCTTCGACGCGCCGTCTTGCGCGACGAGCGGCGCGTGCGGCACCGGCGCCTGCCCGACGGGCTCCTGCCCGTTCAGCGGGAATTGATTTTTCCAATCATTGGAAAAGTGTCTGCCGGCCAAACGCGCCTTACGGCGCTGACTACAAGCGACGAGCAGCACGGCGGTGTGCGCGCTTGTAGTGAAGCCCGTAAGGGCTGCGGGCTTTTTCACCAGCCTCAGAACGGCGCGGAAGCGCCGTTTTACCCCGCCCAAACCACGCCGTACGGCGGGAGATTCACTTTCTGATCCACGTTCCGCCCGCTCAGCAGGTCTGTGCCGCCGGCATCCAGGCGAACGGAAACCTCTTCGCCGCTGAAGTTGGTGAGAGCCGTCACCCGCGCCTCCCCTTTCGGGGCCGTGCGCTCGACGGCGAACACGCGCGGGTCGAGTTCGAGCACCCGTTGCGCGCCATCCGGATGGAACGCCGGGCAGTCGGCGCGCACACGCAGCATGTGAAGGTATGCATCCAGCACCTGCGCCGCGGCCGATTGCGGGTCTGCAAGGCACTTGTCCAGCACCGCGTGGTCCCATTTCGTCCGGTTGATGGATCGCGCGCGCCCCGTCTGCTCCATCAGCTTGCGGTCGTTGGGCGTCGCAACCACGCTGTTGATATACACCGCGGGGATGCCCCTCATCACAAGCGGAACGGATTGAGTGGCCAGGAAGCGCGCGACATGCGGGCCGGGGCCCGACACCGCGTCGAAATACGTGATGTTCAGCTCGTACGGCTTTTCGCTGCCGTCCTCCATCTTGCGGGAGGAAACCGCGCCGCCTCGTTTCTTCGCCTCTTCCGCCAGCCACGTGATATCCGCGTCGGGCACGATCCCCTCCAGCGGGCGCACGCCGATGCCGTCGTGCGACGCGGTGAAATTCAGGAACGTGCAGCCCGGCGGAGGATCCGCGAGGCCCGCGGCCCATTTCGTCAGATATCCGGCTTTGCCGGAGAGCGCCGCGTGAAGGACCAGCGGGGGCAGGCTGAACTGGTACACCATGTGCGCCTCGTCACCCCCGCCGAAATAACTGACGTTTTCCGCGTGCGGCACGTTCGTCTCCGTGAGCAGGATCGTATCCGGAGCCGCCAAGTCCACGAGGTCACGCATGAGCTTCACGATCTCGTGCACCTGTGGCAGATGGATGCAGGATGTGCCGATCTCTTTCCAGAGGTATGCAATCGCATCGAGGCGGATGATCCGCGCGCCCATCGAGATGTAGAACAGCAGGATATCGAGCAGCTCGAACAGCACATCGGGGTTCGCGAAGTTCAGGTCCACCTGGTCGGAACTGAACGTCGTCCAGACCTGTTTCAGGCCGGCGCGGGTCTGCACGGGCGAAAGCAAAGGCAGGCTGCGCGGGCGCACGACGGAACGGAGATCGGTCTTCGGGTCCAACTCGATGAAATAGCGGCTGCCCGGCGCGATCCCGAGTTCGTAGTCCCGGAACCAGCCGCTCGAGCGCGAGACGTGGTTGAGCACCAGGTCGAACATCAGCTTGAAGCGCGTCTTCAAGGCCTCGATCTCCGGCCAATCGCCGAGCGCCGGATCCACCTGGCGGAAATGGATCACCGAGAACCCGTCGTCCGATGAATACGGGAAGAACGGGAGGATATGAATGGTGCTGAAAGCCCCCTGCAGGCGCTTGTCGGCAAAATGCTTCAACGTCGCCAGCGGCTTCTCGCCTTCCGCGCGCACGGAATCGCCGTACGCGATCAGCACCGTGTCGCCCGCCGTCCAGCGGCTGGACGGGGCGGGAATATTCCCCGACCCCACGCCGTACCGCCCGACCAGCATGGCAAATCGCTCGAGGCAGAGCCTTGCCTCGGGACCGTAAAGCCGCTCCAGTCGCGCGGCAACCCGCGCCATCACGGTGCTGTTGAAGAATCGGTTCATGTCGGGTACATGCTCGCGACGTTGGTCATCAGCATCCGCAGCCGGCGCCGCAGCTCCGCGTAGCTGTAGTGCCGGGAGGCCACCTTGTAGTTGTGGTCCATCAATTCCTTGCGGTAGGCCGCATCCTCGAGCAGGCGGCGGACTTCGTTCACGACGCTTTGCGTGAGATAGCCGTCCATCACCGGCAACCGGAAGCCTTTCGGCTCGATATCCCGGTGGAAGATCGCGTAACGATTCACGAGGAGCGGAACCCTGAAGTAGATCGCCTCGAGGAACGCATTGCCGAACCCTTCATACAGGCTTGGATACGTGACCAGGGCCGCGTGGGGATAGATATCCCAGAGCGTGTAGATCTTCTTCCCCTCGCTGGTGGTCTGCCGCACATCGCCGACGCGCGTTTCGAAGAAGCGCAGGTCCACGCCGGCCTGGCGCGCGTACTCCCGGAGCATGTTGCAGTACTCCAGTCCCTCGTCGCCCGCCTCGTGCGATACGACCAACTTGTACTTCGGATCGCCCAGCATCTTCACGAGGCTGATCGCGTGCTCGATGCCCTTGCGCGGCACGACCCGCGTGGGCTGCAGGATCATCACGTCGCCGGGCGCGAGGCCCATCTCGGTGCGCACGTCCGCGGCGTAGGCGTCAGGCGCCGGCGGCGGCGTCTCGAAGTCGAGCACGTTGGGGATCAGGATGGACGGCACCGCTTTCCGGCGCGCGAGTTCCTCCTGCGCCGCCTCGTTGATGACCACGTGCTGGAGGTCGGGATCGCGCGACGGGAAAGCCATGTCCAGCAGGTCGTGAACGCATCCCACGGAATACCGCGTCCGCTCCCAGTAGAAATCGTGGTGGTGCGCGATCGCGGGGATATGAGTTTCCGCGATCAATTCGGTGATCGCCACCCCGAGCGGAACGTGCATGGGGATCGTCAGCACGTTCTCGAAAACCAGGATGCGCAGGTCGAACCGCTTCACGAATTCATAGAGCGTGGCCTTGAGATAGCGGGCCATCGCGTGAATCCGTTCCGTCACCTCCGGCTCGCGCGCGGTCCGCCCCCAGATGCGGCTGTTGATCCACAGGTTCTCGGGGTGCCCGAAGAACGCCTCCGGCACGCAGAAGCTGTACTCGGGCTTCCGGTCCAGCCGCCCCGCGTACCAGAAGGACTGGTGCTCATCCTGGTGAAGCACCTCGGCCCATTTCGCGCTCTCCAGCGACACGCCGTCCGTGCCCGCAAAGCGGGTGGAGACGAACCCGATCCGCTGCGGCGTGATATACCGGCTGCTCTTCCAGTTTTTGATGCCCGGCATGGAACCACCATACGACAGGATCAGGGGAGTGTGAAGGGGGAAAGGCGAAACTTGACGCTGGACACTTGAGCCCTGAGCGGCTGAAGTCGGCCACTCCCTTCACGCCTCAAGGCTCCAGCGTCAAGCGTCATCGCCACATTCCATCCTTGCCGTCACTTCTCTCGAGAGCCACAATGAACCCGGAAGCCATAATGCATGACGCACCGGTCAACGTGATGGAGCTGCTGCCGCGCATCCGATCCGCGGCCGAGGAGATGAAGGATATCCTCGTCGCCAACGTCGTGATGATCGGCGAGATCCCCTCGCCCACGGGCGGCGAGGAATCGCGCGCGCGGTTCTTCTCCCAGCGGCTCAACGAGAGCGGGCTGCTGCATTGCTTCACCGACCCCCTGAGCAACGCGTTCGGGCTTCTGCCCGGCTCGGACGGGAAAAAGACGCTCTGCGTCGTCACCAACGGCGACACCCTCGTCCAGGAAGCCGCGGACCAGACGGTGGAAGTCAGGCCGGACAATCTCGTCGGCCCGTTCGTGGTGGACAACAGCCTGGCCCTCGGCGCGATGGCCGCGCTCCCGGAACTTTTCGACCGGCTTCAAATCCGGCTGCAGTCGAACCTGCTCCTGCTGATGGCCTCCCGGTGCCAGGGCCGCGGCAATCTCGAGGGCCTCAAGAAGTTCCTGCTCAGCGCGCGCGCGCGGCCGGACGCGGGGATCTGCTTCGAAGGCGTGCAGCTGGGACGCCTGAATTACACCTGCCTCGGCATGCGGCGCGGAGAAATCGTCTGCCGCCTCCCGGACAACTACAACTGGGCGCAATACGGCAGCACCGGCGCGATTGTGCCCATGAGCGACATCATCAGCCGCATCGGCCGGATCGCGATCCCGCGGCGACCGCTCACCAGCATGATCCTCGGCTCCGTCGAGGGCGGCATCTCCTACCACAACATCGCGCGCCAGGCCGTGCTGCGTTTCGAGCTGCGCGGCGAATCGGCCGAGATCCTCGCGCAGATCGAGAAACAGTTCGAGGAGATCGCCGAAGAGGTCAGCTCGACCTTCGGCGTGCAGGTGACCGTGGACATCTTCGCGCGGCGCGAACCAGGCGGCATCGAGATCGGCCACCCGTTCGTCCGCGAGGCCCGGGCGATCCTTTCCGCGATGGGCCTTCAGCCCATGCTCTACCCCACGACTTCCATCATGAGCGCCCTGGTGGCGGAAGGCATCCCTTCCATCACGCTCGGATTCACCACCGGCGAGCGCAGGCACGACCTCGACGAAATTGACGAGACCGCGGCGATCGGCCCCATGACCACGGGCCTCGCGCAGCTCGCGGCCGTCATCATCCGCATGGACCAGGAGTTGGCGAATGAAGCGGACTGACACGGACGGCGGCGGAAGCGCCCCGAAAGACACGGCGGCAGTCACCGACCGCATCCGGCAATGGCTGGACAGCCACACCTTCCACCACTCGCAGTTCTCCAATCTCGCGCAACTGGTCGAACAGAAGAAGAAGATGGGCGTGACGATCTCGCTCTGCATCCCCACGCTGAACGAGGAGAAGACCATCGGCAAGGAGATCGTGCTGTTCAAATCCGAACTGATGACCCGGTTCGCGCTCCTCGACGAGATCGCGGTGATCGATTCCGGCTCGACCGACCGGACGCTGGAGGTCGCGGCCTCGTTCGGGGCGGACGTATACCGCTCCGCCGAAATCCTGCCCGAAATGGGCGACAAGCCCGGCAAGGGCGAGAACCTGTGGAAGGCAATCTTCCAGTTGAAGGGCGACATCCTCGTTTACATTGATGCCGACATCAAGAACATCCACCCGCGCTTCATATATGGACTCGTCGGCCCGCTGCTCTTTCACCCCTCGATCCAGTACGTCAAAGCCTTCTACGACCGGCCGCTGATGTTCTCGCAGGGCGTGCGCCCTTCCGGCGGCGGACGCGTCACCGAAATCCTGGTCCGGCCGCTGTTCTCCCTCTTCTATCCCGAACTGGCCGCGGTGATCCAGCCGCTGTCCGGCGAATACGCGGTGCGGCGCGAGGTCCTCGAGCGATTGCCGTTTCCCATCGGGTATGGCGTGGAGACTTCGCACCTGCTCGACGTGTACACGCGATGGGGTCTCGATGCGCTGGGG
>JAKJGV010000125.1:0-251 GCA_022704185.1 Verrucomicrobiota bacterium
CCTCGTACGGGGAAGGCACAGTGGACTACCTGAACAAAACCACGGTAATCGGTGCGTTCCATGAGTAATCACGATCCACAGAGGGTTATCGGCGACATCTCCATTCTCTACGAGATATCCCTTGCCGTCGGCCGATCCCTCGACCTCAGGACAAACTGCGAGGGATTCCTGCAGGTTCTACTCGCCCGGAAAAATCTCGCCTACGGAGGGGTATGGATCCGCACGAGCCTCCTTTCTCTCCCCACGGCGGG
>JAKJGV010000125.1:286-5340 GCA_022704185.1 Verrucomicrobiota bacterium
CCTGGTCTATGGAGCCCCGATGTTCCGCATCCGCGAGCGGACCATCGCGCATTCGCATCCCCTCGTCCAACGCCTGGAACGAACACCTATCTTCTCCGAGGCCGCCGGCACCGCCGTCTTCGACGAACTGGTGACCGAGAATCGCATCCGCGGCGGCGCGTATGCGCTCTTCGACCTGGCCGGAATAGGATTCTTGAAGCTGTACTCGGGCATGCGCCGCACGGCGTTCCGCCCGGAAGAGCTGAACCAGCTCCGGAATGCCGTTTCGAAGTTTGCCGTTTCGATTGAGGGGTGCCTTGCCCACCAAGGTCTGCTGTGGGAAATCGCCGAGCGCACGCAGGCGCAGGCATCCCTGCGCGCGAGCGAGGAACGATACCGCAACGTGGTCGAACATGCCAGCGACGGTATCATCGTGATCGAGGACGGCCTCGTCGTTTTCACCAATGGCCGCGCCGCCGCCATGGCGGGCACTTCCCCATCCGCCATGCGGGGCGCATCGTTCATCCAGTTTGTCCATCCGGCGGAACGGCAGCGGGTTCTCGATATCTACAAGCGGCGTCTTGCCGGCGATGTCCTGCCGAGTGTCTACGAAACCCACCTGGTCAATGCCGACGGGAAGTCCTTCACGGTGGAAATCACCGCCAGCCTCATCTCCTACGACGGGAAACCCGCCACCCTCGTGCTTTTCCGCGACATCACGGAACGACGGCGCGTCGAGGCCGAACGGGCACGGCTTGCGCTTGCACTCGAGCAGACCGCCGACGCCGTGCTCATCTCGGATACGCAGAACCGCATCCAGTACGTGAACACCGCTTTCGAAGCAATCACCGGCTACTCGCGCTCGGAGCTGCTCGGCCGGGATCCCTCCCTCCTGAAGAGCGAGTTGGAGGATGCCGACAGCTTCCGCACCATGCGGGCCGAACTCGATGCCGGGCGTGCCTGGCACGGCCGGCTGCAGAGCCGCCGCAAGGATGGCAAGCTCGTGATGTGCGACACCATCGTCACCCCCACCCGGGACGAGTTCGGGCAGGTGGTCGGCTACATCAGCGTGCAACGCGATATCACCCGGGAACTCCAGATGGAAGAGCAGTACCTGCAATCGCAGAAGATGGAGTCCATCGGGCGCCTGGCCGGAGGGATCGCCCACGATTTCAACAACATCATGACCGCCGTCCTCGGATTCGGCACGATGATCCTGGACCAGGTCGGAAACAACCACTCGCTGCGGCATGCCGTGGAACAGATCGTCAGCGCCGGCGAGCGAGCCACCAACCTGACGCGCCAACTGCTGACCTTCAGCCGCAAACAGATGGTCGAGGTCCGCAACCTGGACCTCAATGCCGTCATCGTCGAGATGTTCAACCTGCTGCGCCGCGCGCTGGGCGAGGATGTCGAGCTCGTCACGCAGCTCGACGACGATGCCGGATGCATCCAGGCCGATGCCGGCCTCATCCAGCAGGTGGTCATGAACCTGTCCATCAACGCCCGCGACGCCATGCCGCGGGGCGGCACGCTGACGATTCGAACCGAGGTCGTCCGGCAGGCGTCGAAGACCGGAACGTCCGAAATCGTGCTGCCGCCGGGCGACTACATCCTGCTTTCCGTTTCGGATACCGGCCACGGAATGAGCCCGCAGGTGCTGGCGCATGTCTTCGAGCCGTTTTACACCACGAAGCCCAAGGGCAAGGGCACCGGGCTGGGCCTCGCCACCGTGTACGGGATCGTCCAGCAATGCGGCGGGCGGATCAAGATCGACAGCGCGGTCGGCACGGGGACCACCGTGCGAATCTGGCTGCCGCGGCTGACGACGACCAGCGACGCCATCCCGGTCGAAATCGAGGATCACGCGGAGCGCGGTACGGAGACCATCCTCGTCGTCGAGGACGAGGATCTCGTCCGCGATCTCACGGTGCGTATTCTGCACTCGCTCGGCTACAACGTCCTCGAGGCCGCCAACGGGAAGGAAGGGCTCGCGCTGTTCAACCAGAAGCACGGACGCGTGGACCTGGTGCTAACCGACGTGGTCATGCCCTGCATGGGCGGCCCGGAAATGGCCGAGAACCTGCTGCAGATCAATCCCTCGCTGAAGGTGCTCTACACTTCCGGGTTCACCGAGATTGCCGTGCAGGAACGCGGAGTCCCCGTCGGAAAACGCCGTCTGATTCAGAAGCCGTACACCCGGGAACTGCTCGCGAAACGCATCCGCGATATGCTCAGCGAAAGCCGGCACGCCTGAAAGCCGGACCCGCGTGCTTCACGGGACCGGGAATCGCGCGGTCAGTTCCTGCACTTCCCTGCGAACAGACTGAAGGTTCTTTTCATCGCCCGGCGCCTTCAACACGGATCCGATGAACGCGGCGATCTGCTCCATCTCCGGCTCCTTCATCCCGCGCGTCGTGACCGCCGGAGTGCCGACCCGCACGCCGGAAGTGACAAACGGGCTCTGAGAGTCGAACGGGATGGCGTTCTTGTTGACCGTGATGCCCGCCTGGTCCAGGGACGTCGCGGCGTCCTTGCCCGTCACGTTCACCGGGCGGAGGTCCACCAGCATCATGTGATTGTCGGTTCCGCCTGAAACGATCCGCAACCCGTCTTTCTCGAGATGCGCGGCCAGTTTCTGCGCATTGCGCACGATCTGCTGCGCATACTCGCGGAACGACGGCTGCAGCGCCTCGTAGAAGCACACCGCCTTCGCGGCAATCACGTGCATCAGCGGACCGCCCTGCACGCCGGGGAAGATCTGGCGATCAATATCCTGCGCGAACCGCGCCTGGCAAAGGATCATGCCGCCGCGCGGACCGCGCAGCGTCTTGTGGGTCGTGGTCGTCACGAACTCGGCATACGGCACCGGATTCGGATGGCAACCCGCCGCCACCAGGCCGGCGATGTGCGCCATATCCACCATCAGGTAGGCGCCTACCGCGTCCGCCACTTCGCGCAGCTTCTTGAAGTCTATGATGCGCGAGTAGGCGCTCGCGCCGGCACAGATCAGCTTGGGCCTGTTCTCCTGCGCGAGGCGCGCAAGCTCCGCGTAGTCGATCTGTTCCGTTTCCTTGTCCACCCCGTACTGGATGACGTTGAAGAAACGCCCGGAGAAATTCACCTTGTGCCCGTGCGTGAGGTGTCCGCCGTGCGCCAGGTTCATTGCAAGAATCGTATCTCCCGGCTGGAGCAGCGAGAAGTACACCGCCATGTTTGCGCCGCTGCCGCTGTGCGGCTGGACGTTGACATGCTCCGCCCCGAACAGCTGCTTCGCGCGGTCAATCGCCAAACGCTCCGCCTCGTCCACGAACTCGCAGCCGTTGTACCATCGCTTGCCGGGGTATCCTTCGGCGTACTTGTTCGTCATGACCGACCCTTGCGCCTCGCGCACGGCGCGGCTGACGTAGTTTTCCGAGGCGATCAGCTCCAGGTTCTCCCGCTGGCGCCGCCCCTCCTTGCGCAGGGCGGAATAGAGCTCCGGGTCCGCTTCATACACGGCCACGGGGTCCGCCACCCCGATCTCCAGGGTCCCGACCTTCTTGACCCGCCGCTCGTGCCTGCCGCCGGCCTCGAATTCCGTTTCGAACCAGGAGTCCAGGATCTTCGCCACGTCCTTGGACGCCAACTCCGACGCTCCAAGGGCAAGCACGTTCGCGTTGTTGTGAAGCCTGGCCATACGAGCCATTTTCGGGTTCACGCACAAGGCGGCGCGAACTCTCGGGAACTTGTTCGCGGCGATCGCCATGCCGATCCCCGTGGAACAAATGAGGATGCCCTGCTCGACGGCCCCCTCGGAAACCCGCCGTGCGACCTCGGCCGCGAAATCCGGGTAATCCGTGGACTCCTTGTCCGCACAACCGGCATCTTCGATCTCGACTTTGCGGGCCGCCAGGAGACGCTTGATCTCCTCCTTCAGCTCGAAACCCGCGTGATCGGAACCGATGGCGATTCTCATGGCACACAACCTTTCCGAGGACTCCTCCTCAAGCATTCCCTTTTCCGCAAGATATAAGATCAGATCGGAAAGCGCTTCGTCAATTTGATCGCGCGTCTTTCGGTACACATCCACCGAAAGCCCGATGGGGTCGGCAATATCCGTCCCCTTCTTCTTGACGCCGAAGCCCGTAAGCAGAAAAACCTTCCCTGCGGCCTGCGGGAAAGCGGACAGCACGCCCTGCCTGTGCGCCGCCGTCATGACCACGATCAGATCGGCGGCGGCGACCTGCGCCGTGTCCAGCATGCGGCTGCGGTGCGCGGAAAGATCGATGCCCCGCTCCGCAAGGACCGCTACGGCCGGCGGACTTGCGGCGGCGTCACTCGGCGCAAACACGCCCGCGGAACCGACGACCACTCCGGATGCCGGGCCCAACCGGTGGCGCAGCAGATACTCCGCCATCGGACTGCGACACAAGTTGCCCGTGCAGACGAAAAGTATATTCACCGGTTTTCCGCTCATCCCGCCGCAGCCGCCTCCCTGACCTGCGCCTCTCCAATCGCCCCGGCCCTCAAGATCTCGATCTTCCCGTCCGCCACCTTGACCACCGTGCTCGGCACGCCGCCCGGCGACGGGCCGGCATCGAGAAACAACGCCACGTTCGATTCGCCGAGCGCCCGCGCCGCGTCCGCCGCGGTCCGCGCCGGAGGTTCTCCGCTCCGGTTCGCGCTCGTCACCGCCAGGACCGAACCGGTGCGCCGGATCACCGCGCGCGTCACTTCGTAGTCCGGCACCCTGAACCCCTTGAACCCGTCCCCGCACGGCACGACGAGCGTCAGCGGCCCGGGCCAGAACGCCGCGGCCAGGCGACGCGCAACCGCATCGAGCGCCGCACCCGCCTCGGCAAGCTGGCTCAACTCGGCGGCCAGGAGCGGTATCTCCTTGGCCGCGGACCGGCCCTTCACGGAATACAGACGGTCAACCGCGTCAGCCCGGCGCGGATCGGCCGCCACCCCATACACCGTTTCCGTGGGCAGCACAACCAGATCGCCGCGCTTCAGCAGTTCTGCGGCCCTGAGAACGAGGGCCCCATCCGGCCGAAGCGGGTCAATTGCGAGCAGGTTCTGTGGTCCGGGAT
>JAKJGV010000125.1:5415-5683 GCA_022704185.1 Verrucomicrobiota bacterium
ACGGCCCGCCGCAGAACAGGATCGCCTCGAACGCGATCCCGGAGCCGCCGATCGTCCTTTTCCTCGTCCGTCATCTTTTGCTTCACCTGCTCCGGCCATTCCGGCTCGAAATCGGGCACCAGGTCGGGCGTGGCGGCCAAGTGCGGCTTGACCCCTTCAAGTCCGTTGTAGCTCACCCCATCCGCCGTCACCAGCCTGCGGGTCACGATGTGAAGTTTCCATCCATCCGGCATGTCCACGAACTCGCGGATCAACGGATCGCCGGCGG
>JAKJGV010000126.1 GCA_022704185.1 Verrucomicrobiota bacterium
ACGGCTTCCTTGTCAATACGCCTGACAAGCCCCGTCAAAACTTTTCCCGGCCCTGCCTCCACGCAAGCCCCCACCCCCATGCCCTTGAGCGTCTGGACGCAGGAAACCCACTGCACCGAGGCCGTAACCTGCCGGACCATCAGCGCCTTGATCTCGTCCGGCGCCCCATGCGACTGGCCTGTCACATTGGAAATGACCGGGATCAAAGGCTTTCCGAAGCCCACCGGCCCCAGCGTTTCCTCGAGCCGGCGCGCGGCGGAAGCCATGAGCGACGAATGAAAAGCCCGGCCTCCTTCGCCAGCTTCTCCGCGGCTTCGATGGCCTCGACGCGCCCGGAAAGCACCGTCTGTTCCGGCGAGTTCATGTTGGCCATCTCGGCGCCGCTCTTCCGGCAAATCTCCTCCAGCGCCGGACGATCTAGTCCGATCACGCTGAGCATGCCGCCGCGTTCCTGTTCGCAGGCCTCCTGCATGAACCGGCCGCGCGCCTCCAGCACCCGCAGGGCGTCATCGAAAGAAACGACGCCGGAGGCGTGAAGGGCCGCCCACTCACCCGAGCTGAGACCCGCCGTCGCGGCGAGCTCCAGGCCGGGCTTCCGCAACTTCAGGGCGGCAAGGCACGCCACGCTGGCCACGAAGATCGCGGGCTGCGTGTTCGAGGACTTCGTCAGCTCCTCGATCGGCCCCTCGAAACAGATCCGGGCCAGGTCGAAGCCGAGAATTTCGTTCGCGCGATCGAAAAGGGCCCGGCACTCCGGAAACGCGCCGGCCAAGTCCTTGGCCATGCCGACCGATTGAGCTCCTTGTCCGGGAAATATGACGGCCAGCTTGCTCATGCGCACACCCTCGTCTCAACGCGTTTACTTGTCCCACTCCACCACGACCGCGCCCCAAGTGAAGCCCCCGCCGAAAGCGACGAGCAGCACCTTGTCATGCTTCTTCAAGCGCCCGTCGCGCGCGATCTCATCCAGCGCGACGATGATCGTGGCCGCGGACGTGTTGCCGTACTTGTCGAGATTGACCACCAGCTTGTCGGCGCCGGCGCCCAGTCGCTCGCCGATCGCGTTGATGATGCGCAGGTTCGCCTGGTGCGGAATGATCCACCGGATATCGTCGATCGTGAGGCCGCTCTTCGCCAGGGCATCCTTGGAGGCCTGGACCATGTTGTTCACCGCGTGCTTGAAGACTTCGCGGCCGGCCATTTTCATGTAGTGCAGGCGGTCCTTCACGGTCTGCTCCGAAGCGGGATACCGGCTTCCTCCGCCCGGGAGCATGAGCAACTCGGCGAGCGAGCCGTCGGATCCCATCGTGGAAGCCATGATGCCGTGTTCCACGTCGCGGGCCTGCAGCACGGCCGCGCCCGCCGCATCGCCGAACAGCACGCACGTGTTGCGGTCCTGCCAGTCCAGGATCGCCGATATCTTCTCCGCCGCCACGACCAGCGCCGTCTTGACGGCGCCCGTTTCGACCAGGCTGCGGCCGACTTCGAGGGCGTAGAGGAAGCCCGAACACGCCGCCTCGACGTCGAAGCAGAAGGCATTGCTCGCCCCGATCTGGTTCTGGATGAAGCACCCGGTGTTGGGGAATCCCATGTCGGGCGTGATCGTCGCGCAGATGATCACGTCCACGTCCTCCGCCTTCAGGCCGGCGTCCGCCAGGGCCCTGCGCGCCGCCTCGGCGCCGAGATCCGACGTCGCCTGGTCCTCCCGCGCGATCCGGCGCTCGCGGATCCCCGTGCGCGTGAGAATCCACTCGTCGCTGGTATCCACCATTTTCTCGAGTTCCTGGTTCGTGAGCACGCGCTCCGGGAGATAGGAGCCCGTACCTATGATGGACACGGTTTTCTTCTTCATACCTGGATGGCCTTCGCTCGGTTTCACATCAGTTCCCGCAGTTCCTTGATTCCGTCCACGATCCGGTGCGTGACCCGGTGCTCGATGGATTCAGCCGCGACGCGAACCCCGTTGCACACCGCGCGCGCGGATGACGAGCCGTGGCCGATGATGCATATTCCGTTGACGCCCAGCAGCGGCGCCCCGCCGTACATCGCCGGGTCGGAACGCTGCTTGATGGTCTTGAACGCGCCGCGCGCGAGCAGCGCGCCGAGGATCCGGATGGGGTTCTTCGAACACTCCTCCTTGATCCAGTGGCTGATCGTGTGCGCGACGCTCTCGCTGGTCTTCAGAACCACGTTGCCCACGAAACCGTCGCAAACCACCACGTCCACCACCCCGTTGAAGATATCCCGGCTCTCGACGTTGCCCGCGAAATCCAACGAACTTTTTTCAAGAACCTTGAACGCGTCCTTCGTCGCCTCGTTCCCCTTGGAGTCTTCCTCTCCGATGCTCAACAGCCCCACGCGCGGCTTGCTTTGCCCGATGATCTCCCGGGAGTACACCGACCCCATCACCGCAAACTGAACAAGAATATCCGGCGTACAGTCTGTCGTAGCGCCCGCGTCAATCAGCACGAAAGGCTTCACGGGGGTCGGGAAAACCGTCGCGATCCCCGGCCGGTCCACCCCTTCAAGCGTCCTGAGCTTCAGCGTCGTGGCGGCCACCGCCGCCCCTGTGTTTCCCGCGGAAAACACCGCGTCCGCCTCGCCGCTCTTCACAAGGTCCACGGACCGGCTGATGGAAGAATCCTTCTTGCGCCGGATGGCCACGGCCGGCGATTCCTCCATGCCGACCACCTGGGTTGCATGGCACACTTCGATGCTGGCCGGGATTTCGCCGCAGGCTTCCAGTTCCTTCTTGAGGGCGTCCGAATCGCCCACCAGAAACAGGCGCTTTATGTGCGGATTGAGGCGGGCCGCCTCGACGGAACCGGCCACGATTGCACGGGGTGCGTGGTCGCCCCCCATGGCATCCACGGCTATGCGCATCTCACTCATCCGCGGAAATAATCAGGACCTGGCGCCCGCGGTAGGTTCCACAGGACGGACAAACACGGTGCGGCAAGTGAGGTTCCCCGCACTTCGGACAGGGCTTCGCCGCCGCAATGCTCTTTTTGTGGGAACGGAATCTCCGGTTGGTCCTGTTCTTCGACGATTTTCTTTTCGGGACACCCATTTAAATGCCTCCTGTCTTTCAAATCACCCGTCTCACCGCAAATCCAGATCGTTCAAGGCCGCCCACGGGTTATCCGTCTTCGGGGGCGGCTTGCACGCGCAAGGCCCTTCGTTCCTGTTCTTTCCGCACTGCGGGCACAATCCCTTGCAGTCATCCGAGCATAAGGGGAACGGCGGCAGGGCAAGCAGGACATCCTCCCGGATATCCGCCGTCAAATCCACCGTGTCTGTGCCATCTGGAATCTCGTACGCGCGTAGGAAAGACGAAACCCTCACGGTTGTCGAGTAAAATTCGGCGCAACGGCTGCATTCCTGCTCGCAGGGGACCTCGACCACGCCGTGCACAACCAGTTCGCCCGGGGGTTGTTGCGTCTTCAGGTCCAGCTTCACCGGGTCTTTGAAGCGGGTCATGCGCTCGTCTTCAAGCCCCAGGGCCGCGATGGGCACTTCCCCCTGGATCACGTCTCCGGCCGGGTTCAGCCTTGAGATATCAACTGTCAGCAGGTCCGATTTCATCCGTCATCATCCCGAGAATGCGTGCACGCCGGCGGGGATGCCCGCGCGTGCCATGGTTCAGCCTTTCGAGGAGAACCTCCGGTGCAGCGCGGCTTGGACCGGCGGCGCGACAAACTGGCTGGTATCGCCGCCGAACTGGGCGACCTCCCGAACCGTGCTGGAACTGATATAACTGTAGTCCTCGTTGGGCATGAGGAACAGGGTTTCAATATCCGGCGCCAGCTTGCGATTCGTCAGCGCCATCTGAAACTCGAACTCGAAGTCCGAAAACGCCCTCAGGCCGCGGATGAGAATATGGATCTTTTTGGAGCGCGCGTATTCCACGAGCAACCCGTCGAACGAATCCACCTCCACGTTGCGAAATCGCGCGACACAGGCGCGCGCCATTTCCATACGCTCCTCGATGCTGAAAAGAGCCGTTTTCCGCGAGCTGACCGCCACGGCAAGGATCAGGCGGTCGAAAATCTTTGCCGCCCGCTCGATGAGGTCCAGGTGCCCCAGGGTCATCGGGTCAAAAGTGCCCGCGTATATGCCGGTTTTCATGTGTCACCTCGCCGTTCGTGAATAGAGAAGGAGCCTTGTATCCCCGTATTTCCGGTCCTTGAGGAGCACCCATCCCTCCAACTGCGCCACGGGTTCCGAAGCGCTGAGCTCGAACGCAAGTACTCCGTCCGGGGTCAACATAGTGGCCGTGCGGAGCGCGAGCAAGGTATTTTCCAGCCAGCGGTGCGTTCCATCGCGATCATACGGCGGATCCGCGAGGATCAGGTCGAAGGGTTGACCTTGCCAGCCGGATCGAAGGAATCGCATGGCGTCCTGAAGAACGAGGCGGGTCTCGCCGCCCGGCAAGGAGCAAAGCTTCTCGACATTCTCGCGCAGTACGCGGAATACCGCCTTCCCCCCCTCGACCCAGCATACAAATGACGCGCCGCGGCTCCACGCCTCCAGTCCCAGCGCCCCGGTCCCGGCAAAAAGGTCCAGCACGCGCGCCCCCGCCACCTGGGCACCGAGCGACGAAAAAAGCGCGGCCCGCACCTTGTCTTGCGTCGGCCGCACGTCCTTTTTCGGGACCTTGATCTCGCGCCCGCCGAGTATTCCGCCGGTTACTCTCATGGGAGCACTACATTAGCGCCCGGCCCCGGATTGTCCAGCGCATGCCCCACCCTTCCCTGGGGCCGTATTCTATCATCCTAAATCGCGGCCGCTATTATGGATGATAGATTCGGGGATGCTGGATTTCAGCCATCTCCTTGCAAACAAGATTCTTATAACAAGAACGAGGCGTGACCATGATTTGGCGGGCGCGAATGAAGCGCACACTCTCATTTCGATTTGAGACCCGCTTGAATTTCCGACTTTCTCCCATATGTTGAACCTGCAAGGGAGCGCGAACGGCCATGAGACGGAAGACTCGCAAGCTCTGGGCCGGGCTGATTTCGGGTGCTGCGCTAGCTATCGCAACAACAAGGGGTGAAATGGCTGGAAAGACGACAGATTCGGAGTCGGCAGGACTCAGCAAGGCTACTTTTGCCGCTGGGTGCTTCTGGTGCGTGGAGGCCGTATTCCAACGCGTCGCCGGCGTGGCGGTGGTCCGGTCCGGCTATACCGGTGGACGCACGGATAACCCCACCTACGAAGACATTGGCTCCGGGAAGACGGGACACGCTGAGGCGTTGGAGATTGATTTCGACGCTCAACAAGTCTCCTTTGAAGACCTGCTGGCCATCTTCTGGCAGATTCATGACCCGACGCAACTGAACCGGCAAGGCGCCGACGTGGGAACTCAATACCGGTCGGCCATCTTCTACCACGACGAGGCCCAGCGCATCGCGGCCGAGAACTCAAAACGCCAGCTGGTGGAGTCGGGCGTGCCGGTGGTTACGCAGATCGAACCTGCCGGCAAGTTCTACAAGGCGGAAGCTTACCACCAAGACTACTACAACCGGAACGCAGGCTCGGCGTATTGCACGATCGTGATCGAGCCGAAGCTCAGAAAACTGGGGCTCGAGAGGGCGTTGGAAAAAGAGATTGAGTGAATAGAGG
>JAKJGV010000127.1:0-5253 GCA_022704185.1 Verrucomicrobiota bacterium
GCTGACTGCGGCGGCCTCAATGTTTCTGGCCTCCGGCTCGAACTCTCGATGCGCGTTCGTCCGGCGCCCGCGCACGGCAAGTTTCGCCGCTTCGTTCCGGACGACGCCGAAAATGAATCCGCGCATGTCGCCGCGTTCGGAATCGAATTGCGGAAGGCGCTCCAGGCAGTCCAGCAGCAGGTCCTGGCGCAGATCTTCCCAGTCGTCGCGGGTGTATCCGTATCGGCCGACCATGCGGCTTGCGCGGATTCCGGCCTGTTCCATAGCGAAGGGATCCAGGACGGAGGTCAAGGCGGCGCTCATGCGTCCACCTCCGCGGGCGCGGCCTCGATCACCATGCGAAAAGGCAGACCGTGCCGCACGTCAATGCGCTCCACCGTGCCATCGCTCAGGCGATGGATCTGCTCGATGAACCGGTCGACCTGGCTGCGCAGTTCGAACCGATCGAGCCGGCGTTCCGGCCGCGGACCGTCGGCGGCATCGAGTTTCAGCTCACGGAAAACGCGCGGTCCCGGGCTGAACACTGGCTCGCCGTTCCGGATTTCGAGCTCCTCGATGCGGCCAAAGTTGATGGTCTGGAACAGCCGCAACAAGCGCTGCCAGGCTGGAGAGAGATCGGCGAACTGCATGGCCTACTCCCCCATCCCGGCGCGATTGCGCACGAGGAATTCGTCCACGGCGGCGTGAATGCGCGGAGGGCGCGCGCCGCCTGGCTCATACTCCTCGCGCGGCGCGAGACCCTTGAGTTCGCGGAGCAGGCGGACGCGGATGCGGTCCAGCCGCTTCATGACCGTCCACACCAGATCGTCATCGAGCTGGTGCAGGGCGGCGGCGCTGGCGATGACAAGCGCCACGTCGGCCAGCGCCTCGCGGACGAGCGATTCCACATTGACAGGAGGGCCGGCATTGGGAGGTGCGGCCGCCGGCGGGACCGTTGGGTTCGTAGCAGAGGGTAAGGTGCTCATCGATTGCCTCGGCCCCGATCCGTGGAAAATTCCGCGGGAAGGCGGCTTTCCGCCGCCGCGCAACGCTATGTAGTTGAAAACAGGAAGAATTTAGTTCTGAAGAATTTTCGGCGCGCATGCCTGTGGCCGTGGAAAATTCCACGGTGGCTTGCTGGCTCGCCTTACCGGCGGCGCTCGGAGGAGCAGTCGAAGGTCGCTGCCCAAACCCTAGTCGTCTCGCTGAACTGTAGAGGATCGCCAGCGAGGCCGGTCTGATCACGTAGCCACTGGTTGAGTTTCAGAACGGCGATGTCATCACCCCTCCGCGCCAGCCTCCCGCCTGCCTGCAGCAGGTCAACTAAAGCCCGGCCCTCCGGCAGGAGCCGGTCCACATCCCGCGCGAGCCCCAGATCCACCAGCGAGTACTCATGCCAAAGTGTTTCCTGATGTTCCGCCGCGTTGGTTTCTCCGGTGCGGGCTTCCTTGGTGCGTCGAAGCCGGTTGGCTTTGACGCCTACCGCAATTCGGCCATCGCCGCGCTCGATGATCTGGTAGCTCATCCACGAGCCGTCCGACGGCAGCGGGAGGTTCATGTACCCCGCGCGCCGGATCTTGAAACAGCACGTGTAGGCTTCTTCGTCCGCATCCCAGCGGATCGACTCGCCTTCGGCGGCGAGCAAGTTCCCGAGCCTCTTTCTGAGATTGCTGATCTGCTTGCGAAAACCGTCAGCGCGGGTCTTGGGGTCCTTGACCTTGACCTCTTCCATAGGCAGGCGGCCGCGGCGTAAGGCGAAGAAGCGCAGGATCTGATACGACTTGTCACCCTCTCCCGTCTTCCGCCGGGAATCGGCAAAGCCCGCGTCTTCGGGATCGATTTCCCATGACTGGCCTCGCGCGAAAACTCGCAACGACGACTCGCCGGGCTCCAGCGTGATCTCCGGCCAGGTAATCCCTTCGGGGACGGGCAGGCTGCGAATCCTATCCTCCTTGATGGCCCGGTCCCTGGGCAGGGCGTCCTCGATGTAGTCGAGATCCACCGTGAGTCCGTCCGCGCCGAGCTCCACCACTTGCGCCACGTCAAACACAGTCAGCCGGTCCAGGCCGTCCTGTTTAGGGAGTTGGACGACGAACAGGACACCGTCCCTGGTGGTCAGAGAGCGCCCGGCTGCGTCGGCAATCCTCGCCTCCTCGCCGCTCGCGGCCATCGCCAGGAACACGTCGCGGAACCGGCCTGCCAGGCGTCGCCGCCCGAGTTTCCACATCATGCCAGCCAGGACCTCTTCGACCGTTCCAGACAGATCCATCGCCGCAGCGAGTCTCTTGGCCATGGCGCTGGCGTCGACAATCCACTGCCACAGACGGATTTCCGGGACATGCACCGGGCCCTCTTCCATGCACTGGATGTAGGCCCGTTTCCCCAAAGTGTCCCGGACGCTCGACTCCCAGCGCACTTGTTCCCAATGACCTTTCCCGCACGCATCGCAGGTGACCTTTTCCGCGAAGGGGCCCACCTGCAGAATCCCCAGCTTCACCAAATGCTCGAGGCGCTCCTGCGGCCACTCTCGCACCTCATCGAAGCAGAACACTCGCTCCCTTGAGGCGCATCGGCGCACGACGGCACGCCAGAGTTCAGCCGGCGACCTCAATTGTCCACTCCTTGAGGTATCCCCGGAGAATATCCGCCTCGTCCGAGTCGTCCAGATTGCAGTGCGTCGGCGTGATCTCGAACGTAACCGTGCGCTTGCGTTTGCCGGGCGACTCGAACACAGCCCGCAAGCTCACCTCGCGGATGGTGACGTTCGAGAGCGTTGCCGTCTGCTCGGCCAGGTGCGCCCGGATCAATTCGTAAACGGGCTTCTGGGAGCGCCCGGTATCGACAGTGATCGTCCCGCTGTCGGCCCCATGCACATCGAATCGGAGTGCCTTCACGCGGACGGAGGTGATGTGGTGTTCGGGCTTCGTCGGCAGCTCAACATCGGCCTTGAAGAGATCGAGATTGTATGGCGCCGGCTTCCACGGCTCGGATTCCCGCGCTTCGCCGAAGGCGATCTCCGTGAAGATGCCCGTCAACTCGTCACGCACCACCCGGCCACCCTGGGCGTAGAGGTCGATAGTCCCCGCCGCTCCGTCATAAATGAAGACCACCTCGAAGGCCTTGCTCCAGGGACGACGGCCCAACTCCCCCGATTCGTCATAGCCGAGAACCTCGTCTTCGTAATCAGCGGGGTAGGCGAAGAACCAGTGGTTACCGTTGTTGCGCTTCTGGTGCTCGACCTTGCACGGCGCGCCGCGGCCGTCGCGGGCGCGGTAATAGTCTCCGATGCGAGGGCCAAGTTGCGCCTTCGTCGTGTCGGGCGCAGCGAGATCCTGCTTCGGGAACCCGTTGCGCTTCTCCCACGAGGTGCGCCGCAATCCTTCGATGTGATCGAGAATCCGTGCGGCGCTGAATACGCCGGGATGATCGAGATAACAGGCGAGCGCACGCTCGTGCGCGTTGCCGAGCGCGGCGAGTTCTTCCGCCAGATCGAGTCCCTGATCCCGCCCGGCTTCGATCAGCGCCCGTGTGCCCCGCGGCGTGGCCAGGCAATGGACTTGGCGCAGGACGCGCCCAACGGCGCGAACATCGTCTTTCTCCATCGCTTGCCAGCGATCGAAGATACGGTCGGTGCTTCCTTTGGGTCCCGCATCCCAATCAAAGTCCGCGAAGGCAGAGTAGGGAGCAAACAATCGCGCCAGTGTTTCGTTAGGAATGAGCCGGAGAACGGTCTTGGCGTTGTACTGCATGGGCACGGATACCTCGCTACCATGGGAGGCTCCGCGCTTCAGTTCGGCGGTCAGCAGCCGGGACAACGGCAATGCGAGGCGAGGCCCCAAGATGCCGGAGCCTTAGAAACTCAACAGAATCAGTGCTGCTGACTCGGCTATTCTATCACGGCGAAAATCTAGCGAAACAGATCATAGGATGACCGCTTGATTTGTGAGCGCATCTTCCGCTTGACAGGCTTCGGGCCTGTGGGTCGCTGTGGAAATCGGAGGACTACTCCAAACAGCCCGTAAGCTGTTGCCACTGAATCCTTTGCTCGTCCCAAAACACGACCTTGGCGATCCTCCGCAACGCCCCTTCGCTGAACGGCGCACGTCCGGAGTAAGGCGGCAAACGCAGCACCGCTTCCTGGATGTCCGGCGCCAGCCAGACGAGCATCATGATCTGGCTGATTCGCTCGCGGCTCACGCATCCCAGGCGCGCCAGGTCAGCGTAGTCGCGTACTTCGCCGCTGTCGATCATTTGCTGAAACTGAAGCGCCAGGGCCAGCACCTGCGCCGCCCGAATGTGGCGGCCAGGCTGAGGAACGGCCTCGATAGCCACCGCCAGTCGCCTCTCTGGGCGGCAGATCTGCCGCAACCGATGCGGCAACGTCGTTTTCACTTCGAATCGGGTCGTGCTTGCGTTCACTGGTTCCGCACCTCCGCGCAAAGCTGCTTGATCGCCGCTGTCCGGAAGCCCACCGTCACTTCGCCGCTCCGGCCATCGTAGGTCACCTGCTCGACAAGGGTCTTGACGAATTTCTCCTGCTCGCGTGGCGTCATCTCGGCCCAGATGCGGTCAAACTCACGCAGCGTCTTCCGCACGTCGGCCACGTCCACAGTCTGGCCCTCCCACTCGGCCAACTGATCGCGCACTTCGCGCAATTTCCGCTCGAGCGCCGACGCCCGCTCCTGCACCTCGGCCATCCGGTCCACGGCGAGCTTGCCGCCCGTCCGCACAAGACCCGCCAGTTCCTGGCTCAGGCGTTCGAGTTCGCGTTCGATCAGCCGCTTCTCGCGCTCCAGACTCTCAATGTCGGCCACACGCTGCTCGCCGAGCGACTCTACGACCCGATCCACCACACCGGGGTTCGAGGCGATGTTCCGGATCTGCCCGATGACCGCCTGTTCGATCGCGGGCGCCGACACGCTCCGCGTCGGGCATTGGTTGTAGCCCCGCTGGTGGGCGTTCACGCAAACGTAGTAGCGGTAGAGCTTGTTCGGCGTCTTCTGCGTATAGGTGTGGACCATGCCCGCATCGCAGCTTGCGCAGCGCAGGATCCCCTTCAGCACCGCGCCGTACTTGTTGCGCACTTGGCGTCCGCCAGTCCTGCCGTTGTAGCGAAGGCGATCCTGCACCCGTTGCCAAACGTCGGCGTCGACAATGGCCTGGTGCTCGCCCTCGTAGATTTGGCCACCGTATTCGATCTTGCCCACGTAAACCATGTTCGTCAGCAGGTTGTAGAGGCGGTTCTTGGCGAAGGGACCGCCGCCAGCCAGGCGG
>JAKJGV010000127.1:5264-5524 GCA_022704185.1 Verrucomicrobiota bacterium
AGGTACAGATCGAAGATGGCTCGTACGCGCGCGGCCTCCTCTTCGTTCACCACCAGCGCGCCGCCCCGCTCGCTGATGTCGTAGCCGAGCATCGGAATGCCGCCCACCCACCGTCCCTTACGCCGCGCCGCCGACATCTTGTCCTTGGTGCGTTCGGCGATCATCTCGCGCTCAAACTGAGCGAAGGACAGCAGGATGTTGAGCGTCAGACGCCCCAGGGAACTCGTTGTGTTGAACTGCTGGGTGACCGAGACGAAGTT
>JAKJGV010000128.1 GCA_022704185.1 Verrucomicrobiota bacterium
CATGGGCGATGGCCCCTGTCGCCGCGGAAACTTTCAGAGGGAAGGGCCCTTGCCTGGCGACGCGATAGGAACCGGACGACGGGTCGAAGAACGAAAACGCGATGGGCGGCAAATTCGTGACGTCGGCCGAGCGCGGGATCAAGACCTGCTCGAAGACTTTTCGGCCGAATGCGCGCGAAGGATCAATGTCCCTCGCTACAAGCTTCGCTTCATACGTGCGGAATGCATCGCCGGCAATGATTTCCGGAGCCGAAACATTTTCGATGTTGCCGTCACCGGAAATCGAGAGCGTGACCGTGACCGGGTCGCCGGCGGCGATCTCGGTGGGGCCGACCTGGGCATGAAAGGCGAAACTGCCCACCGCCCCCGAGAAGCCGGGAGGTTGGCCCTCCGACGGCAGCGGTTGAACGGTGATCGCGAGGGGCGACGGCGTGACGTCAACGGGCTGGCTCTCGTATCGCCCGAAGAAATCGTCGAACCCCGGAAAGCCGTCGAACGGATCGCGCTGGCGTCGTTGCCTTGGCACAAGGATGGACAGGCGCACCGTGGGCGAAAACTCGAAGGATCCGGCCGTCAAAGCGGTGGCCTTCGCGCGGAATCGGCGGACCTCGTATATGTTGTTGTGCATGACTTCCCTGGAACTGCCGAGTTCCTGGAACTGGTTGAGGCTGATGCCGGTGGATGGCATGTTGAGCAGCGCGATGTCGCGGCCGATGTTCACTCCTTGCGCCGCGTGGACCGTGAGCGTGATGTCGAACACCTGCTGGCTGTAAAGGTTTGTGGAGGATGCGGAGAGCGAGGCGAACAACATGTCGGCCTGCGTGCCGCCCTGCTGTTGCGGCTGCTCTTCGGGAGGTACCACGCGCACTTCGATCGCGGGAAGGTCGGCCGTTGCGTTGCCCATGGCATACTGAAAGGGCCCGAAAGTGAACGTTCCGGCCTTGACGGGCACGAGCCGGAAACGGAACGTGATGGCGCTGTCGCTCCCTCCGGTGCCGTAGGAGAAACTCCTTTCTGTTCCCGCCATGCTGATCTGCCAGCCTTCAACGGGAGGGAGTCCGGGCGGCGGCGGATTCTCAACGCCGCGGACAGTGATGCTGCATACGGCTGCTTCGCCGACTCGCAGAGCGCGAGGTTGAATGTCGAATTCGACGCGCGGCGTCGCCGACGCCCCGAGGACCACAGCGAGCAGGAAAGAGAGCATCCATGCCGCGCGTATTGTGCGGCTTCGCGGCAAATATCTGTCGAGAGAAGTCCTCATCACCAATCTTTGTCAACCGGCGCGGGCGTTCCCTGCACCATCCGGTACTGCTCGCGTGCGGCCTGTTCTTCCTGTCGCATGGCATCGAGAAGCACGCGCGCTTCCTCCTCCGTCATTTCTTCCGCGCTTTGTTCCTGTTGCGGCTGAGGCTGTTGCTGTTGTTCACCCGACTCGGCGGGTTCCTGCTGTTGGCCGGACGATTCCTGCTCTTCCTCCTGCTGTTCCTCGGGCTCCTGCTCGTCGTCCTTCTTTTCCTGTTCCTGCTCCTGCTCACCTTGCTGCTGTTCCTGTTGTTGCTGCTGTTGCTCCTGCAATTCCTTGACCTCTTCGTGTTTCCGGAGAGTCAATTCGTAGTTTATCTTACTGTCACGATCGGCGGGGTCGAGAGCCATTGTGTTTTCGTACATCACCATGGCTTGTTCCAATGCCTGCCGGGCGGAATCGAGATCGCCCTCCGCCTGCGCCTGTTCGGCGAGCTGATAGAGCGCATTGCCGCGGTTGAAGAAAGTCTTCTTCTGGAGGGAAAGGTCTGTGGACCGTCCTGCGTCCATGTATTTCGACGCGGCGCGGTCTGGTTGGCCGAGGCGGTACAGGGCATTTGCCTCGTTGTAGAGTGCTGCACCCGCGTCGAGACGCTCATCGGAGGCGCCCTTCGCAGCGTCTTCGAATTCCCGTTGCGCCGCCTCGAAATCGCCCGCTTTGTACTCCTGTAATCCCAGCTTCATCTTCCGCCGCGCATCATCCGGCCACGCTGCTGCGCCGCCGAACACCAGGAGGCACGCTGAGCAGAAGAAGACGATCAGGTGCCGGTTCATTGGCCTTCCTCCCTTGCGGGCACGCGTCGGGGCGAAAGCGCGCATTCGAGGGCGAGAAGAAGTAGCGCCGCGGAGAGGAACCACGGGAAGCGATCTTCATGTTTCTTGGCCATGCGGGACTCCCGCTCATCCCTGCGCAGGGCGGCGATGCCTTGGGCGAAAATGCGATCGAGGCCGCTGTCGCCCGCTGCCGAGCGCACGTAGATGCCGTCGGTCTCGATCGCGAGCCGCTGCAGCACATCCTCGCGGAGGGTGCTCTTTACCACGTTGCCCTGGCGGTCCTTGAAGAAGCTCCCAGCCGTGCCGTTCGCGGGGGGGAGAAGCTCGCCTTCCAGCGTGCCGATACCGAGGGCATACACGCGGATGCCCTTGCTCTTGAGTTCTCCGAGCAGGGACAGCGGATTGCCTTCGTGATCTTCCCCGTCGGTGATCAGGACAATCGCCCGGTCGGCATCGGTCTTCTCTTCAAAGCCGTCTATCGCTGTTCGCAATGCCTGTTCAATGGCTGTACCGCCCTTGGCAATGGTTCCCACGTGGACATCGTCCAGGGACATGAGGAAAGCCGCGTAATCGATGGTCAACGGGCACTGGAGGAAACTGCTGCCCGCGAAGGCAACAAAGCCTATCCGGTCCGCCCGGAGCTTGTTGACCAGGTCGCGAATGCCCCATTTCGCCTGCTGCAGCCGGCTTGGCTTCAAATCCTGCGCGAGCATGCTGCGCGACGTGTCGAGTACAACGATGATGTCGAGGCCGCGCCGCCGGACCTCCTCCCAGCGGAAGCCCCATTGCGGGCGTGCAAGGGCCGCCAGGGCGATGCTGAAAGCAACCAGCCATGCCAGTGTGCGTCGCCGGATGTTGCGCACCGAGCGGTCCGGAACCAGCACCGGCCATGCGGCGCTGTCCGCGAGCTGCCGCAGGAGCCCTTCCCGGCGACGGGCGAGTTTGAGCACAAGCCACCACGCCGGAACGAGCAGCAACAGCCATGGCAGTAACTCTGGCGATCCCCATTTCATGGCAGTCTTCCCAATCGCGTCAAAGACAGCAGTTTCTCGACGCCGAGACAGATCAGCCCGAGAATGACCCACGGCATGAACCGCTCCTCGAACCGCGTGTACTGGTCCACGGTCATGACGGTCTTCTCCATCTCATCGATCTGGCGGTACACATCCTGCAGCGTTTTCATATCTTCGGCGCGGAAATATGCGGCGCCGGTGACCTCGGCAATCTTCCGAAGGCTGGGTTCGTCTATGTCGGCCGGCTGCTGAACATAGCGGCGGCCGCCGAACGGATCCATGACGGGGTAGGGGGCCAGGCCGCGCGTTCCGGCTCCGACGGTATAGACCTTCACATTCATCGCCTTTGCCGCCTGGGCCGCGTTGTCGGGGGAGAGCTGTCCCCGGTTGTTCACGCCGTCCGTCAGAAGAATGACGAGCTTGGTTTTCGCGACACTGTCGCGCAACCGGTTGACGGCGGACGCGATGGCGTCGCCTATGGCCGTGCCGTCCTCCACCATTCCGGTCTCAAGACGATCCACCTGCTGGAGCAGCCAGGCGTGGTCGAGCGTGAGGGGCGACATCGTGTAGGGAAGGGCGGCAAAGGCGATCAACCCGATGCGGTCGTATTCGCGCGCGGCGATGAACTGTTTCATCACCTCGCGCGCGGCGTCCAGGCGGTTCATTCTCTTGATGGGTGTTGCGAAGTCCTCGGCACGCATCGAAGTCGAGACGTCGGCGAGAAGAATGATATCCACACCCTCGGTGTCCACGCGGCTCTCGGCCAGACCGCTGCGCGGCCGGGCCAACGCGACGATCAGAAGAGAGATCCCCAACGCATACAGAATGGGAAGGAGGGGTTGCGCGACGACCGCCCACCCGGGCGTGAGCCGGGCCAGCACCTTTCCGTCGCTGAACCCGAGGGCCGGCTGTCTCCTCCGCCCGTAACGCAGGTAGACCATGCCGGGCACCAGCAGGAGCAGCAGCAGAACGATGGGGTGGTGGAGCATCATGATTGATGCGCCTCCGATTGCGCGGCGGGCGCGGGGGTTGTCTCCACCACCAGCCGCTCGGCCGCCTTGATGGCGGCTTCCATGTCCGGCTGCGCCGGCCTGTAGCGGGCGAATTTCACGAGATCCGATTGCTCCAGGAATTGCGCCGTCAGGGCCTGCTGCTCGTCGTTCAGATGTCGGGACCCTGCGGCCGCCCGAATGAACTCTTCCGTAGTCATTTCAGGGGCTCTCAGGCGGAAGCGGTCCTCGATATACCTGCGGACAATGCCGGACAACTCGACGTAGAACGGCTCGAAATTCAGGGCCTCGATCCATCCCTTTTCCCGCAGGGCGCGGAGGCGGCGAAGCGCGACTTCATGGGGCGGTTCGGGAGGCGGATAGCGCAGGATCGTGCGCGGCTTGGACAGGAAACGGCGCACGGCAAGACCGGCCAGTGCGGCGATGAGCGCGACGAGAATCAGCGCCCATATCCAACGGGGCACGACGCCGGGCCATCGAACGACGTCCTTGATGTCCCGCAGGGGTTCGTCGGGTGCGGACAAGGAGCTCACGACTTCGACTGCCGCGAAAGGAAAAGGCTCCTGCAGGACGGCGCCATCGGCTGTTGTGCATTCGACGGCAGCGGTGGAAAGAACATGCTGTCCCACCGCGAAGGATGTCATGCGTAACCGCCACTCGGTGTGCGAACGGTCTTCGACGGTGATGCTTTGTTGGGGAGGCTGGTCTCGGACGATCAGTTCTTTCGAGCGCGAGAGTTCGGGCAGGCGGACGGTGCTGCCCGCCGGATGTTTCGCAAGGATGCGCACATCGAACACATCTCCGACAAAGACGCGATTGGTGCTCAGCTCCACCTGCAGGAAGAGGGTGGGCGTAGCGTCGGCTTCAGGAGCGGGTTTCTCCGCGCTACATGCTGAAACCATGGCCGCCATCGCGACTACGCCCAGGCCGCGCAGGACCGCTCGCCAATATGGAGCATACGAAGTCATCTCCTGAATCGCCGCTCCCTCATCTTGAAGAATCGTACAAGTTCCCGCTCATAGGGTTCTCCGGCGTTCACCGCAATGCAATCCACTCCGGTGGATTTCAGCATATCGCGGGTGCGCTCCCGGCGTTCCGTTTCCAGTTCCGAGAACACGCGCCGCGTCGCCCGGTCGCTGGTGTCCACGAGAAGGCGCCGGCCTGTTTCCAAGTCCATCCAGTCCACCACGCCGACGGCAGGCCATGCCCGCTCGCGCTTGTCCTGGATCGTGACGGCGATCGTGTCGTGGCGGCGGGCCGTGATCCGCAGGGGGCGTGTAATGTCCTCATCAAGCAGGAAATCGCTGATCAGAAAGGCGACGGACCGGCGCGAGCACACGTGGTTGAGGAAGTCGAGCGCGGGTGCCATGCGCGTGCCCCGCTGCCTGCCCTTGAAATACAGCACCTCTCGGATGACC
>JAKJGV010000129.1:0-5060 GCA_022704185.1 Verrucomicrobiota bacterium
GGGTCCGGGTTGACCATTGAAGAAAGCGGGCACCCGGCCGGGCTGGTGGTGCAGGTGAGGGGCCGGGCGATGCCGCTGATCTTGCTGGCGGGCCGGCAGATTGTGACGATGGAAAGGATAGAGGTCCTGGGATTGGTCATGGATGATGTCGTTCCCGATCGGCTGCCATTGGAGGAGACTTTGTGCCGTGTCCGGGCAGCGGGAGGAATTCCTGTGTTGAGTTGGGCGCCGGGCAAATGGTTTGGCGTGCGCGGCCGCAGAGTGCGGGATTTGATTCAGAGCGCGAACCCATCGGAATTGCTTCTGGGTGACACGAGCTTGCGTCCCTGGTTGTGGGGTGAACCGCTCATCATGCGGATGGGCCGATTGCGTGGCCTTCGGGTGGTATCCGGATCCGACCCCTTGCCGTTCCCTGAGGATGCCGCCCATGCCGGGCGTCTTGCCTCTGTCTATTCTCCCCAGTCGCGGGATTTGGGGGATCCTGTTGCCGGAATTGTCCGGAGCCTGCGCTCCGAGACGCCGTGGCGCAGCCGCGCGGGCGTGCGCCTTTCGCCGATTTCGGTTTTCATCCGATTGCTTAGGAATTATAAAGTGACCACCGAATCTCGTTCGATGCAGCCAACTTGATCAGGAGAAGCGCCGTGTTGACCAGTGCCACATTGTTAGGTTCCTCGTCCGGCCGCAACGCCGGCGATGCCGCCCTCATTTCGGGAATCATGGATGCCGTGGATCGCCGGATCGCGACGCCGTTGCGCTATGAAATTCCGACGGTTCGCCCTTCCTATATCCGCGAGAACTACCCGAACCAGACCGTGCCGATTTCCATGATGCCCTGGAGCGGTTCCGTGAAGATGCTGGGCTTTCCAACGCTCCGTTCCATCCTGCGCACGGATATCACGCTGATATTCGACGCGATCCTGTTCGATCGGTCGCTTTACAACCCGCTGTTCAATTTCATGTCGTCGCTCTATCTCATGCTGCCCTACGCCCGAAAACGGGGCAAGCGCATGGCCTGTTACAATGTCGGCGCGGGCCCGGTGAATACCCCGACGGGGCGCCGCATGCTTCGCGAGTTGATGGAGCTCATGGATTTCATTACCGTGCGCGACCGCGATTCGTACGACATCCTGCGGGAAATCGGCGTCCAGAACCCGCGCATGCTCGTGGCTGCCGATGCCGCCTTGAATGCGCCCGCTTCAGACCGTGACCACGCCCGGCAGGTGCTTCAAAAACTCGGGTTGCCGGCCGACGAGGAAATCCTCGGCATCAACATCAACGCCTACATTGACACGTGGGCGGGTCCGGCCGTCACGCCGATGGGGCGGGAACGATTCCTGTCCGTGTATGCAGCCGCGCTGAACCGCGTGCTGGAAGAACTCAACGTTCCGGTCCTCTTTGTCTGCACGCAGCATCTGGACGTGAGCATCACCCGGGATTTGATGAGCCGCGTGCGCGGGAAGAAGCCCATGGCGCTGATCACCAACCGCGAGCACAACCACTGCGACGTCAAAGCCGTGCTATCCCGGCTGGCGCTTCTCTTTGGAATGCGTCTGCATTGCATGATCCTTTCAGCGGCGGAACACACGCCCGTAGTTGGCTTGGCCTATCAGCCCAAGAACCGGCATTTCTTCAACACCCTGGAGTTGGCGGAGTCCTCGATGGGTTTTGAGGAGTTTGGAGAGGACGCGCTGTGCCGACACCTCCTGCGAGGCTGGGAGCAGCGCGCGTCCTTGCGAAAGCACCTCGACCGAGTCATCCCGTTGCTTCAGCGAAAGGCGCTGCACGGAGCGGAACTCGTGGCCGCCCTTCATCAAGGCGAGGATATGGATCAGGCTTGCCGGCGAGTAGCCGACGCATCCTGACGTCCATCACCTCATAAGCCGTGCGGCGCCCCATTGAGCGGTCTATCATTCTTCGTTGAGCGGGATGAACCGTTCGACCTTGCCGGACAGGGGATGCTTTTCGAGGTCAGGCACGGGCACGACATCGCAACGCACGGTCCGGCACCCGGCCTCGTCCAGCAGGGCGCGCAGGTCGGCGGACAATTCGGCTGCCAGCGCCGCGCCGTCTTCTCCGGGCTGGGGGATGAACGCGACGTGCAACACGCTCGGACTGAGCTGTCGAAGCTGATACTCCACCACGCGCGTATCGTCGTACCATGCGCGCATGAGGTCCACGCCGTTGACGCGCCGCGGTTCCGGCACGCGAAACGTGAACGTCATGGCGGTGCGGCCGAGCACTTCGATGAGCGTGCGGAACGGCCAGCCGGGCTGGATAGGGCCCGGACGCGCGCGATCGGAGATCCGGTACCGCAAAAGCGGTACGTCGCGGTTGATGAGGGGGGTCACCAGCGCGTGGTGCGAAAGCTCTCCTTCGGCCACCGGGCGTTCATGCTCGTCCACGGGTTCGTACACCACGAGATCTTCCATCAACATGAGGTGATCGGTGCCGCGCAACTGCCGGGCCACGGTCGTGGTTTCCGTGGACCCGTAACCGTTCAGCGGCTCGATCCCGAAGGCTTTGCGGCACAGCGCCCGGATGCCCGGCGTGAGGCCGTCGCCACCCGAAAAGATGCAGGCGCGTGGTCCGGAGAAGTCGAGATGCAGTTGCCCGTCGAGCTGCGCGCGGGCGAGACAGGACAGGACCGAGGCAAAAGCGGCCAGGACTTGAGGTTGAATGCGATTCAGCTGTTCGATCATTTCCGGCCAGGGCGTTCCGACGTCCAGCAGGTGATGTTTGAGGAAAAGGTCGCCGACCCACGGGCGGGTGTTGTAGATGCCCGACGACGCGCAGGGGGTCTGCATGCAGGCGATCGAAACCAGCCGCTGGCGCGGACGCCCCGGATACCAGCGTGCCCGGTTCGGCTCGTTCGCCGACGTGCCGTTGCGCACGTAGTGGGCGGCATGCATCCAGTCGAGGGCTTCGACTGGCTGGGGGAACGTGATCGCGAGTCCGGTCGTGCCGGAAGACCGGCAGACCATCCAGCGGTTATGGAACAGCCGGCTCCAGTTGGAGGGATCGGCGACATACTTCTCCATCGGAGCGCTCTGCAGGCGGGGATCCGCAACGATCTCGTCCCAATGTTCGAGCAGTTCGGGCTTGGTAAGTGGCGGGATGTCCGACAGGGCGCAGTGCTCCGGATCGAGTCCGGCGAGCCGCCGGCGGTAGAACGGGCTGACGTTGAGGGCGTGCCGCACCATCGCGCGCCATCGTCGTTCCTGCACGGCGAGCATGGCTTCGCGGTCGAGGCGCTGCGTTTGCTGAATGTCGCGGGACGCACGCAGGAGGGTGAGAAGTCGGTTGCTCATGGCCGTGGGCTGTATCAGGTATTGGATGTGGGCGAAAAGGCTCTCTTGCGCCAGTTTGCCGCTTCATTTTTTCCGTCATTCGTGATAATCTATTTCCGCTCTCGGACTCGGAGTGCGCATGGACATCAGTTTCGCATGTCAGCATTGCGGCGCAAAGCTGTTGGCGGGTAAGCCGGATATCGGCCAGTCCGTTCCTTGTCCGGTGTGCCACAATATCCTTGTTGTTCCCACGCCGCCCCCGGCCCCGGGTGAATCCGCTCCGCCGCGCGCGCCCGTATCGAAGGAGAAAGCTCACAAGCGCGTGGTGGTGCGCATCCATCACGACCCCGCGCCACCGGCGCATACAGCCCCGCCGGTCAAGAAAACCGAGATCGGGGCCACGCCTGTTGAAGAGGCGCCGCATGACGAAGAGCACGCGGCGCATATTCCGCGCAAGTCGGACGCGCACGCCGTCGAGATCGTTGTCGGCTGGATCTGCATCATCGTCGGCGTCCTGATCGAGATCCTGCTGCCGCGCGCGTTCCTGGCATATCTTCCATTCTTTGCCGGGGCGGTGATCATGGGGGTGATCCTTCTGTGCTACGGGAAGGTTGCCCATGGGCTCGTGATGATGCTTTGCACCATCGTCCCCGCGCCGCTGCTCATGCGCCAGAATGTATGGCAGGGGATCAGAGTGTCGGCAACGCAGAAGCCGGTTGAAGATCACGGGCCCCGGAAGTTGGTGTTCGATTCGAAGGGCGCGCCGCAGCTGGTCTCCGCCGACACGCGGGTCGCCCGGCGGTCGGATTCCTACCAGGCGTCGAGCGAGGCGCGTCCGCACCTGCAATCTCTGGAGGCCTGGAAAGCGGCGCAACGGAAGCCGGCGCGCGAACGGCCGGCACCATCCGAGGATGAGAAGCCGCCGGAAGAGCAGGTGAAGCCCGGTGGCCCCAAGACGGCGGACGATCTCTACCGGGAGCTGTTGGAGGGCGGGGAGGAGATCCCGGCGCTGATTCCCGAGGACGAGCTGGCGAAGCCGTGGTCGAGCCACGAAGAGGGTTTCACTTGGCAGGAGGATACGGCGGAAGCGAAGATGCTTCCGGGCGACGCCGCTCTGCCGGCGGCGGTCCCGTTCGTGCTGTATTCCGAAGCAGATGGTCCGAAACCGTACCAGCCTTCGGGCCTGATGGGGAACGAGAAAGCTTTGAGCCTGGATGAAAAGTGGAATGTGGATGCCCATTCCGGGCAGACGTGCATGCGGGTTTCGTACAACGACATCCTGGATTGGGTGAATGTCGTCTGGCAGCATCCGAAGAACAATTGGGGCGACCTGCCCGGGGGATACGACTTGTCGAAGGCCACCAAGCTGACGTTCTGGGCGAAGGGCGACAAGGGCCGCGAGGAAGTCGAATTCATGGTCGGAATGGAGCAGCCCCTGACCTCCGTTTCGCGGGACACGCTGAAGGTTTCGAGCGGCAAGATCAAGCTGCGCGAGAAGTGGAAGAAGCACAGCATCCCGCTGGAGAAGCACGATCGCAGCCGGGTGATCTCGGGGCTGATCATGAGAATCGAAGGCCAGGAAGCGCCGGTCGTCTTCTATCTCGACGACATCCAGTTTGAATGAGCTGCACGAAAGCGGGGCCGCCATCCGTTATCCGTTCTGAGCCGTCCGGTTCGGACAACTTGCGGGAGGGTCGTCGGAATGCAAAACAGGAGTGCGGTGCCGATTGCTGCAGGGGTGGCGGTGTGGCTCGCGACTGCAGGCGCGGCCTT
>JAKJGV010000129.1:5073-5503 GCA_022704185.1 Verrucomicrobiota bacterium
GCAGTCTGTATTACGAAGCGGAAACGCGGCCTGCGGAAGTGAATGCGGGACCGGAGGCGACCGCTGTGCGGAAGCCGGCGGAGGCCGTTCCCGGCGAACCGGTGTCGGATGAGAGTGCTGTGCCGCAGAACGAGCTGCTTGGCCTGCGGCAGCGTATCCGGGAACTGGAGGACGAACTCGCGCGCCGCGCCGCCGCGGCGGTTCCTGTCGCGTCTGCGATTCCGTCCGGCCCCGAAAGACGCGAACCGGCGCGGGAACGGCGCAACTGGATGGAAGAGCTGCGGAAGAACGATCCCGCGGGTTACGAGGAACTGCAGAAGCGCCGGGAGCAGGCGCGCAAGGACGTGCAGGATTCCCTCGCGCGCAAGGCGGCTTATCTTCTCTACAGGGATACGAGCGACATGAACGAGGAGGAGCAGGCTCGTCACAC
>JAKJGV010000012.1 GCA_022704185.1 Verrucomicrobiota bacterium
TCCCGCGGTCTTCACCGGCCTCCGCAACTACCTCTTCATGCTGCGCGGCGACGAGCTGTTCTGGAAATCACTTGCCAACACCGTGTTCATGGTCGTCGGCATCCCGCTCGGCATGGCGCTCGGACTCGGCATCGCGATCCTGCTCAACCTGAAGATCCGCGGCGTCGCCGTCTGGCGCACGCTGTTCTACCTCCCCAGCATCGTACCCGCCGTCGCCTCGAGCATCCTGTGGATCTGGATCTTCAACCCGCAGAGCGGACTGCTGAACGGACTGCTCGCGGCGATCGGTATCCAGGGCCCCCACTGGCTGCAGGACGAGCAGACGAGCAAGTGGGCGTTGATCCTGATGGGCCTGTGGGGCGCGGGCGGCGGCATGATCATCTGGCTCGCGGGACTCAAGGCGATCAGCCAGAGCTACTACGAGGCCGCCGAGATCGACGGCGCGGGCACGTGGCAGAAATTCGTCTACATCACGATCCCGATGCTCACGCCGTACATTTTCTTCAATCTCGTCATGGGCCTCATCGGCACGTTCCAGATCTTCACGCAGGCCTTCATCATGACGCAGGGCGGCCCGGTGAACTCGACCCTGTTCTACGCCTACCACCTCTTCAACAACGCCTTTCGCTACCTCCACATGGGATACGCCGCGGCGATGGCGTGGTTCCTTTTCCTGATCGTGCTGGTGCTGACCGCGCTGCAGATGAAGCTTTCGCAGCGATGGGTGTACTACGAGGGAGATTGAGGAAATGCGGATTTTCGAATGCCGAATGCCGATTGAAGAATGAACGACAACATCCAGCAGGCACGAAAGGACACGGCGGTGCGGCGGCTGAATGCGCTCGCGCGCGTGCTGCTGACCTATGGACTCCTGCTCGGCGGGTCCGCCGTGTTCACGCTGCCTTTCGTGTGGATGGTCGGCACCAGCTTCAAGGTGGACCGCGAGATGTTCGGCGAGCGCATCACCCTGCTGCCCATGCGCCCGGTCCCCGCCGCGGCATCGCCGTATCTCGACCGGCACTACTACCCCGCGCCCTCGGACGACTCGTACCGCGAGCTCGAGCCCGCGCTGCGCGACATCGTCCGCGAAACGCCGCTGCCCGTGCCGCCGGAAACGGATGGACTCGGCGAAGCGGCGGATCTCGTGGTCCGCGGCGTGTACCGCCGCCTCCGCCAGATCCTCCCGCAATCCGCGTGGACCGCCGCGCCGCCGGAGCGCATCGCCGCCGCGCGCGAACGGGTCACCCCCGAACTCCTCGCCGACACCGTCGCCCGCGCGTACCGCCACCTCAGCTTCGCCGCCGTGCGCGTGCGCAGCTTCGACCTCGAGGAAGTGGACATGACGGAGGGCGAGCCGCTGTCCTCCTTCTGGTCCGTCGCGGGCGACTCGCCCGCGCGGTTTGTGGAGCGAACGGACGAGAGCGCCCGCTATGCGGATCTCGTATACGACTTCCGCCACGCGCCGGAGGGCGAAATCCGGCTGACGCGCACGATCGAGCTGCCGTTCCGCGCCGACCGCCTGTACCGCGTTCAACTGTTCTTGCGGCCGGACGATTCGTGGCACACGGTCGAATTTCTTATGGAGAAGAACGGCCGGCTGCTGCGCGGCGCCCGGCCCGAGCATCTCGGCAACTTCCAGTGGGCCACCGTGACGCTCCAGGAATACGGACCGGACGACGAGTCCAACAAGATCCGGCTGTGGATCCCGATGCACGAGCGGGATGCCGGCCCGCAATACGAATCGCACCCGGACCGGGTCAAGGTCACCCTGGTCATGCGCCGCAATTCGCAGCCCGGCGCCTGGTGGGCAAAGATCCAGAGGAACTACCGCGGCGCGCTGGACTACATCCCGTTCTGGCGCTACACCGCGACCAGCGTGTTCCTGGTGCTGCTGAACATCCTCGGCAACGTCTTCTCCTGCTCGCTGGTCGCCTATGCGTTCGCGCGCCTGCAGTGGCCGGGCCGCAACCTCTCGTTCGGAGTCATGCTGGCGACCATGATGATCCCGCCGCAGGTCACGATGATCCCCTACTTCCTCATCGTGAAGCATCTCGGCTGGTACAACACCCTCAAGCCGCTGTGGGTGGTCAGCTTCTTCGGCAACGCGTTCAACATCTTCCTGCTTCGGCAGTTCATGAAAGGAATCCCCCGCGACCTCGAAGACGCGGCACGGATGGACGGCTGCAACTTCCTGCAGATCTACTGGTATGTCATCATGCCGCTGATCAAGCCGACCCTCGCCTGCATCGCGATCTTCACGTTCATGGGCGTCTGGAACGACTTCATGGGACCCCTCGTCTACCTCGCCGACCAGCGGCTCTACCCGCTCTCGCTCGGGCTCTACGCGTTCAACGTACAGGCGGGCGCGAACTACGGGATGATGATGGCCGGCTCGCTGCTGATGACGCTGCCGGTGGTCGTGATCTTCTTCTTCGCCCAGAAGTACTTCATCCAGGGCGTCACCCTCACGGGTATGAAGGGATAAGCCAGCGAGCTATCACGGACGGCGGGCCGCCGTCCCTCCCCTTTAAAGCGCATGCGCGGGATCCCTCTTCCGGGAGGGTCCGCGGCTCGCGGACCGATGCCGCGCCTCATGCCCCGCCCAGCGCGCGCGGCACCTCCCGGCGCCAGTCGGCGGCGGTCGTGATCTGCATCAGCCGCGCGAGGAGCGCGCGCTCGATCGGAATGCCCCGGAGGTAGAGGCGAATCCATTTGCGGAACCGGATCACGGCCACGGCCTCGCCGGAAAACGCCAGCATTCGCTCGAAGTGCTGCGTCATGAATTCGACGCGCTCGACGATCGCGGGCGGAGGCAGAGGGGCCTCGCCGCGCAGGTCGCGCGCGATATCGCGGATCAGCCACGGATTCTTCAGCGGTTCGCGGCCGAGCATGATCCCCGCGCATTTCGTCCGCTCGAACATCTCGCGCGCGGTGGCAACGGACACCACGTCGCCGTTCGCGATCACGGGAATCCTCTTCACCGATTCCACCACCTTGCGAATCGCGTCGAGGTTGACCGTTCCGGAGAATCCCTGCGCGCGCGTGCGCCCGTGAACCGTCACCGCGTCCACGCCCAGCTCCTCGAACCGCACCGCCAGCTCCGCCGCCGTCTCCGTGTTGTCCCAGCCCAGCCGCAGCTTGACCGTCAAGGGAATACGTACGCTTTCACGTACGCGTTGCGCGATGCGCACCGCGAGGTCCGGCGTGCGAAGGAGTCCCGCGCCGCGGCCCTTCGCGGAGAGCTGCTTCTGCGGGCAGCCCATGTTGATGTCCACCAGCGCCGCGCCGCGTGCCTCCACCCATTTCGCGGCGCGCGCGACGAGGTCCGGGTCTTTGCCGTACACCTGGTAGCCCAGCGGCTGATCTTCCGGGCCGGTCGCGACGAGGGAATTCACGGAGGACGGCCGACCATGGAGCAGCGTTTCGGGACTGAGCATTTCGGTGAACGCGAGGCCAAGGCCGCCGAGCGAACGGATGCCCACGCGGAAAGGCAGGTCGGTGTAGCCCGCCATCGGCGCAAGCCACACGGGGCTCTGGAGCGCAAGGCCGCCGATCTTGAGAGATTCGTTCATGGAGTTGCCTGCGAAAGGTTTCTCACCCGGTCACAACGGCGGCAGGATGTCCAGTTGGAGCAGGTTCCTGCCGCGCACCACGATCGCGCCGTCGCGCGCCTCAACCACTCCCTGCACGCAGACCATCTGTCCCTTGTACCCTCGCGCATGCTTCAGCTCGGCCGCCCGGTTCTCCTTGGAAAGAGGCAAGGCAAGCGAAACCACCCGGTTCTCCACGCCCTCGAAATCAACCAGCATTTCCTCGCCCTTGCTGCGAACCCCGAGCACCCGTCCGCGCAGGGCGACTTCCCGGCCCGTTCGCTCGCGCAGCTTGTCCAGTTCCTCGACACGGATGATCTCGGCCGTAATCGCATATCTCGAAAGCTCGTCCGCGCTCGGCGAGGGTCGCGGCGCAGGCTTCGTTGTCGTTGCCGCAGGCGGCGGAGCGACCGACGGCTTCGCCGGTGTCGCCGGCGGCGCAGGAGCCCGCGCCGGCTGCGCCGCAACGGGCGGCTGGGCAATCGGCGCGGGCACGACGGGAGCCGCGCTCTTGCGGCCTCCGGTCATGCTCCGGATTCCAAGGATCAGCAACACCACCGCAAGGACCACCGAGCTGACGATCGCCGGTACGCGGTTCTTCTTCGCCGGCGGCCTGGAGGAATCGGCGGGCGCCGCGGCAGGAGGCGGCTCGGGCGGCGGCGCGGCGGCAGGCTCATCAGGCAGGCGGATCGGGGAGGATTTCGACGAGATGAGGATCGTTTTGGCCGCCGGGATCTTCTGGAACGCCGTCAGCGCCTCGGCCGCGCTCTGGTAGCGATGCTCCGGGTGCGGGTTCATGAGCTTCATGACCCAATCGCACACGACGGGCTGCAAATCCGGTCGCTTTTGGTGCAACGGCGCCACGCGATGCTTGATATGACTGGTGATGATCTCCGTGATGCTGTTCCCCTCGAACGCCTGCTTGCCGGTCAACGCGAAGTAGTACACGCACCCCATCGCGTACAGGTCGCTGCGCTCGTCCACCGGGTGCCGCGACAGCTGCTCCGGCGTGATATAGAAAATGGACCCGACGATGCTCTGATTCCCGAGCATCGTCTGGACCTGCGGCTCCTGCAGGATCTTCGCCAGGCCGAAATCGAGGATCTTGAACTGCAGCGCGCCGCTCGCCAACTGGCTGACCATGATATTCTGCGGCTTGAGGTCCCGGTGGATCAGCCCGATCTGGTGCGCCGCGATCAAACCCTCCAGCGTCTGGCGCACGAGTTCCCGGAACGGCTTCATCGGGAACGGTTCGCGGGCCGCGATTACGTCCAGCGTCTCGCCTTCCAGGAATTCCGTGATCACGTACGCGCCCTGCTCATCCACACCGAAATCGAACACCGTGAGGATATTCGGATGCTGGATGGACGCCAGCGTCATCGCCTCGCGCCACGCGCGCTCGTCCTCGGTGGTCGGAGCGCCAAGCTCCGGCCCGAATCGCTTGATGGCGACATATCGGCGGAGGGCGGAATCCCACGCCTTGAATACCTTGCCGGCACCGCCGGATCCGATCAGGGATCGAATCTCATAGCGGGCCTGCTGACCGGGAGAAGGCGCGTCGGACTCCATGGAGTTTCAGATTATGAACGGCGCTGCGTTGCAGCAAGCTTGAATTCCATCCGGACGACACAATGGGCCCCGCATCGAAGCGCACCATCCTCGGTTCAGACTCGGAGGATGGAACAGAACATTCGTGGTGCATCCCCGCCGGGAGCCCCTGCCTCGCGCCAAGGATTCAACAAATCCCGACTGTGTTTATGGGCATTTGCCCTTTTCGGGGCCTGGCGGGGTTGATTTCGCCCGTTTCCGGCGTAATTTTGTGCGTGGTTGTAAACACAGTACGGGTACAAGGGGGAGCATGATGCAGGAAACGAAGTCCAGTTTCCCGGCTGCCCAACCTGACCGCAGATTGCGATCCAGGTCGCGTCCCGATTACAGCGATCGCCGCAAGAGCGCCCGTTTCCTTTCCCGTTTTCCCGTTCAGATCATCGTGGGCAGCGGCGATCAGGAGCGCGTCTATCAAGCCATCGCACACGATGTTTCGGACGGAGGCCTTCTTCTCGAAGCAAAGGACGTCCCCGCAACAGAAGAGCGTTTCCACGTCGAGTTTCGCCTGCCGGACGGCGCCATGCCGGAGGAATTCCTGCATAACGGCGTCCGTATACAGGCCGAGGTTCGCCGTCGGGATGAATCGTCCTCCACGCTGGGCGTCGCATTCGAGGAACCGCTCAGCAAACGGCTTGCCCGCAAGACATGGAACTACCTGCGATGGGCGTCCATCCTGTTCCTGTTCCTGGCCGTCAGCATCATTCTCCTGATCAAATACGAGAACCTGTACTTCTTCTGGTTCGATGTGCCGGTGTTCCTCTACAGCTTGCTGGTGGGTGCGTACCTGCTGAGCCGTTTCCTGTTCGCGGCGTTCTACAGGCCGGGCGCGCCCGGCACAGACACCCCGCGGATCACGGTGATCTGCCCCGTGTACAACGAGGAGAAGTACATTGAGCGAACGCTCACGCAGTTGATGGAGTCCGCCTACCCGGCCGCCCGGATGCAGGTGATCGTCATCAACGACGGCAGCACGGACGACACCCTGGCGCAGATCCAGAAAACCCGCGAGAAATACCCGGACATGCTGCTGGTGAACTTCGAAAGATCCCGCGGCAAGCGAAACGCCCTCGCCGCCGGCGTCCGCATGTCCACCGGCGACATCATCGTCTTCATAGATTCCGACAGCTTCCTGGACCCCGACGCCCTTCGCAACCTCACGCGTCGGTTCGCCGACCCCGGGGTGGCCGCCGTCACCGGGCATTGCGAAGTCGAGAACCAATGGACCAATCTGCTCACCAAGATGCAGGCGGTCCGCTACTACGTGGCGTTCCGCGTGATGAAAGCGGCCGAAAGCGTGTTCGACTGCGTGACCTGCCTCTCCGGCCCGCTCGCCGCTTACCGCCGGCCCGTGCTGATGGAGGTGCTGCACGAGTGGGTAACCCAGAAATTCATCGGCCAACCCGCCACGTACGGCGACGACCGCAGTCTCACAAATTCCTTGCTGAGAAGGGGTTACAAGGTCGTTTATGAGTCGTCCGCCCGCACCACCACGATCGTGCCCGAGAGCTACACCGGCTTCATGCGGCAGCAGATGCGCTGGAAGCGCTCCTGGTTCCGCGAAAGCCTGCGCGCTTGCGTCTTCATGTGGAAGAAGCCGCCGCTGATGTCTCTTTCGTTCTACCTCGGGTTTCTCCTCCCGGTCGTCGCGCCCGCGATCGTGCTGCGCGCGCTGGTCTATGTGCCGCTGTTCCATCACGGATCCCCCGCCATGTACATCGCCGGCGTCTTCCTCATGAGCGCGCTGATGAGCAGCACGTACCTCTTCGCGCGACGTTCGCGGCTGTGGTTCTACGGCATCCCGTTCTGCTTCTTCTACATGTTCGTTCTCGTCTGGCAACTGCCCATCGCGATCCTGACCTCGATGAAAACACAGTGGGGCACGAGAGGGGATGGTGCGCCATGATGAAGAAGCTTTTCATTATCGTGCAGTGGCTGGTCGTGCTGCTGCTGGCCGGATTCGCCGCCTGGGTCTCGCTGAAGCCCAGCCCTCAACCGGCCTATCACCCGGACGAATGGCACTCGTGGAACGGGTTCATGGCGATCTCCTACGCGGGGATCGGACGGCACACGTCCGAACGATACCCGTCGCCCGCGAAACTCGCCGAACACATGAGGGCCCTGAGCGAAAACGGATACCAGCCGATCCGCCCCGAGGATGCCGCCGCGTTTCTCGCCGGCCGCGCTCCCCTCCCCGAACGCGCCGTGCTGGTGCTGTTCGAAGGCGGCCGCAAGGACAGCCTCATCCGCGCCACGCCCATCCTGCAGAAAACCGGCTTCATCGGCACGATGGCCGTGCCCACCCGCTACCTTAAACAATGGGGCAGCGCGTACCTCAAGACGCCGGATCTTCGTACCGCGTCGAAACTGCCGCAGTGGGCCTTCGCGAGCATGGGCCATGACGCCATCGTCGAAATCCCCGTGGGCGGCGCCGGAAGCAAGGGCCGCTTCCTCGCGCAACGCAAGTGGGCCAAGGGAACCGTCGAGACCGCGGACGCGTTCGCGAAACGCATCACCGAGGACTACTACCTTTCCATAGACCTGCTTTCGGACGCGACCCGGCAGCCCGTCATCACCTACCTCTACCCCTACGGCGATCCCGGCACAGGCCCGGGCTCCGATCCCGAAGCCGCGCAGATCAACCTGGACGCCGTCTCCGCCCGGTTCAGCATCGCGTTCACCCGGGCCGACGACCCCTTCAACGGGCCGAGCAGCGATCCTTTCAGCCTTTCCAGGCTGCGCGTTTCGGGCAATTGGACCGGATCGCAACTCGTGAAGGAACTGAAGCAGTTCGAACCGCGATCCGATGCGGTCGCCGGCTTCTCCGATGCGTCGCGCTGGTTTCTCCGGAAAGGCTCCGGGCTGAAAGACAACGCGCTGATCCTGTCCGACGAATCGCTCGCATGGTTGCGCGGAAGCGAGGGGTGGACGGATATCGAATGCACCGCCCGGATCAAGACGGAACCCGGCGCGATGGTCGCCGTGTATATCCGCTATGCCGCGCCCAGCTCCTATCTTCGCGTCACCCTCGACGAATCCGTGCTGCGCGTACAGGAGCGTCTGCTCAACCGCATGCTGGGCCTCGCGTCCGTTCCGGTCCCGCCGGCGTCCGCGGGTCACGAGCTGCGCGTCCGCGTGCGCGGAAATCGCGCATGGATCTGGCTGGACGGCAACGCGGCGGCAGGCCCCCTGCCCCTCTCGCCGGACACCGACCGCGGGCGCGTCGGCTTCGGAGCCCACGGCGGCCGCGCCTACGTTGCCTCGTTCAGCGTCTCGCCGAGTCCGAGCTACCACGTGTTCGCCGATTCATACGCCGAAATCCCCGAGCGGCGCCGGGGCGAAGTCGGCGCGATTCTGCCCACGTGGTTCGGAACGGATCGCCCGCCGGCTGTAACGGCTTCACAGCGCGGAGACGCTTTGACCGCCGCAGCGGCCGGCGTCGAGTGCATCCCCGTCATCGCGAATCCGTCCGACTTGCCCCCCGAGGAAAGCGAGCGCCTGGCCACCGGCATCGCCGAAGCCCTTGCCCACCCGGCGCTGAAATCGCTGGTCACGCAGCTCGCACTCTCGGGCATCAGCGATCACCTTTCCCGCGCGCTTCGCGCGAGAGGCTTTCGCCTGCTGCACAGGCTGGACGGCGACCAGGTCCGGGATGTCTGCCGGCGGGAGGGACTCCGGGAAGCTCCTTATGATCGGCTGCTCATTGATGCCGGGCCGGACACGGCTCCCGGCCTTCTCGACGAGTTGCTTCACGTTTGTCCCGCGCGCCGGGTTCTGGTTCGTCGTGACGCCGTGAAAGACGTTCCGCTGGGAGTTCGTGTCGTCGTGCGGGCAGAGGACTTCAAGGAGAGCAACTGACATGAGGCGTCTTGCGCTTGCATTTCTGATCTGCGTTTCGAGCCTCGCGGCCTCACGGGCAGAGGAACGCCTTTCCGTCGTCGAGCGGGTTCGCCGTTCAAGGGCCGCCGCCGACGCCGGGAAACTGGAGGAAGCCCTTTCGATCGCGCGAGGGGCCGTCAGCCAGGACCCTGCCTATGGCGATGCCTGGCGGCAACTCGGAACCCTTTTGTCACGAACCGGCAATCGCGCGGAGGCGCTGGACGCCTTTGAAGCAGCCGCGAAACTGAGTCCTGATGACGCCGCGTTGTGGCGCGACTACGGCTGGACCTTGTGGGCCGAGAACCGCAGGCCGGAAGCCCTGGAGGCTTTCGAGAAGGCGGTCGCACAGGGCCTGCCGCAGAAGGAAGACCTGGCGATCCAGGTGCTCGCCGCGCTTTCCGAGCAAGGACGCCCGGAGGAGGCGCTCGCGATTTTCGAACGATGGATGCCGGGGGTCGGCGTGCTGGATCCCGCGGTCAAGCTGGTCGAGAAGGGCCGCACGCTCGCCGCGCGCCCGCTCCTCGAGAAGGCGTGGCGCACCGGCGAGAAACCCGCAATCAGCGGGCTGTACCTCGCATACGTCAACGCCGTCAACGGCACCTGCGTGAACGCGTACGAGCAGCTGGATCCGTTTCTCAAGGAGCTCTCCGGAGATACGGATGTCACCCGACTCAACATGGCGCTGGAAACGCTCTATATCTGCAGCGACAGCGCCCGGTTGCAGGACGCCGTCGCGCGGGTGGAGAAAGCCTTGAAGGGTCGCTCCGCGGCGGATGACCGGATCACGGACATCCTCGAGAAGGCGGCCGAAGAACAGCGATTCCGACGCGACCCGCGGCGCGCGCTGGAACTCTACACCCGCGCGCTCACCCGCGACCCCAACCGCGTCTCGTGGATCGTCGCGGCCGACCTTTTCCAGTCGCTTGACGGAGACGAAGCTGCGCTCGCGTTCATGAACAACCTGCTCGAGAAAAGCAAAACGCCCGCCGCGCGAAACGGCATCCTCGCCCGGCTCGCGGACAATGCGGGCGACTACGGAGAAGCCGCGCGCCTCTTCGCGCTGAGCCTTTCCAGCGAGCCGATGCAACCCCGGCTTCGCGAGAACTACTTCAAGACCCTGGTTCGGCTGGGGCGCATCGAAGACGCGCAGGCCGAGGCCGAATGGTTCTCCGCGCGCATCGCCGCCGGCGATCCGGTTCTCCGGTCGTACCTCGCGGAGATGTGGTCTTCGCTGGGCGAGGACGAGAAAGCCCTGGACCTTTGGCAGATGCTTCATCTCGGCACACCCGACCTTCCGTACTATGCGCTCGAAACCGCGCGCTCGCTGTTCCGCCTGTGCGATCCGCAAGGCGCCGTGACCGTTCTCGAAAGCGCAGGGTCCCTCGCGGACTACCCGCTGGCGCACGAGTTCCTGGCGGAAATCGAATCCTCCCTGGGCCGCGCGGATGAGGCGGTGAAACGCGCGGAAGCGGGCCTGCAAACGAAACCCACGCGAGGGCTCTTGCGCCAGCACGCGGAGAACGCCGAGATCGCCGGGGTTGTTTCAGAAACCTCCCTCTCGTCTTCCGCGGCGTTTCTCGAACAGGAACCCGGCAACGCGTCCGTCGCGCTGCTCCATGGGCGCCAGCTCCTGGCGCTCGGCCAGACCAACGAAGCAAGCGCATGGTTCCAGGCGCTCGTTGAACGCAACCCGGCGATGATCCCCGCGTTGCTCGCCCTGAAGGACGCCTCAACACTGGACGGTGAATTCCAGAAGGCGGCGGAGCATGCGCGCGACGCGGCCGCCGTGAATCCGTCCAGCGTGGACGTCACGCGGCGTTACGCCCTCGCGCTCGCCGAGAACGAACGCTGGCATCGCGCGCTCCGCAAACTCCGCTCCGTCGCCGCGCAGGATCCGCTGCAGGCCATCCCCGTCCTCGCCTATCGACTCGTAACCGACTGCCCGTATCCCGGCCGGAACAATGTGGACCAGGTTCGCGCGCACGTTACGCGCCTCGCCGCGGAAGGCTTCACGTTTGTCCTGCCCGGTGAGCTGGAACCGGAGGGCGCGGAACGCCGGGTCATGATCGTTCTCCTGGACGCGGATCGAAAGGTGGTCGAGGAAGTGGACCGCGTTCTCGAACAATCGGGCGCGCGCGCCGTGTACGCAGGCACTACGGCCACGCTCACGCGCAATGTCCCGAACAAACCGTCGCCCGAAGCGCTGGTTCGCTTGGCAGAGTCCGGCCGATGGGCCGTCGCATCCAGCGGCCCGGAAGACAACGCCCCCCGACCGGTCAAGGACGGCAACATCACGGGAAATCCGCTGACCCACCGACTGTTGATCCAGGGCGAGCCGGAGGAGAAGTCGTCCTTCTCCAGCCGGATTGACAACGTGCTCGCCTCCTGCGCCGCCTCGCTTTCCGAAAACGCACCCAGGCTGCTGGTGTATCCGGGAGGCGATTTCGGGCAGCTCTCCCTGGACACAGACCCGGAGACGGTGGCGGCTCTGCGCGCCGCCGTGGAGCGGCACTTCGATTACGGCCTCTACTTTGAAGATCCGGGCTTCATCACACCCCGGCGCGACAACGCCCGCCTGCCCGCGCGCATCGTTCCGCCCGATTGGGATGCCCCGCGCCTGATGGACCACGTGCTTCGTGGAAACCCGATCACGCGCGCGCAACTCGACCTCGCCAAGCTTCTCTACTGGAATCGCCAGCACGAGGCGGCCAACGTGTGGTTCAAGCGCGCGTCGAAATCCGGAGCCGACCCGGCCGAGATTGACTACAACTGGGGCGCCAACGCCTACCAACAGGGCGACCTGCCCACCGCGCTGCCCAAGTTGCGGTCCGCGGCGGAAGGCGACCCCGGCTCGGACCGCACCCGGCTTGCCCTCGAGCGGGCCGAAGAACAGCGGAGCCCGGAGCTCTCGGTCTTCGCGCACGGATGGAGTGACAACGAAGACCGCTCCTACCTCCAGTGGGGAGGCGAGGCCAACGTGTTCGCGGTGGATCGCATCCGGCTCGGGTTGTTCGCCGACCAGAACCGCTGGGAGCGCGAGGGCGACGGAAGCGAAGAAGGACTGCGGGGCGGCGTGCAAGGCCTCCTCTACCTCGACCGTGCGGCCTGGCTCGACGTACGGTTCTGGCGGATCTGGATGGACGAGGACTTGCCCGATGTGGACGGACGGCAATTGTCCCTCCGGCTGCCGAACACCCTGCTGAGCGGACACGTCGAACTGATCGCCGCGCGCGAGGAACTGGAAACGCTCGAGGCCATCCGCGCCGACATCCGCCAGACCCGCTACGCCGCGCGCACGTATTCCCGGCTGCTGGACGTCTTCGATCTCTACGCCAACCTGTCCCGGCTCGAGCGCACGGATGAGAACGACACCACCCTGGTGGACGGCCGGCTCGTGTACCGCGCGAAGGAATGGCCGTTTCTAGGGCTGGGATACCTCTTCCGGTTCGGCGACAGCGACTTCGATCCGCCCGAGTACTGGGCGCCCCGGCAACTGGAACAGCATCAACTGTACGGCAATCTGCGCGGCGCTTACGGACGCTTCAGCTTCTCCCTCAGCGGCCAGGCCGGGTATGCGAAGGAACTCGATACCCAATGGCGCTTCGTCTGGGGCGCCCGCGCGCAAGCCGACCTCCGCCTGAACAAGCACCTGTCCGCGCGGGCGGAAGCCAGCTACTTCGAGGGACCGGTGTACGAACGCACCACGTGGACGCTCGGCGCCGCCGCTCGATTCTGATCTTCGGCCTCCGGCTCGCGGGACGCTCGCCCTCCAGTTGCCCGCGACAATTCATGGAGGGCTCAGCCCCCCGGCACGAACTGACCCGTCACATACCGTCGCTCCGCCGGAATCGTCCGCGCGCCGTCGCCATGGTCCGATCCGAACGGCGGCCAGGGAATCTGCGGGTCGTCGGCAGGCATGAACGCGGGACGCGTGCTGCGGAAATAGGATGGCGGCAGGTTGCGGCACATCTCCGGCTCCCAGTACACGGTCCCCTCTTCGCAATTCCCGTGGACAATCGCATCCATGACTCCCTCGTCCACGGCCACGCAACCTGCCGCCAATTCGTTGCCCACGATATTCTGATTGTCCGAAACCAGGTCCACCGCCGTCCCCCGGTTGACGATGCGATTGCGGAAAAGTGTGTTGCCCGGCCCCGCCGGGAAATACCAGTCCGGGACATCGGCATCTTCCGCGACGTTGCCTTCGAAAAGGTTCATGTGCACCCAATTTCCGTGCACCGAGATATCCGCCTGCGGGTTCCGGGAAATCGGATCCAGCGCGCGGTTCGTCGAGAAGTTGTAGGCGAAGACGTTCCCGCTCGCGCCATGGCCGACGCTCATCGAATGCCTCAACGTGTCGAACACGTTGTCCTCCACCAGCGTGTCGGAGGTGTGCCGACCCAACCCCACCCCGTATCCCTGTCCTCCGCCGCCATAGGCATGCGCGTGATGAAAGTAGTTCTCGCGAATCTCGTTCTCGTAACCCCGGTCAATCCACACGTGCGTCTTGTACGTGTGATAGCTTTCCACGCGCCGCACCCAGCAGCCCGCGGCGTACTTGAACTCAATCGTATGTCCATCCACCGCGTCCTTGCGCTCGATGTACACATCCTCGATGCCGACATTCCGGATCGTCTCCAACCGGCGGATGCGCGGGCTGCGAATCGCGTCGTAATTCACCCGCAGCGGACGATCCAGGCGGATCGTCCGCGCCACCGGGTTCACGCTCGCGACTCGCAGGAGCTGGCCCTGGATGTTCGCCTGCCACGATTCGTTGAAGTTCCACGCGGGATCGTTGACCTGCTCGATTTCGACGATGTCGCCCGCGGCGATTCCGGTGACGCTTGAAAGCGTGAGGTTGCTCGAACCCTGCGCCAGGCCCGCCGTCACATTGCGCCACGCGTTGGTCTGGTTGCTGTCCCAGCGCACGACGCCGATGCAGCGCGCCGCGGTGCCGCTGCCCTCGAAGATCAATCGGCTTTGCGTGGAGCCCGCGCCGCGAAGGATCGTATTCGCCTTCAGGTAGAGCGGCTGGGTGACGCGATAGGTGCCGGCCGGGAAGTAGATCACGCCATAGCCGCTCAAGCTGTTGATCGCATTCAGGATCGCCGTCGTGTCGTCCGTCGTCCCGTTGCCTTTTGCCCCGTAGCTCTTGACGTCCACCACCGTCGAATAGTTCGTGAACGATCCACCCCGCCCGGCCCTCGTCCACCGCGCGCGCAGCTCGGACGGCAGGTCCTGAACCTGCAGCAACGTTTCGCGCACATCGGCGATGCCGTTCTCGTTGAGATCGCGGTCGGCGCGCCCGACCGTGTAGAAGGCATTGTTTGCCGCGCCACCGGGCAGCACGACCACCACCTGGCTCTGGGTCGGGCTTGAGACCCTCACGTCGCCGGCCGCCATCTGCCATGCCGTCTGCGCACATCCATAGCCGCTGCCCCACGGCCGCCGGTAGACTTCGATCACCTCGCCCGGCTCGCCGCTGCCCTGAACCACAAGCTGCAACTCCGGACTCCGTGGATCGGCGATCAGCCTGGTGATCTTGGGTTGTGATTGTGCCCCGGCCAGCCGGGAGAGAATGAGGAATATCAGGAGTGTGAGAATCGCGATCCAGATCCCCTCATGCCGTACGACCTGTTCATCTGCTCCGCGCATTTCCATTTTTTGGCTGCACCTTTCGTCCTCATTCGGACCTCCCGTCCCTCGAACTGTCTTTTGAGCAGAAAACATGCCCCGCGCGGCAAACGGGCGAGTTTCCGCAGTTTTTCGCGGGTTAACACACGCGGGAGGTTTTCAGAAATGAGAAGCGGGCAGGATTTTTCCAAACATTGGAAAAAAGCCGGGCCGTTTTTCCAGGCATTGGAAAAACGCGTCAATCGCGATGCTTGCCGTCCACCACGTCGCTCACGGTGAAGAACCGGAGCCGCCCCGCGGCATATTCAATAAGCTCGCGAAACTCTGAAAGGCGCGTCCCGTACGACGGGCCGATCAGAAACTCGGCGCCCTCGGCGGTCGCACGCGTCAGGTCGCCGCCGTCCACCCGGATGATCCGTCCCTCCGCGGAGGATACCCGCACCGGGTCCGCGGACGCGGTGCGACGTTTCGTATCCGGCACCAGCGCATACTCCTCGCCCGGCTGCAGCACGACATCCACATCCACGGTCAGCTCCTGCGGCGACACCCTGACCACGCGGCCGGTCACGAACGCGGAATCCGGCAGCACACGGTGACCGTAGAGCAGCAGCAGCTCGTTGCGCCGGTGCGCCATGTCCACCCATTGCTTCATCACCGAAACCGGCGTGAAGCGCGTCGAATCAATGGACGTTCCGGGAAGCGCTCCGTCCTCGCACGGACCGGCGGCGATCGCAAGCCTGTGGGCGCGACGGAACGATTCCACTTTCTTCAGCACGGCCTGCGCGAGTTCGGGCGTGGAATCGTTGAACGGAAAAACCAGCGAGCGCACATCCAGTCCCGCCGCGCGCAGCTCGTCAACCGACGGATCGAACTCCTGGCGCAGCCACGTGTCGAGCCCGTGCTGTCGCACAAACCGCGGCGCGTTGTGATGGTTGACGGTGTGCGATCCGATCTCCCATCCGAATTCGTTCTGCAGCGCGCGCAGGTCGTCGAGGGTGATCCGTTCATTGGCGATGTACTTGTTGTTTACGAAACCCGTCGCGCGGCCGCCCACGCGTGCCAGCTCGGGGGCCAGCTCGGTCCGCCACTCCGTCCATCCGTCATCGAACTGAAGGACGACCCCCCCACGAAGATCGGCTCCGTCCGCCTTGGCAAGAAAGATCGTCGCGATGGCGAGAATGGCCGCCTGCTTTTTGCTGAACTTCAAGTACCGCGCTCCTTTTCTTTAATCTACCACGCTTGGGGGTCTTTTCCACCGGCGGCCGGCGAGAGCACGAAGACCGTGATTTCCGGGCGGGCGAACACGCGGCCCGTGCCCCGGCTCACATAAAGCAGGCTGCGGTCGCTCAGCCGGTACATTCCGGCGCGCACGCCGTAGACCATCCGCACAAGAATGCCGAACGGGAAAACCTGTCCTCCGTGCGTGTGGCCCGAAAGCTGAAGATCGAACCGTCCCAGCGCCCGGCTTGAGACTTTCGGCTGATGCTTGAGCAGCACAACGAAATCCTGATCATGGATCGAGGCCAGCACCGGGCTTTCGTCCGTCATCCCGCCCTGCCCCGTGTACTCCGCGGCTTCGTCATCCACACCGGCCAGGGTGAATCCCGGAACGACTTGAACCGCCGCACCGCGCAGCAACCGAAATCCGGCCGCTTCGTGAAAGGCCAACGCCGCGCGCAATCCCGTGTAGTACTCGTGATTGCCCAGCACGGCATATTTCCCAAGCGGCGGCCGCACTCCGCGAAACGGCTCGGCCACGGGATGGTAGTTCAGCGACGTGGAGTCCACCAGGTCTCCCGTGCTGACCAGCAGGTCGGGCTTCAGATCGTTCAACTTCCGCGCAACAGTTTCGGCGAAGCGCGTGCCGCGCGGCTTGCCGAGGTGGACGTCCGAGATCTGCACAATCCGAATCGGACGCGCGTAAGCGTCCAGCCGCGGCGTGCTGATCAGGACTTCCTCGACTTTGACATTGCGCCCTTCGAACCAGCCCCAGACGAAAGCGGCGCAGATGATCGCCAGCGAAGCGATGACCGATCCGCGCGCCGGGCAGTGGAACCGGCGCACCACCGGGAAACGTTTCCCGGCGAGCGCGGTCAGCAGGTTCCACGCGAAGAAGAGCACCGCCAGGCACGCGAACCAGAAAACGAACACCAGCCACGTGTAACCGGCGACGCCGGCAAGGCGCGCCGGCCATTCCACCTCGGCCCGGTCCAGGAAACGCGACCAGAACGGCGAGAATATCGTCAGCAACAACCCGAGCACGAGCAGCCGCCGGACCAGGACGGAGGGCCGGAACGCCGCGCAAACGCGCAGGTAGAACACGATTTGCAGGGCGACATACGTCGCAATGAACAGCAGCAGGATCAATGATATCATCGCGTGCTCCGGCCGGTCGCGTACAGCATACCGCTTCCCGCACCGCGGGTAAACCCCGCAGCCGGCCCGCGCGGCCGCGCTTGCGTCGCACGACACGCTCGCGCACAATGCGGACATCGTGACCGCAACGAGCAAAACGTCTTCGCCCGAGCTCATGGCCCCCGCGGGCGGCATCGAAGCGGGCTATGCCGCGCTGCACTACGGGGCCGACGCCATCTATCTCGGGCTGCGCCGATTCTCCGCGCGCGCGGACGCGGAGAACTTCGACCTCGAGGAGCTGGACCGCGTGACCGCTTACGCGCACTCGCTGAAACCCGCGCGCCGCGTGTTCGTTGCGCTGAACACGCTCATGCTGCAGCACGAGGTGGCCGAGGTGGTGGACCTGATCGCGGCGGTGGCCGACATCGGGGTGGACGCGCTGATCGTGCAGGACCTCGGGATCTACCGGATTGCGCACAAGCATTTCCCGCGGCTGCGCCTTCACGCGAGCACGCAGATGGCCATCCACAATCTCGAGGGCGCGCAAGTCCTGCGCGACATGGGCTTCGCGCGCGTCACGCTCGCGCGCGAGCTGACGCTGGACGAAATCCGCGAGATCGCCGCCGACGCGGGCGTGGAAACGGAGTTCTTCGCCCACGGCGCGCTCTGCTATTCGTACAGCGGACTCTGCCTCTTCTCCTCGCTCACGGTCGGCCGCAGCGGAAACCGCGGACGATGCGCGTACATGTGCCGCGACCGCTTCCGCCTGCCGGACGGCTCAGGCAGCGGTTCGTTCGCGTTCTCGATGAAGGACCTGGCCGTGCCGGACGAAATCGAGGAGCTGCGCGCGTCCGGTGTCAGTTCGCTGAAAATCGAGGGCCGGAAGAAGAGTCCGCTCTATGTCGCCGCCACGGTCAACTATTACCGGAAACTCCTGGACGGCACGCTGCCTGCCGGGGAGCGGCGCGCGTGCGAGGCCGACATACAGACCATCTTCAGCCGCCCATGGACCAACCTGCATCTCCGCAACCGCCTGAACCCGCAGGTGATTGATGTGGAGTTCGTCGGGCACCGCGGCACGCCGGTCGGACGAGTCGAACGTGTTCTGCGCACAGACGGCAAGAGCTGGCTGCGGTTCAAAACCGACCGCCCGGTCGAGCGCCACGACGGGCTGCAGGTGGACGTGCCGGGCATGGACAAGCCTTTCGGCTTCGGCGTGGACATGCTGCGCATGCCCGCCGGTTCGCACCGGGAACGCGCCGGCCGCATCTTCATGGCGCCGGCGGGCTCCACGGTCGAAGTGGCCTTGCCGCCCGACAGCCCGCGCATCCCGGAGAACGCCGTTGTGTACTGCTCTTCGTCGCAGGACACGAAGCGTCGTTATCCCTATGCGCGTCCGAAACCCGGATCCTTCCGCCGCAGGCACGCGCTCCACATCGCCCTGCACGTGCGCAAGGATTCGCTGGAAGCCGTGGCGGAGGACGCGGACGGAGGACGCGCGTCGGAAACAATCGCCGGGCCGTTCTCCCCCGCGCGCGACGCGCATGCCACCGAAACCGCGGCGCGGAAGGCATTCGACAAAACAGGTGACACGCGATTTTCCCTTAGCAAGCTCGACGTTGACAATCCGGACCGCTTGTTTGTGCCCGTTTCGGCCCTGAACGACCTCCGCAGAAATGTCCTGGCGCAACTGGACAAGGAGATCGCAGGCCGCTTTGACCGTCATGTGGCGGCCGTTCAGCAAGCCGTGTCGGCCGATGCACCCCGCAAGGCTGAAAGCAAGAGTGAACCGCGCTGGTCACTCAAGACCGATCGCTTCGAGCACCTCGCGGCGTTTCAGTTGGACGATTGGGAAAGCGTGAACGAGGTTGTGCTCGCGATCGAGCGGATCCCTCCGAAGAAGCTTCTCGGGGAACTGGACGCTCTTGCCGCGATCATCGGCCGCGATCGCATCCGGCTCGCGCTGCCGATGATCACGCGCAGCCACGAACGCGCGTTCCTGCAGGAGCAGCTCGGCGCGCTGCGCTCCGCCGGTTGGACCCGGTGGGAGGCGGCCAACCCCTCCGCGTGGCGGTTCCTGGGCTCCGAATTCAAGGACCTGTCCGCGGATTGGTCCATCTACGTGATGAACGCCACGGCCGCGCGCCAGGTGTTGGACATGGGCGCGTCGCGAGTGACGCTTTCCCCCGAAGACGGGATCGAGAATCTGCGCGCGTTGCTGGGCGCCTGCGGCGCCCTCGCCACCGTGGTCGTCTACCAGGACACGCCGCTCTTCATCGCCGACAACTGTGTGCGCGCGAACCTGGACGGCGCGTGCCCCGGGCCCGGCCGATGCAAATCCGAGCCGCTGAGCATGGAGTCTTCCCACGGAGATCACGTGATCGCCCTGGACCGCGGCTGCCGGACCGTTGTGATCGGCGAACTCGCGCTCGGATGGGGCGCGCAGATCCCTCAACTCGTCGCGGCGGGCGCGCGCTCGTTCCGCGCGGACTTCCTGTATCGCACGTACGAACCTCGAGCCGTTGCGGAGATCTGGCGGACGCTCCGGGCAGGGCGCGCCGTCCCGCGAACGCACGTCGGAAACTTCGATCGGGGGTTGATGTAGGGGCGCCGATTCGCGAACTGGAGATCAGGCAGCGGGCCGCTGCCCCTCCCGGAACGGCAAGGGTGTTGTGATCGGGCCGCAGAAAAGACAACCCCCTGCGGGCGGAAACCCGCAGGGGGTCATCGCAACGGTCAAGGCTACGGCGCAACCTCCACAACGATCCGGTAGTAATAGGGGCCTGCCCCTGTAGCACCGGCGTCATGGTACGTGTTCAGCGGAGGCGTGGCCGAGAGCCCGGTCTCCAGCGGCCCAAAACCGGTCACAAGGTCCGTGCAGCGATGGATCTGGTACACGCGGCCCGCCGCCGAGTACCAGCTCACTTGCAGGCCCACGGCCGGAATGCTCATCGGCTCCACGAGCAGGAACGCATCCTCGTTGTGAGGATCGAGCCCGGCGATGTACGATTCCAGCAGGGTGTTAACCCCGTTGGCCGCCTGTGCCGAGGCCACGGCGCTCGTCGGTCCGCCGAAGTACTGGATTTCCCACCAGTTCGGGATCCCGTCGCCATCGGTGTCCACGAATTCCTCCTGCGCCGCCCGGGTAATGGTCACCGAATCCGAGAGACTGCTGGTGGTGAAAGTGAGCCTCGTCACGCTCATTTCGCCGAGATAGAAGTTGTACTGCCAATTCACTCCGGCTCTCCAATTCCACGCCTTGAATTGCGTGATAGCCGTCGCAGCCTGCGCCAGCGTTCCGGTGATGACATACGAACCGATCTCCAGCCGGTAACTGTCGGTCCCGGTCAGCCTGAAGGTGATGTCGAGGCCGTCGCCGGTCCACGGGATGCCGGTATGCTTGCCTGCCGCCGCGTCGTTGACGACGTAGTTCGTACCGCCGCCGATGAACATGAACTCAAACCGGGCATTGCTGTCGCCGTTCAGCAACGCAAAACCCACCGAACCCTGCGGATCGTCCTTGATCCAGTTGTTGTCCCATCGCAGGTGGAAGGCATCGCCCGCCGCCAGCGCGTTGCTGAACGAGCGGACGGCATCCGCCGCGGAATCCGTGTGCGCCCACATGCCCCAACCGACCGCGCCGACGTTCATGTTGGTGCCGTCGGCCTGCGTGGAGCGAAAATGTCCCGCATTCGCGCCGGCCGTCAACGTCCAGTTGCCGAAACCGCTGCCGCCGCCGGTGGTGTTAGTCCAACCAGCGTTGTACGAAGCATTCGTCGGCGAATCCCACGCCACCGTGCTGGTCACCGCGCTGGTGTAGGTCGCGCTCACCACGATCACGTTGGCGCCGGTCGTCAGGGGGATGTCCGCCACGCTCCACTGACCGGCCGTCGGGGCCGTTCCCGTCCCGCCCGTGGCCTGGTTCGTCCATCGCAACAGCGACGACAGGCTGCCATAGGAGGTGCCCTGCACCGTGTAGGCCAGCACATCGTTCGCCACCTGAATGTCGGTCGGCGGATTCGTGATCGCCAGGTCCATGCAGTTCACATACGCCCAGTAATCGGCGTTGTTGTTGTTCGCCCAGACCTCGTTGCTGGACGCGTCATAAACCACGATCGCGTACCGCACGGTCGAACATGGGGCATAAGGCCCGAGGCTGGCACTCCACCAATCACGATCCTCGCCCGGCCCCGCTCCGTCTCCGCCGAACGTAAGCGCCTTGTTGGTCCAGTCGCCGCCGTTGACCTGGTATGCGACGGCGCCGGCCTTCGCGTCGCCTTCCGGCGAGGTCTCGATGTAAACCACGATCGGCGTGCTCGGCGTGATGCCGCCGTTCGCCGGGGAGTGGGACACGTTGTGCAGGGCCAGCGTGGGGCAGTTGACGTAGGCGAAGTAGTCGCTTCCGTTGTTGCTATCCCACTTCTCCTTGGCCTCGTCGTCACGCACAACAACGGCGTAACGGATCACCGCGCAAGCCGGGAACTGGCCGATGTTCACGGTCCACGTGTCGTTCTGGCCCGAAACGGCACCTTTGGCCATCGCCTTGTTGGTCCATGTCGTTCCGCCGTCCGCGGTGTAGACCACTTCACCGGACACCCCGGTGTTGGTCGGATACGATTCCGTGTAGATCATGATGTTCGACGTCGGCTCGATCGAGCCGTCCGCGGGATTGTGCGAGGTGTTGCCCACCCACGTGACATCGGAAACGCCGCCCTGCCCGCCATCATGCTCTTCCAGCTTCAGCATCTGCACGAAGGCCGTGCCGGGATTGGCATTGCCGTCCGCGGGCATATCCACGTAGATGCCGCTGTTGATGATATCCTGCCCCGTCCGGCCGGGCGCGGCCCAGAGGTAGGCGTTCGGATCGTTGCCGCAGAGGTTCTTCACATTGTAGTAGCGGGTCGGATTCAGGTAGATCGCAGTCACGCCCGACAAGTCGAAGGTGCCGGACTGCCCGGTCCACGGGGTCAAGTTGACGAACGAAAGCACCACGTTCTGGTGCGCGGGGTCCCAGCCGGACTTCTCATACTTCAGCACGGAGAAAATCTGCTGGTGCGGCCCCAACCCGCTCGTGCGATCGAGGTACCACTGGTCGTGCAGGCGGCTCACGATATTGCGCTGGCGGCCCTTGTTGACGCGCCGGTACGCCTCTTCCAGGATGCCGATGCGGTTGTTCCAAAGCTCCTGCATGTTGTGCCACTTGAAGATATGCGGGATCCAACGGTCGAACTGGTTGCGGAACTGGGAGAACCCGTAGTGATTCCGGTATCCGAGCTCCTGCCCCTGGTACATCTGGGGGGCGCCGTCGACGACGGCGCCGACCGCGTAGCGCGAGAAGCTGTACCAGACATCGTCCGGAGCGTTCTGGTCGTGGTTGATCAAGCCGCGCATGATGCCCGCGTAACCATAGTCGGTCTTGTTGCCGTCAATGATGCCGCGCAGCCCGGTGGTGTTGTATCCGCCGCCCAGGACCTGCCACACCCAGTTCTGGTTGATGATGTCCATGTGCCGGCCGGCGCGCTTGGACACGTTGCCGCCGTCAAGCGATTCCGCCATGAAGATGAAATCCCATTTCACCGAGCGCGTCTTGTTGACGATATACTCCCACGCCTGCGGCGGGATGCCCTGCGCGTAGTCGCACCGGAACCCGCTCAACGTGCCGCCGGATTTCTCGATCCAGTACTTCCCAAAGTAGGCGAAGTACTCGACCATCCGCTTGACGTCCGCGCCCTGCGCGTTGGGATCCCAGTACGAATCGCTGTCGGTCTGCGGATTGTAGAGCGCGTTGTACGTGCCCCAGTACAGATCCGCCACATCCGGCCACTTCCCGAAATCATTGCGTTCGGCCGGGGCCGGGCCGATCTCGCCCGCGTGGCGCGCGGGATACGAGTAATGGAAGTCCGCCTGGTTGTAGTCGTACTCGCCGCAGGGCAGGTAGGCCCCGTTGACGTAGCGCGAATACCACTGCGGGAGCAGATCCTTGATCAGCGCGGTCGGATTCGAGGCCGCCTGCGAGGGGTTGTTCGGATCGCGACCGATCTCCGCGTCCCACGAACTGTGATTGAAGATGATATCGAAGAAGAAGTCGATGCCTTTGCTCTTCGCCGAGGCGGCGAAGTTGCTGAACGCGACCATGGAGGCCTCGCGCGTGTTGCCCTGGCTGTGGAACGGCGCGACCTCCCACATGTTCTGAATCGAATACGGGCTGCCGGGCGAATCCACGACGCAGTAGTGCGATCCGATCGGGTGGATCGGCTGGATCCAAAGGGTATTGACCCCGAGGTTGGTGAAGTGGTCCAGGTTGGCCGGCTTCGCGGGATTGAGGAAGTCCTCGAACGTGCTGCGGGTTTCAAACGTGTCGCCGGAGGCGTTGATGACGTTCGCCTGCATTTCGTAGAGGATGACATCGCGCGCTTTCTTGGGCGAAACCACCACCGCGGCATCGCGAATGCCGGCCCAGCGCCAGTTCGAATCGCCGGAGACCTTGTACCGGCAGTTCAGCCGATAGGCGCCGGTCTTGTTGACAGGGAGGGCGACGTACCACTTGCCCCCGTCGCCCGCGGTCATCGGAGTGGCCACGAAGTAGTTCGTCCCTTCCGGCGCGGGCCCGGGATCACTCACGGAATCCTGGTCGCCCAGCGTCGCGCGGTCGCGACGGCCGACGTTGTGCCACACCTGCGCCTTCGTGACATTGGCTTCGTTCGGCCAGAAGTCCACGTAAACCGTCTCCGAATCGCCGGGCTCGTTGATGTAGTACGTGAAGGTCCGGTAATCGGCGTTCGCGCCGTTCACCGAAACATACGGCGCCGCCATCACGCCCAGCGATGCGGCCAGCCACAGCAAAAGCCCAAACCACCCGATCCGTCTGCACTGCTTCGTCATGTTCCGTTTCTCCTCAGGTTCACTTCTTCAACGTCCACTTACGGCAACCTCACGCCGCTGCGGTAGTACCCGCCCTCGCCCTGGTTGGTCACGCTGAGCCACAAGGCGCCGCCATTGAGCGCTCCCGGCACATTCAGATTGCGCGGAGTCCAGACCGGGTTGAGCAGGTTCGTCGTCACCCATACGTCGTAAAGCCGGCTGTTGGTCGTCGGCGGACCCACCTGGATCAGGAGGACCGCGTCGCCGGGCGTCCACTCCTCGATACGGTTCGGATACATCGAATGTTCGTTGACCGGGTTGGTGTCCGCCACGTATTCCTCGCCGTTCAGCACTCCGTCATTGTCCGAATCTATGTTCGCAATCGAGTCGCCATACGGATTGAATCCGTAACGCAAGTACCATCCGTCCGGGATGCCGTCGCTGTTGCTGTCGGTCGTCCACGGGTCACCCGCGCGCGTGATGATCACGCTGTCGGAGAAATCGTCCGCCCCGCTCGGCGTCGGGCTGGTGATCTTCAGGTTGTTGACGAAGTAATCCCGATTCGCATTCTGCCCGTCGCTGGTCCCGTTGTTGTAGGACCATGCGCGGAACTGCGCGATCTCGCCCGTTACCGCGCCGGAATACAACCGCTCCGAGCCGCCGACGGGGGTCACCGAAAGGTTATAGGCGTTGGTCGCGGTCAGTGTGAACGCCAGGTCAACGCCGGCATCGGTCCAGTCCACATCCGTGGTCCCGCCGCTTCGGCTGTAGTAGAAGTCGCCGCCGTTGAAGAAGAATTCCCACAACGTAGCGCCACCGCTGTTCCGCAGCGCCACTCCGACCGAGCCGCCGCTTTCCCAGAGCCAGCCGTTCTTCATCCGCACCGAGAAGGTCTGTCCCGTGCCCAGCGGCGAGGAGAACGGACGAATCGCCTCGGAGAGATTGCCGCCTTCATGGGACCACATGCCCCACCCGTGGGCGCCGATGAAGCGGCCCGCATTCGCGTCGTTGTAAAGCACCCAACCGCCAAAGCCCGTTCCCCCGTTGTTGCCGTTGTTCCACCCGCCGCTGTACGCGGCGTCGGAGGCATTGTCTATCGCGTTGGTGGCTGTTCCGCCCATCATCACGTTCGTGCCCCGGACCGAGATGTCGTTGCCGCCGACCCCGAGCGCGATCCCCGAAACGGTCCACGACGCGGCCGCGGGGAAGATGCCCGAAACGCCCGTGAGCGCGTTGGACCACACGATGTGGCCGATCACCCCGTCGCCAACGCCCGACATGTCGTACGAAGAAACCCCGTTGGCCACCGCGATATCGGCCGCCGGATTCGTGATGACCAGTCCCGTCGGCAGTTCCTCGCAGCCGTCCACGGCAAAATGCCAATCATTGTCGTCGTTGTTGTCCCAGATCGCCCCGCCGTCGTTGAAGACCATGCTGATCTCTTCCGTGCCCGGAACCGGATGGTAGGTGTACGTCCAGTTCGCGCCGCTCTGGGTCATCGCGGGATTGGGAAGGATCACGTCGCGCCAGCGAACGCCGTTCACCGTGCGGCCGATGTGGATGTAGACCTGCGACACCCCCACCAGTTCGCGGCCGGACGGGTTATACGTGATGACGATCGGGTCGCAGCCCGTCGGGCTCGGAGGGTTGATGGACACCGTGGCGGGAGGCGTGCTCGTCCCACAGTTGATGACCGGGATGTGCCAGTCGTTCTTGTTGTTGTTGTCCCACACGCCCGCGCCGTTGTTGAACACCATGTCCACCTGCCACGTGTTCGTCGGCGTGACGTACGTGTATTCCCAGTAGTACCCGACCTTCGTCATGCCCGGGTCCGGATCGATCACGTCCGCCCAGCCGTTCCGCCCGATGTGGATCTTGATGTTGGTCGCGGTCTGCAGCACCCCTTCATTCGGGTAGTAGCGGATTGTGATCGGATCGCAACTGTTCGGCGACTCGGGCACCGTCACCACGGCGGACGGCCCCACCGGGGCGTCGCAATCGCGAATGGCCGTGCTCCAGTTGTTGCCGTTGTTGCTGTCAACGACATCACCGGCTGTGTTCTGGAACCACACCGTGGCGCTCGGCGCGTTGTCGGGAACCTGGTTCGTATACACCCAGTGGTTCGCGCCGGCGTTTACCATCAGCCGGTTGCTCCACGTCGAGCCGCCGTCGAAACTGATCTGCTGATAGACCGGGCTCACGCCTTCGAGGGCGCCGCCCGCCGCGTTGAAGGTCACCGCCAGCGGCGCGCAGTCGCGCGGATCGGTGGAGAATGTGACCGAGGAAACCGGCCCGCCCTGTCCGTCATCCTCGACCCACACATGCTGGATTTCGGACTTGTGCACGTTGCCGCGCGCGTCCGTCGCCTCGATGTAGTAGTCCAGCAGCTTGCCGCGGAAGTTGGGCACCGTCGCATCCGTGATCTTCGCGAAGTAGTAGTCGGCGATGACCGGGTTGGCCCAGAACGCCGGGTCGAATACGAAGTAGTCAATCTGACCGTTGGACGCCGCGGTGTTCAACCCGCTTCGCGTCTTGGGCAGCACGCGCTTGGTCATCGGCACCGTCACCCACGAGCCCACATCCGAACCGTCGGCGTACATTTCATTCTGGTTGTTCGCCATCGTGTTCACGCCGTCGTTGTCCAGGCGGACCTTGACGCTGATGCTGGTGATGCCGGAAACGTCGTAGGCGTGCGTCCAGACGTAGAACTCGGAGGGCATCTTCTTCAGGAACCGCGTGTCGCCCACGATGTTGTTGAACCAGCCGAACGTGTACCACCCCGGGTTGTAGGGGAAGCGCTGCGGCTTGAGCACGGTTGGCGGAGTCTGGTCCAGGTGCATTCGCGTGGACATGAAACTCTGCAGCTTGTCGATTGCGCGTTTCGTCGCGAGGGCCGGCTTGTTCTCGTCGTCGTTTCCGAGCCCGCCGTAGTAGTTGAAGCCGGAGTCCAATCCTTTAAGGTAAATATGCCACGCCAGCTCGACGTCGTTCGGGCTCGTCCACGACCCGTCCCAATCGTACGGCGCCTGGATCTTCCACGCCTGCACGTCGCCGCCCTGGTCGCGCAGGATCTGCTCGGCGGTGATGCACCAGTTCGCGCCGGCCATCAGCGGGGCATAGCTGAAGAATTTCAGCGCGAAGCCGGGCGACTCCAGGTCCGCCTGCGTGCCCGGATACCGGTTCGTCGCGCTGATCGCCGTGTTGTAGAGCGGCGGCTCAATCCACTTCATGAAGTTGGGCGAGCCGTAACACATCTCGGGGAAGATCCACGCGCCGTCCTCGATGTGCGTCACCGGCGCGTTGGCCTTGTACGCGTTGACGAAGGAGCCCGGCATGTCCTTGACGTAGCCCTTGCTGGCCGATTCGTTGAACAACTGCGGCGTCGCTTCCATCCACGAGCTGCTGCCGCCGCCCCACGCGTTGTCCCCGTCGGTCGAAGGCATCACGATCACCGGGCGGTTTGGATCGGTTGCGAAAGGCGAAATGAAATCGTTGATCTTGCCGACGCCCTCGTTCGCATAACCGTACCGATAGCTCAGCACGTCGTCGGACGGCACGGCGATCATCGTTTTCTCGGCGCCGGTGTCGGGGTTGACGTATTTGACCTTGTGCAACTGGTAGGCGAACGGCGACACGTTCCACGCGGCGTTGCCCGGATTGGGCTCACTGTACCACCAGCCTTCGTTGTATGTCGGACCCAGTTGATCGGACTTGTTCGGCGGGCTTGAGAAAATGTTGTACGAGCCCTCGGGATTCGCCTTCGTGTTGTAGCTGGGCGAGGTACGGCTGATGTGGTGGCTGGGGACGATGACCCACTCGTAGCCCTCGTCCACCAGCACATCAATGAGGTGCCGGGAGTAAGCCATCTCCGTCGGGAAGAAACCTTTCGAGTGATCACTGAGATTCGGATTGCCGTTCCACGCCTTCCACCACGCCTGCTTGAAGATCTGAAGTTCCTTGCGGAACACTTCCTTCGGGAGCAGCGGCGCGAGAGAGTGATGATACGTGAATCCGACGAGGTCGAGCCGGCCCCAGCCTCTCGCCTCGCGATTGCCGTCCGCCCACCCGCCGCCGTATCCGAGGTGTCCGCCGCCGCCCAGTTGGCGAATGTTGTCGATCAGCGATCCGGAATAGCTCAACGCGAACCCGCCGCCCGAGAACGTGGTCAGCGACGCGCGCGGCCCGCCCTGGTAAGCGTTCCTGCGATCGTCCAATCCGAAGATGTTCCCGAGATCGTTTTCGGGATGGTAGTTCGGGCTGATGCCGCCGTAGTTCTGCCCCGGCTTGAGCACGATGGAATCCCACGCATACTGCCCGCGCGACGTCTGGTCGCCGTTGCTGTTCCACTCCGGCCAATAGAGCGGCTGGTGGTTGTGCCAGAAGCGGGACACATGCACGTTGCCATTGCCCGCCGCAACCGCCGCCGCCAGGAACAGGAGTGCCGCGCATGCGATGAAGGTTTTTTTTCCGCCGGTGTTGCTGCTTGCCATTTCTGCACCTGTGTATGTACGAATCCGCTGCCCTAATAAGAAAGTACCGCCGCATTTCGAGCGAGTAGAGAGGCCCTGTGGAACCCTTTTCCACCGCATGTTAGTAAAACGTTACACTAGGCCTGTTTTCGCGTCAAGAGCGCCTCTCACGCTTTCCAGACGAGTCGCCGTTATCCCCTCCCGCACAGGCCTTTCCGGCTGCGCTTTGGGGACATCCCCACCGCCCCGAAACGCGCATTCGAGCAGGCGACTTTCGCCATTCAAACTCGACTCGTCACGGACCCTCTGCAAATATTCCCCTTTCGCGTGCAACAGAATGGAGAATCCGAAATCATGAAAATCGTCCTCGCGTATTCCGGCGGGCTGGACACGTCCGTCATCCTCAAGTGGCTCGTCGAAACCTACAAGGCGGAGGTCATCGCGTTCGCCGCCGACCTCGGACAGGAAGAGGAACTCAGCGGCCTGCGCGAAAAGGCGCGCCGGACCGGCGCATCGAAAATCTACATCGACGACCTGCGCGACGAGTTCGCGCGCGACTTCATCTTCCCCATGCTGCGCGCCGGCGCCGTGTACGAGTCCGGCTATCTCCTCGGCACCTCCATCGCGCGGCCGCTCATCGCGAAACGCATGGTCGAGATCGCGCGCGAGAACCGCGCGCAGGCGATCTCGCACGGCGCCACCGGCAAGGGCAACGACCAGGTGCGCTTCGAAGTCACCGCCTACGCGCTGATGCCGGACGTCCGCGTCATCGCTCCGTGGCGCGAGGCCCGCTATCGCGAGCAGTTCACCGGACGCAAGGCGATGATCGAATACTGCCGCCGTCACAACATCCCGGTCGAGGCGTCGGCGAAGAAGCCGTACTCCATGGACCGCAACCTGCTGCACATCTCCTACGAAGGCGGCATCCTCGAGGACGCGTGGGCCGAACCGCCCGCGGGGATGTTCAAGCTCAGCGTCGCGCCGGAAAAGGCGCCGGCCAGGCCCGAATACGTCACCATCGAGTTCAAACGCGGCGACGCGATCGCCGTGAACGGGCGCAAAATGAGCCCGCTGAAGATCATGCAGACGCTCAACAGGCTCGGCGGCAAGCACGGCGTCGGACGCGCGGACCTCGTCGAAAACCGTTTTGTCGGCATGAAAAGCCGCGGCGTGTACGAGACGCCGGGCGGCACGATCCTGCACAAGGCGCGCGAGGCGGTGGAACAGATCACCATGGACCGCGAAGTGTTGCACCTGCGCAATTCGCTCATCCCGCGATATGCCGAACTGGTGTACAACGGATTCTGGTTCGCGCCGGAGCGCGAGATGCTGCAGAAGGCGATGGACGAGGCTGCGGCATGCGTCACCGGCACCGCGCGGCTGAAACTCTACCGGGGCACCTGCTCGATCGCCGGACGCAAGTCTCCGCAATCGCTGTTCGACCCGCGCATGGCCAGCTTCGAAGGAAACATCGGCTACGACCAGGGCGACGCCACCGGCTTCATCAAGCTCAACGCCCTCCGCCTCCGCGTCCGCGCACGCACGAAAAGGAGATGAGGAGTTATTAGTTATCGGTTATCCGTTATCAGTTGACGGACAACAAATAACTGATAACAAGTAACCGACAACTCTCACGCGTCATGGAATCATTCACATACAGGGAAAACCGGCTTCATGCCGAGGGCGTGGCGGTGGAGGAGCTGGCCTCGCGGTACGGGACCCCGCTCTATGTCTACAGCCAGGGTCATCTGCGCGACCAGTACCGGGCGCTCGCCGCCGCTTTGCGCGCGGTGAAACCGCTGATCTGCTTCTCGGTCAAAACCAACACCAACGCGGCGGTCATCCACACCTTCGCGAAACTCGGCGCGGGCGCGGACGTCGTTTCCGGCGGCGAACTGTTCCGCGCGCTTCGCGCGGGCGTGCCCGCCTCCAGGATCGCCTTCGCCGGCGTCGGCAAAACACGCGCGGACATCGAGTACGCGCTGAAACAGGATATCCTCTTCTTCACGGTCGAGTCCGAGCCGGAGCTGGAGCGCATTTCCGAATGCGCGCGCCGCCTTCGCCGCACCGCGCGCGTCGCGCTGCGCGTCAACCCGGACGTGGACCCGCAGACGCACAAGTACATCAGCACCGGCAAGAAAGAGAACAAGTTCGGCCTGGACCTCAGCCGCACGAAGAAAGCCTACGCCCTCGCCGCGCGGCTGCCCGGGCTCGAAATCGTCGGCCTGCACATGCATATCGGCTCGCAGATCCTGTCCTCCGCGCCGTACGCGCACGCGCTGCGGAAAGTGGAGGATCTGTGCCACGAGCTGAAAGCCCGCTGGCCTTCCTTCAAGTATATAGACATGGGCGGCGGACTCGGGATCTCGTACCGCCCGACGCAGGCGCCGCTCGACCCCGCCCATTTCGCGGACATCGTGCTGCCCGTGCTGCGGCGCCTGAAACTGTCCGTCGTCCTGGAGCCCGGCCGATTCCTGGTCGGAAACGCGGGCATCCTCGTCACACAGGTGCAGTACATCAAGAACGGCCCGTCCAAGAAATTCGTCATCGTGGACGCGGGCATGAACGACCTGATCCGCCCGTCGCTCTACGATTCCTACCATGCCATCCGCGAGGTGCGCCCGGCCGGCCGGGCCGAGCTCAACGTGGA
>JAKJGV010000130.1 GCA_022704185.1 Verrucomicrobiota bacterium
AACGCGATTTCGGCATCGCCCATGCGGCCGGCGGCATTGAGACGCGGCCCCAACATGAAGCCCACGTGATATGCATCCAACTCGTCCCGTATTCCGCTGACTTCAGCCAGCGAGCGCAACCCGGTGCAGGCATTCCGGTTGAGCTGCTGGAGTCCGTGCCTTGCGAAGATGCGGTTTTCTCCGGTGAGAGGAACGATATCAGCGATCGTCCCCACCGCCACGAGATCCATGTACGCCCGCAAATCCAAGCTGGCGGCGGCCGCGTGCTTCCGGGTGCGCGCATGTTTGAGAAGCGCATAGCAAAGCTTGAACGCAACACCGACGCCGGCAAGATCGCGCGCGTTTTCGTCCGAACCCAGCTTGGGATTGACCAGCGCGGTGACGGGCGCGTTCGCGCCGGACGGTTCATGGTGATCGGTGACGACCACGTCGAAACCCAGGGCCTTCGCCTTGGCGGCCGCATCCACGGAAGAGGTGCCGCAATCCACGGTAACCACGAGCTCCGGCTTCAGAGCGTCAGCACACCGCTGGAGCGTGTCTTCCGCAAGCCCGTAGCCGTCATCCACCCGATGCGGGAGGAACGGGGTCACCCGGGCGCCCAGCGAACGGAGAACCCGCACCAGCAGCGCCGTGGCCGTGATGCCGTCGGCATCATAGTCTCCATACACCACGATCCTCTGTCCCTGCTCCACCGCCTGCCACACTCGCTCGATCGCGGGCTCCATGGAAGGAAGCGAAAAAGGGTCTCGGACCTCGCTCAGGCGGGGGTTCAGGAAGCTCGCGACCGACGCCACATCCCTGAACCCACGCGCGGCCAGCACCCGCGCGATAGCCGGCGGCAGGGAAAGCCCCTTCGCGATCTCTTCAGCCGTTGAGCGGTCGAAAGAAGCTGTTATCCAGCGCTTCATCCGCTCAAGCGTCGGCCTGGGCCCGGATCTTCTTCTCCGGGTGCCAGATCATCGCCACGGGCGTGGCAATGAATATGGTCGAATAGGTGCCCGCGATCATGCCGATGAACAGGGCCAGCGCGAAATCGTAGATGGCCCCGCCGCCGAAGATGAGCAACGACACGACCGTGAACAGGGTGGTCAGAGTGGTCAACACCGTTCGGCTGAGCGTCTGGTTGATGCCGATGTTGGCGATTTCCCTGAAACTCTTGCCGCGATACAGCTTCAAGTCCTCGCGGATACGGTCGAATATCACGATCGTGTCGTTGACCGAATAACCGACGATCGTCAGCAGCGCGGCGATACTGGTTATGCTCAGCTGTCTATCCAGCACGCAGAACAAGCCGACCGTCACCAGCACATCGTGGAGGAGGGCCACGACCGCCCCCACGGAGAAACCGAACTCGAAACGCCACGAGATGTACAGGATCATGCCGAACAGCGCCACCACCAGCGCAATGACACCCTTTCTCTGGAGCTCTTTCCCGATCTGGGGTCCCACGCTGTCCTTCTGAAGAACCTGGTAATCCGCCCAGGCGCCGGTCAGTGTTTCCACGACCTTGTCACCATCCTCGAAACCAACCTTGACTTCGAGATATTCCGAGATGCTTTCCGCCCCTTCGATGCCAACCACCTTCTGATACTGGATCATGGGGCTCTTGACTCCGGCGTTCCCGAGCGTCGAACGAACATCCTCGACCGGCACCTTATCCTTGAACTCGAAGGTCACCGTTGCGCCACCGGTGAAGTCCACGCCGAAATTGCCCATGCCCTTCTTGAAGGCCAGCAACATGGAACCGATGATCACCACCAGCGAAAGCCCGATGGCTACGTAGCGCTTGCCGATGAAATCAATCTTCGTCTCGCCGAACAGTTCCAACATCCTGAGCCGCTCGACCTTGGTGTAGCGGATCAGCAGGTTGAAGACCATGCGGGTGACCACGATGGCGGTGTACATACTGCACAGGATGCCGGCGGTCAGCGTGACGGCATAGCCGCGCACCGGGCCGGAACCCAGCCAGAACATGATCGCGGCGGCGATGATGGTGGTGATATTCGAGTCGAAGATCGCGCTGAACGCCTTATCGTAGCCCGCGGAAACGACCGCTGCGAACCGCTTGCCCTGCTGCTGCTCTTCGCGCATGCGCTCGAAGATGAGCACGTTGGCGTCCACCGCCATGCCCAGCGTCAGAACGATACCGGCGATGCCCGGCAGCGTCAGCGTGGGAAGGCTGATCGTGGCGCCCAGTCCTCCTGCATCCATCAGGCTGAAGATGCCGGACACGGCCATCATACCGAGGGGGAGAAGGATGATGTTCAGCAGCAAGGCGAGGTTGGCCACCATTCCGCACAGAAAGTAGTACGCCACCATAAACACGACAACCGCAATGGCTCCATAGACCGCCGCGCGACCGCCGCTCTCGATCGAGTCACGCCCCAGCGACGGATCCACGGTCCGTTCCTCGACAACCTCCACCGGCGCGGGCAGCGCGCCCGCCCGCAGGACGATGGAAAGGTCCTGCGCTTCCCTCAGGGAGAAGCTGCCCTCGATGATCGCCGACCCGCCGTGAATGGCGGTCTTGATCAGCGGGGCCGAATAGAGCGTGTCGTCCAGAACAACCCCGAGGTACCGCCGGCCTTCGAGGCTCGGGTTCTTCGCGCCGCCCGGCGCGTAGTCGGAAGTCACCGCGGCGAAGCGCTTGGCGCCCTTCGCGTCGAATCGCAGGGTGACGATCGGTTGCCCGAACTGCTGGTAGTCTACGCCGGCGTTCTTGAGGGCATCGCCCTTCAGCTCTGCGCGGCGGCTCACGAAGTGGGGCCTGAACACTTCCTGGCCCTGGCTTTCCTCCTTCATGAGCATGAAGTCGTAACCCGCGGGCGCCTGGAACATGCGGAGCCGTTTCCGCGCCTCATCGCCGGTGATTTCCGCCGCATCAACCTTCTCATCGCGCTTGAGGTATTTGACCGCCTTCCACTGCCCGTTGTACAGCTGCTCGTCTATGGAGACGATCTTGTATCCCGCGGGTGCGAGGTTCTTTTCGTAGAGCGCGTCCACGAGCTCGTCATTCTTCGGATGCACCATCCGGAATTCAAGGTACGCGGCGCTCTTGAGGTTCTTGATGGCGCGCGCGCGGTCGTCGGCGCGCAGGCCGGGGATCTGCACGATGATGCGGTTGTTGCCGGGTTCCGGATAGATGATGGGTTCCGCGACGCCCATGTTGTCCACGCGGTTGCGGATCACTTCCAGCGCGCGGGCCTGTGCATCCCGCTTCGCGTCGTCGTCCAACTGCGAAACGTCCACCTCGAGCACATAGCTCGTGCCGCCGCGCAGGTCGAGACCCAGCTTCACTTTCTCGTGGACCGGGGTCACCAGTACCAGTGACCAGCACACGAGCACGATCAAGATCAACCATTTCCACAATGCATTCTTATCCATGATTCATCCGCTCCGCTTTTAAACCCGGGATTCCGCGAGAACACTCCGCGCTATGCCGCCGGCGCGTCCGAAGGCGCTTCCCCCTTGCCGAGCACCTGGGAAACCGCGATCCGGCTGACCTCCAGCTTCACGCCATCCGCCACCTTGATGGTGAAGGTCTTGTCTTTCACGTTCGTGACGATGCCGATGATGCCGCCGGAAAACAACACGCGGTCGCCGCTCTTGATATTCTCGAGCAACGCGCGCCGCTCCTTCTCGCGGCGCTGCTGGGGCCGGATCAACATGAAGTAAAAGATCACCAGCATGATGCCCAGCCAGCCGAACATGAAAACCGGGGATTGCTGTTCCTGCCCCTGCGCGGGCGCCATGGCCAATATCGTCATTGAGAAGCTGCTCATTCGTTCGATTCCCTGTCCTTTTCGCCCCGATCCTGCTGGCCGAGGCCTGTGTGCCGCTGATAATCCGCAAGGCGGTTCTCCGCGATCGCCTTCCGTATTTCGTTCATGAACTCCCGATACCGGAACAGATTGTGCAGGCTCAGGAGCCGTATGCCCAGGATCTCACCCGTATTCATCAAGTGCCGGACATAGGCCCGCGAGAAATTGCGGCAGGCATAACACCCGCAATCCTCTTCGATCGGGCGCGCGTCCTCGCTGTACGCCGCGGCTTTCACGGGATAGCGGCCCTTCCGGGTAAACGCGGTTCCGTGACGGGCCAGGCGCGTCGGGATCACACAATCAAACATGTCCACCCCGCGCGCGACGGCCTCGATCATATGGTGCATCGTGCCGACGCCCATCAGGTAGCGGGGTTTATCCGCCGGCAGGCTTCCGATGCTGTCGTCGATGCCCTTTATAATCAGCTCATCGGGCTCGCCGACGCTCACGCCGCCGATGGCGTAGCCGTCGAACCCTATTCCGACCAGCTCCGAGGCGCACCGGGCCCGCAGATCGTCGTACACGCTGCCCTGCACAATTCCAAAGACCAATTGCCCGTCAGCACGGGGCTGCCGAGCACATAAGGCCGCCCATGCTAGGGTGCGTTCCAGGGCTTTGCAAGCGTAATTCCGGTCGCATGGATAAGGGGTGCACTCGTCGAGGACCATGGCGATATCCGAGCCCAAACGCCTCTGAATTTCCATCACTTCCACGGGCCCGAGGAAGTGCCGCGCCCCGTCAAAATGGGACTGGAATTCGACCCCTTCGTCGCTGATCCGATTCAGCTTCGCCAGGCTGAACACCTGGTATCCTCCGCTATCCGTGAGGATCGCGCGCGGCCAGCCCATGAACCGGTGCAAGCCGCCGCATTTCTCGATGATCTTCTCCCCGGGGCGGATGTGCAGATGATACGTGTTGCCGAGGACAATCTGGGTGTCCAGGTCTAGCAGTTCCTGCGGCGTCATGGCCTTGACGGTGGCCTGCGTGCCGACCGGCATGAACACCGGGGTGTCCACTTCGCCGTGCGCCGTGGTCAGGCGACCGAGCCGCGCACCGGTGGAGGAATCCACGTGAAGGACTTGAAAATCGCCGACCTTGCTCACGAGCCCCCCAACAGAGTCTCCGCGAAATGGCATGCGCTTTGCCTGCCCGGCGCCACATCCCGCAACGCGGGCACTTCCACGCGGCAGCGGTCACGCACGCGCGGACAGCGCGGGTGAAACGGGCAGCCCGGTATGATCCGCGTCGCCGAGGGAATATCCCCCTGCAGCGCGGCCCGCCGGCGTCCTTCCATCCGCGCGCGCAACCCGCGCTCGACATCCGGCACCGCCGCGAGAAGCGCCTCGGTGTATGGATGGGCGGGAGCGCCGTACAACACCCCGGCCGGCGCGGATTCAACGATCCGGCCGAGGTACATCACCATGACCCGGTCGCTCACGTAACGAACGACCGCGAGGTCGTGCGCCACGAAGATGTAGGAAAGGTTCATCTGCGTTTTGAGGTCTTTGAGCAGGTTCAGGATCTGGACCTGCACGGAGACATCCAGCGCCGACACCGGTTCGTCGGCGATGAGAAGCTGCGGCTCAACGGCCAGCGCGCGCGCGATCCCGATCCGCTGGCGCTGCCCGCCGCTGAATTCGTGCGGATAGCGGTTCAAGGTATTGGGGC